>CAZHZQ010000007.1:0-32185 GCA_964537235.1 uncultured Actinomycetota bacterium | reverse complement strand
AGCAGGGCCAACAGCTTCATCCTCATCGGGCTCCCTTTCCCTGTCGCGATCGCCGCGGTCCACCGTGAACCTGAGAGGCGATTCAGGTCACATGTGTAGCTCCAGCAGCTACCGGCTGTCAAGGGTTCGCCACGGAGGGGATCGCGCGAGACGATGTGCCCGATCCGCGGCGCTCAGCCGAGGAAGTCGTCCACGAGCCGTACGAACCGGTCGGGCTGCTCCCAGAACGCCAGGTGGCCGGCGCCTCGGAGCCACTCGAGCCTGGCATCCGGGATCGCGTCGGCGATCACCTCGGCGTTGCGCGTATCGACCACCACGTCCTCGTCGCCCTGGACCACCAGCGCGGGCGCCTGGATCTCGGTGAGCCGACCTCCGGACTCGTACCCGGAACCGGCCGCCGCCTGCGCCTGCCAGCCAGCGGGCTCCTGCGGGTCGCCGAGCCGGTGTTCGAGGATCCGGTCGACCAGCTCCGGCTGTTCATCGAGCGCCCCGTCGCTCAACGCGTTGCGGGTGGCCCGGCGCAGTGCCTCCGCCGGCTCCATCTGGGGCATCTCCGCGATGAGCTCCTGCGTCTGCTCCGGCAGCGGGTAGCCGCTCTCACCGCCCGGATGCGATGCCACCAGCACGAGCTGGTGGACGCGTTCCGGGTGGTCGATCGCGAGCTCCTGGGCGATCATCCCGCCCAGGCTCGTGCCGATCACGTGGGCGCGGTCGATCGCGGCGGCGTCGAGGACCGCCACGGCGTCGGTGGCCATCTCGGCGGCCGTGTAGGGACCATCGGGCACGTCGCTGTCGCCGATCCCACGGTTGTCGAACGCGATGACCCGGTAGCGATCGGACAGGTCGTCGATCACCGTCTCCCACCCCCACCGTGCGTACCCGAGACCGTGGACCAGGAGGAGGGGATCGCCCTCGCCCCGGACCTCGTAGGCGATCCGGACCCCGTCGTTGTCGGCGTAGCGTGTCTCGGCCATGGTCGGCTCCTCAGCGTCGACGTCGGCGTGTGGCAGCGGGCCGGGTCGTCTCGGCCTCCTCCAGGAAGGCGCGGTACTCGGCGACGATGTCCTGCCGGATTCGCAGGGCGTTGTGGTCGGTCCCCGGGTAGGTGCGCTCCTCGGCCCCGGCCAACCTGGGGCTGTCGGCGTAGGTCGGTCCGACGAACGCCACGTCGCCGGCTCCGCTGCCGTCGTAGACGGTGAGCCAGCGCGCGGGCGCGTAGGTCTCGTCCTCGCCGTCCGGCCCGTTCAGCTCGGCCAGCCAGTCGGTACCGGCGGCGATCTCGTCACAGGACATCACCACGCCCTCGCTCCCGGGCGGACAGAGGCTGGTCCCGTGGTTGGCCCCGGCGATCGCGACGAAGGCGACCAGGTCGCGGCGCAGCTCGGGGTGCTGCTCGAGGGTCTTGCGGGCCACCGTCACGCCCAGGGAGTGCCCGACCAGCGAGAAGCGTCGCGACCCGGTGTAGGTGCGGACCGCGGCGATGAAGTCGTGCAGGTCCGGCACGTTGCGGTCGTTGTTGGTGACGCGGCAGGATCCGTCCCACCCCATCTCGCGGTGCTCCTCGTCCCGCTCGGGGTTGCTGCGGGCGGGGCTCGAGCCGTTGTTGCAGCCGAGCCCGTTGTACGACAGCGCCCACAGCTCCTGATCGGTCCAGCCAGCCGCCCGGAAGTCGTCGCGGACCGGGTACCAGTCGGCGTGGTCGACGTTGTTGCCGTGGACGAAGATGACGGGAACGTGGGCGCGCGGCGCCCCCCGACGGACGCCGCCGAAGCCGCCGAGGGCGAAGCCCCACTCGTGGTCGGTCAGGGCCGGAAAGTCCTCGGCGAACGCGACCTTCGCGGGGCCCTGCGGCGGGCTGTGCCCGACCTGGTGGTCGGCGCTCGCCGGGAGGACGCCGGCAACGAGGACGGCCGTCATCGCCAACAAGGTGGACGGGATCCACCATGCACCCTTCTCGCTCTGCCGTCCGATCATCGTTCGTCCGTCACTGGCCGAGATCGATGTCCACCTGCTGACGCAGGACCTTCTTGTCGAGCTTGCCGACGCTGGTCTTGGGGATGTCGTCGACGACCACGACCTCGTCGGGCAGCCACCACTTGGCGACACGGTCCGCCAGGAAGTCGCGAATCTCGTCGAGGGTGGGCGGCTCATCCGGGTCCTCGGCCACCACCACGGCGACGGGCCGTTCGTCCCACCTGGGGTGCGGCACCCCCACGACCGCCGCGTCGGCGACCTTCGGGTGCGCGAGGATCTCTCCCTCGAGCTCGACCGAGCTGATCCACTCGCCTCCGGACTTCACCAGGTCCTTGGCTCGGTCCACGATCCGGAAGTAGCCGTCGGGCTCCATCACAGCCACGTCCCCGGTCCGCAGCCACCCGTCGTTGAACCGTTCGTCCGCGTCGTCACGCCGGAAGTAGTCCCACGCGATCCACGGCCCGCGGACCTCCAGCTCCCCGACGGTCTGGCCGTCCCAGGGCAGCGGTCGGCCGTCGTCGTCCGTGATCCGCGCCTCCAGGCCCGCGAAGATGGTCCCGGTCTTCTCCTTCACGTCCAGCAGCTCGTCGCGCTCGAGGTCGTCGTGGCGGCGGCGGGGACGCGACGCGCAGGCCAACGGACCCGTCTCGGTCATCCCCCAGACCTGGAGGTAGCCGATGCCGAGGTCCTCGTAGGCCTCGATGAGGGCGCGTGGAGACGCCGAGCCCCCCACGAAGACCAGGTCCAGCGAGGAGGCGTCGACCGTCCCGTCCCGCAGCAGCGGCAGCAGCTCCTTCCAGATCGTCGGCACCGCCGCGGACACCGTGACCCGCTCCTGGTCGATCAGGCGACCCACGTTCCGGGGCGAGCTGTCCGCCCCGTGGAAGACGAGCTCCGCCCCGGTGAACGGAGCGGAGTACGGCAGGGACCACGCGAACGCGTGGAACATCGGTACCACGGGGAACACCCGGTCGTGCTCGCCGATCCCGATGTGATCGGCCATGCACGTGGCGAAGCTGTGCAGGACCATCCCCCGGTGCGAGTACAGCACCCCCTTGGGCATCCCCGTCGTCCCGGACGTGTAGCACAGCCCCATCGCGGCGTTCTCGTCGACGTCCGGCAGCGACGTCGCCGGTCGCGACCGGGCGATCAGCTCGTCGTGGTCCAGCAGGTCGTGCTCACCGAGACGGTCGGGCCCCTCCCCCATCCGCACGAACGTCTCGACGGTGTCCAGCTTCGGGGCGACCTCGGCCAGACCGTCGACCAGCTCTCCGTCGACGAACAGCACCCGGTCCTCGGCGTGGCCGACGATGTAGGCGATCTGATCCTCGAACAACCGGATGTTCACGGTGTGGAGCACCGCACCGATCAGCGGAACGGCCCAGTACAGCTCGAAGTGGCGGGCGTGGTTGTAGCCGAACGTGGCGACACGATCACCGGGGCGCATCCCCAGATCGTTGCGCAGCACGGTCGCCAGCCGCAGGATCCGCTCGGACAGTTCGCCGTACGTGGACCGTCCCTCCGGGGAGACCACCTCGCCGTCCGGGTGGATCGTCCGCATCCGTTCGAAGATCATCCGCAGCGTCAACGGGGTGCGCTGCATGAGCCCGGGCAGGCCCACGGCGGCATCGCTCACCGAAGTCACCTCCGTCGCGTCACTCACCGATGATCTCCCGAGGACAGCGCGAGCACCAGCAGCGCGGCGTCCGCGGGGACGCGCGGGTCCAGGCCGGTGATCTCCTCCACGCGGTTCAGACGGTAGGCGGCGGTGTTGGCGTGGACGTGCTCGTCCTCAGCCGTCTGCGGAACCGACCCGGTCTGCAGGTACCTGCGGAGCGTCGAGACGAAGATGCCGTCCGCGTCGTGAGCCGCCAGCGGCTCGAGGACGCGGCGACGCAGGGTCGCGCCAACGCGCGGTGCAGCCCCCATGAGCTGCTCGAGCAGCAGGTCGTCGGTGGTGAGAACCGCGTCCGCCCGTCCCGACCCGACCGCCGCATCCATCACGCGCTCGGCCGTGTGCACGGCCGCCAGGAGCTCGGGGCCCGGACCTGCGGGGTCCCCGACGACGGCCAGGTCCGCGTCCGCGGCCACCCGCAGGACGTCAGCGTCCTCCGGAGGGGCCGGCAGCAGGAGCAGCACACGGTCACCGCGCGATCCGGCCAGGCTGTCCTCGGGAGAGACCGTCAGCGCACGGTCGACACGCGCCGACACGTCGTCCCCGTCGAGCAGGACCGGGGTGTACCGCTTGGCCACGTTGACCGAGTGCTGCGCCGCGATCGCGGCGACATCACCGGGATCGGCCGCGTGCAGCAGGGCCTCGACGATCGCTCGCCGTCGCGCGTCCAGGCGTCGGAGGTGCTCGTGGGACGCCGCGAGGTACCCGCGTGCGAAGGCCGAGGATGCCCGGTCGACGTAGTCGATCCACTGGGCGGCGAGCTCGGCCAGCAGGTACTGCTCGTCCTCCGGTGTGGCGGCCACCACCGCCCACCACGCCTCGCGCCCCGCGATGCGGAACGCGTGCATCGCCGAGTCCAGCGAGACCCCCATGTCGAGGCGACGGCCACCCGCGACGGTCAGTGCCTCCAGGTCGAGCTCGTCCAGCTGCCGCCCCTCCGCGATCCGCGTGAAGAAGTCCGTGACGAAGCGGCGGGAGGTCGCCAGGACCTCGCGTTCCATCTCGTCATCGGACAGCGCGGCGTAGTCCGGGATCTCCTCGCGGTAGGCCTCGCCCATGTGGGGGATCAGCTCGTCGAGGTCCGCGAGCACCCGCACCGCGACATCCGCCAGGCCGTCGTCGTCCCGGTCCTCGGATCGCACCGACACGACGCTCATCGACGCATCGACCTCACGAGCCCGGGACCGTGGATGCCAACAGCCGCCCGATCCCGAGGTGATCGACGAGCTCCGCGCGGTCCAGCTCGTCGACCGGCGCTGCGTGGACGATCTGGCCCCGCTGCATGATGTGGGCCCGATCGGAGACGTCCAACGCGAACGCGACGTTCTGTTCGACCAGGAGGATCGTCACCCCGTCGTCGTTCACCTGCCGCAGCAGCTCGAACACGTCCTCGACGATCGCGGGTGCGAGCCCGGCCGACGGCTCGTCGATCAGCAGCAGGTCCGGTTCGGAGACCAGCGCGCGAGCCACCGCGAGCATCGCCTGCTCACCGCCGGACATCGTGCCTGCGGCCTGGCCGCGCCGCTCGTAGAGGCGTGGGAACCGGTCGTACAGCGAGTGCAGCACCTCGGCATAGCGATCCTTGTCGCGGCGCCGGATCGTGTACCCACCGAGACGCAGGTTCTCCTCGACGGTCAGCTCGGGGAACAACTGGCGTCCCTGAGGTACGTGCGCCATCCCCGCGTAGACCCGTTGCTCGACGGTCCGACCCGTCACGTCTTGGCCGTCCAGGACCACCTGGCCGTCCCAGGCCGGAACGATGCCGCCGATGACCTTGATCGTCACGGACTTGCCGGCACCGTTCAGGCCCAGGATCGCGGCGATCTCGCCGCGACGGACCTCCAGATCGACACCGTGCAGCACGGCGTGCGCGCCGAACCCGGCCCGCAGGCCCTGCACCCCGAGCAGCACGTCGTCGGTGGCCGGAGTGTCGCCGTCCCACGCGTCGGGGACCTCGCTCATGCCGACACCTCCTGCGCCAGGTCGTCCAGCGAGTGCCAGCCGCCCAGGTAGGCCTCCAACACCTGTTCGTCCTCGACGACGTCGTCGGGGCGTCCGCTGGCGATGACCTGGCCGTGGTCAAGCACGTACACATGGTCGCACACGTCGAGGACCAGGGGTATGTGGTGCTCGACGAGCAGGACGGTGCGGCCCAGGTCGTCACGGATGTCACGCAACCGTTCGGCCAGGTTCTCGACGACCGCGGGGGCCATCCCGGCGGAGGGTTCGTCGAGCAGCAGGAGCTCGGGGGAGGTCACCAGCGCGCAGGCCATCTCGACGATCCGGCGCTGGCCACCCGACAGGTTGTTCGCCGGGGTGTCGGTGTAGCTGTCGAAGTCCAACGCGGCGATGACGTCGTGCGCCCGTTCCCGCAGCCGCTCCTCGGTGCTCGCGGCCGACCGGCCGTGGACCAGCGCCGACCCGATCTCGTAGTCGGCGAGCTGGTGCTGGGCG
This sequence comes from uncultured Actinomycetota bacterium, assembly GCA_964537235.1. Lineage (GTDB taxonomy): Bacteria > Actinomycetota > Nitriliruptoria > Nitriliruptorales > JAHWKO01 > CAZHZQ01. Next base: position 26,082 of record CAZHZQ010000007.1, on the reverse strand, counting down.
AGCAGCAGGTTCTCGAGGACCGAGCGACTCTTGGCGAGCCCACCGCGCTGGAAGGTCCGGCCGAGACCCAGGCGCGACCGGGTGTGTGGGGGCAGGTGACCGATCTCGCGCCCCAGGTAGTCGATCGTCCCGCTGTCGAAGGGCTGGAAGCCGGAGATCGCGTTGAACAGGGTCGTCTTGCCGGCGCCGTTGGGCCCGATCAGCCCCACGATGGCGCCGTGCGGCACCCACAGCGAGGCACGGTCGACGGCGGTCAGGCCGCCGAAGCGGACCGTCAGGTCCTCCACCGCGAGCATCGTGTCGCCGACCGCGAGGCGGTGGCGCTCCGGCACGCTGGCGGGACGCGGGAGATCCGGCAGTGACGGGATCGTCTCCAGGTCCTCCTCGTCGATCTCCCCACGGCGGGCGCGCTTGGCGGCGCGCACTTCGCGCAGCTCGCTGAAGGCCTGCGCCAGCCCTTCGGGATGCTGGGCCAACGTGTACATCAGCAGGAACGCCCCGATGATCAGATCCCACCCGATCAGGTGCTCGAGCCCGAGCACCTCGTCGAAGATCGCCGGGAAGATCCCGAACAGGAACGCCGCGATGGCCACGCCCCGGCGGCTGCCCAGCCCGCCGATCACCACGAAGGCGAGGAGCAGCAGGGAGAAGCTGAGATCGAACAGGCTGGAGGTGGCGAACAGCAGCAGGTGGCCGTACAGCGCGCCGGCGACCCCGGCGATCGCCCCGGACAGCACGAACGCCAGCAGCTTGTAGTTGCCGACGTCGACCCCGAAGGCCTGCGCGACCTGCTCGTCCTCGCGGATCCCGTGGAAGGCCCGTCCCAGCTTGGTGCGGGTGACGTTCTGATCCAGCACCCACGCGAGCACCAGGAAGCCCAGGGCGTAGCCGAGGTAGTCGGCGTTGCTGGCGAAGGTGAAGCTCCACGCCTCGGGGCGCGGCAGCGCGACCCCGGCCGAACCGCGCGACAGCCACGGCAGCTGCAGGATCGAATCCTGCATCATCACGACGAAGCCCAGCGTGGTGATCGCCAGGTACAGGCCCTTCAGCCGCAAGGCGGGCACGCCGACGACCAGTGCCACCAGCGCCCCCAGCACGGCGGCCATCCCGAGACCCACGAGGTTGGGGACCGCGTACCGGGCCGTGAGGATGCCGCTGACGTACGCCCCGACGCCGAGGAACCCGGCGTGACCCAGCGAGATCTGCCCGGCGTAACCCATCAGCAGGTTCAGCGACAGGGCCATCAGCGCGTAGGTCACCCCGAGGGTGAAGACGAACGCCCAGAGGTCGGTCAGCACCCCGGTGCGGCCGAGGATCGGGGGGACGAGAACGGCCGCCACGAGGGTGGCGCCGATCGTCACCTGGCGCCGGGTCAGCGTCGAACCGCTGCGTGAGCGGCTGGCGGTCGGAGCGGAGGCGCTCATGCCAGGGCCTCCCGGAGCTTGCCGGACAGGGTTCCGGAGAACAGTCCCTGCGGCCGGAACAGCAGCAGGGCGAGGATCAGCGCGAAGATCACGACGGTCTCGATGCCGGGGATACCGATGCCGCTCAGGCCGAACTGGACGGCCTGATCGAGGATCCCGACGGCGAGCCCGCCGAGGAACGCCCCGGTCAGGTTCGTCAGGCCGCCGATCAGCGCGGCAGCCAGCGCCGGGACGAACAGTCCCGTCGTGAAGCCGAACTGGAAGGCGCCGATCGTGGGCTCGATCAGCAGACCGGCGATCGCCCCCAGGACCCCTGCGGTGGTCCACGTGAAGGCGGACACCCGCGACAGGCGCACACCCATCAGCCGCACGGCCTGTGGGTCCTGCGCAGCGGCCAGCACACCGAGGCCGAAGTCCGTGCGGCGCAGGAACGCGGTCAACCCGAGGCCGACCAGAGCGGCCACGACCAGCGCGATCTGCTGTGTGGGGCTGACGAAGACTCCGAGGATCTCCGGACCCCGACCGCTGATCGGTCCCGGCAGGAACTTCGGACTCGACCCCCAGATCTTGGCCTCGACGGCGATCAGGAACAACATCATCCCGACCGTGGCGACGGCCACCGCGACACGCGGGGAGTCGGTCATCCGTGCGACCACGAGCCGTTCGAACAACAGCGACAGGACCGCGACCGCGGCGATCGCGGCCAGGGCGGCGAGGCCCCACGGCAGGTCGTTCTCGTACAGGGTCCAGGTCACGTACAGCGCGAAGGTGCCCATCTCGGGCTGCGCGAAGTTCAGTACCCGCGAGCCCTTGTAGACGAGCACGATCCCCAGGGCGAACAGCCCGTAGATCGCCCCGACGACGACCCCGTTGACGAGGATCGCACCCCACTGCATGCCTGCGCTCCCCTCAGTTCAGGTGCTCGGCGCACCAGCTGGTGGTCCGCCACGCGGGGTTGCCGCCGCCGCGGTCGAAGGTCTGCTGTGTGAAGAAGCGGTGGCCGCCGATGTGGCTGCCGTACGAGTTGGGGTGCGAGAAGTCCGTGGTGCAGTTCGGCTGCACCGTCGCCTTCCAACCGGACAGCATGATCCCCGCGATCTTGTTGCGGTTGCAGTCCTCTCCGCACAGCAACAGCATCTCGTGCAGCCACTTGTTGCCGAGCCACACCTGCCAGAGGATGTCGTTGGGTTCCGAGTCCCGGTGCTCGGCGTGGGTCTTCTCGAACCGCTGGATCTCCTGCTGGTAGCCGCGATCGGTGTAGGCGTACTTGCCGCTGTACCCGCCCGGCGTGTAGGCGGACCAGCTCGCGACCCCGTCCATCGAGGGGTTCAGCGCGCGGCTGCCGATCACGTCGAGGGTGGTCTGGAAGGGGAACACCACCCACTTGGGCCGGTAGCCCTGGTCGGCGGCCTGCTGGATGATCTGGGCGGCCTTCAGGGCGTTCTCCCAGACCCAGACCACCTCGGCGCCTGCCTGCCGCATCTCCGCGATCTCCTGGGTGAACACCTGCTGGTCGCTGGTGACGGACTCGTCGGCGACGACGTCGACGCCCTGGTCGTCCATGTAGGCGCGGCCGTTCTTGTGTCCCGGCTGCCAGTTCTCGCTCTCCCGCCAGATGATCCCGACCGGCTTGTCGCCGTAGGCCCTGGCGATGTGCTCACCGAACGCCCTGCCCACCGCGTTGACGGTCGGTTGAGCGCTGTAGCTGAAGTTGTAGGTCTTGGTCGGGGCGACGGCGATGTGATGCATGTACAGCATCCGGTTCTGCTCGACCCACTCGCGCACGGCCGGGATCTGGTCGAAACCGATCCCCCCGACCAGGAAGAACGGGTCCTCGGCCTTGCAGGACTGGGCGGCCTGGACGGCCTGCGACGAGTTGTAGGCGTCGTCCTTCCAGGACATCGTCACCTCGCGGCCGTACACGCCACCGTTCGCGTTGACCTCGTTCCAGTACACGTTGAGGTCCTCGGGGCGGGTGTCGAACGCGTCGGCGAAGATCAGCGCCGCGTGACCGCACAGGTGGATCCGGTCATCGGTGATGCCCACGTACTTCTGCTGGTCGTCGTACAGTTGCGCTTCGGGCGGGCCCGTCGGTTCCTCGCCGCCGTCGGTCGATCCACCGTCGGTCGATCCACCGTCCGAGGTGCCCCCGTCGGAACCGCCGCTCGTGCTCCCCCCGGTCGTCGTCCCACCGTCGGTCGTTCCGCCGGTCGTGGTCCCACCGTCGGTCGTCCCACCGTCAGTCGTCCCACCGTCGGTCGTCCCACCGTCATCGGGTGCGATTTCGACGTCCTCCTCCTGCTCCTCCTGCTCCTCCTCGTCCTCGCCTAGGGCGATCGGGTCACCGGTTCCCTCGGCGTCCTCGGCGTCCTCGGACGAGGTCGGTTCCTCGGTGCTGTCGATCGCCGCGTCGGCACCGTCGTCTGGAGACTCAGCGATGACCGCACTCGGGGGCGTGCCGGTGCACGCGACCGCCAGCACGAGCAACCCCACCAGCACTGCCGTCGAACGGAGATGGACCTCCCGCATGTCGTGGCCCCTTCGTCGGATCACCAGTCGACCCCCGTCGGTGCAGAGGTTCGACCCCTCTGCTGCCTTCTCCTGCTGGTGATCCCATGAACCTGGGATGCGGCGGTTGTGGATCCCACAACCGCGACAACCGCCGCAACCGCCGACCGCTCGTCCTGCTGAACGGTGGTCAGCGTGGGACGAGCGGGTACGAACGCAGCCGCCGTTCCAGGTGGTACTCCACGAACGCCCGGGCGAACGACGCCGCCGTCCGACGCGGACCGACGTCGTCAGCGATCTGCGGGAGGCCGCGCCAGTCGTTGCCGGCGAGCAGTTCGATCAGCTCGATCGTGCGGGGATCCAGCGCCTTGGTGCCGGTGGGAGTGCAGTCCCGGCAGAGCATCCCGCCCTGCGCGACCGACAGGAACGGGTGTGGCCCGTCGGAGCGACAGCGGGCGCACGCCCGGGTGAACACGTGGAACCCGGCGGCGGACGCGAGCCGCAGCAGGAACGCGTCGACGAAGATCGCCGGGTACGGGGGCTGCGCCTGCAGCGCCCGCAGGCCGGCCCGCAGCAGCATGAAGACCGGGAGGTTGCGCTCGCCCTCCTGAACGACGCGATCGGTGGCCTCGGCCATCGTGGCCGCGCAGGCGGACAGCGCGAAGTCGGCCCGCACCTCCGCGTGCGGTGCGATCAGCTCGCAGTCCCGCACGATGTCGAGGTTGCGACCCTCGTACAGCTGCAGGTCGACGTGCGAGTACGGCTCGAGCCGACCGCCGAACTTCGAGCCGGGGCGACGGATGCCCTTGGCGACCGCCCGCACCTTGCCGCGACCCTGGGCAACGATGTTGAGGATGCGGTCGGTCTCCCCCAGCTTCCAGGTCCGGAGGACGATGCCCTGATCACGGTAGAGCGCCACGTCCGCGAACGTACCGCTGCGGGGTCCCCACCCCACGTAGCGAGTACGTCGATCCGGAGTGCCTCAGCGAGGGGCGCCGTCGAGGATCGCCAGGAACGACGAGCACCCGATCGCGTCCGCCCCGGCCTCGAGCATCGCGACCGCGTCCTCCCACGTGCGGATCCCGCCAGCGGCCTTGACCCGGGCCCGATCCCCCACGGCCGCACGCATCCGTCGCACATCCGCGATCGTCGCCCCCCGTGGGCCGTAGCCCGTGCACGTCTTGACCCAGTCGGCGCCGACGTCCACGCACAGCTCGCACGCGACGTCGATCAGCTCCGGCGCGAGCGCCCCGGTCTCCAGGATGATCTTGACGGCGAGGTCCTCGACGTGGGCCGCATGCACCACGGCGGCCAGGTCCGCGCGCACCGCCTCCACGTCCCCGGCGACGAGCTGCCGGTACGCCATGACGACGTCGACCTCGTACGCCCCTTCGGCTGCGGCCGTCCTGACCTGCTCCACCTTCGCGGCGGTGGGATCGTCACCTCCCGGGAAGCCGGCACCTCCCGGGAAGCCCGCACCACCCGGGAAACCCGCCACCGTCACGATCTCCATCCCCGCGCCGCCCAGCTCGGCGTTCGCCACGCGAACGTGCTCCAGCGGGACGCACACGCCCCGGACCTGGTTCACGAGCGCCGCGGCACACACGTGGCGAACGTCGGTCTCGGTGACGTCCGGGCCGAGGATCGTGGCCTCGATCGCCGCCGCGACCTCCCGTCGGTTCAGCACGTCAGCCCGCTTCGTACAGCGGCTCGACCGATCCCCGCAGCCGTTCCAGGAGGGTCTCGCCCAGCGGGAACATCCCGATGCCGCGGTCCCCCACGTGCTCACGGATCTGGTCGGCGACCGTCTCGAACGCCGCTCGGATCGCCTCCTCGTCGGGGTCCCCGGCGAAGGCGACGCCCAGAGCGATCCGGGACTCCTCACCGTCCTCGGACGCGACGGTCAGCAGGTACCCCTCGACCAGACCGGGATCGGCAGCCAGGGCGTCGCGAGCCGCCGGCACGAGCCCGACGGGGATGTCGTCGGCGTCGGGAGTCCCGATCCGCAGCTGCGTCCCGGCGGGCTCGTCCCCCGCCGTCCCGGGGGGGATCTGTCCCCGTGCCAGGGCGGCGATCTCCTGCTCCTCCAGCTCGAGCCCGATCGGGCCGGCGGCGTTCAGCAGGATCAGGTCCGGGGGGTCGGCCGCCAGGAGCCGGAACAGGGTGCGACCTTCGATGGCCACGTAGGGGGTCCCGTCCGGCTCGAACCGCGTCAGGGCCTCCTCGTCGCTGAACACCGAGAGGACGCTGCGTCCGTCCGCCGACGTCAGGATCGGGACGTCGAGGTCCAGGTCGCCCTCGTCCTCACGGATCGCCTGCTCGTCGTCGGTGACCGGCACGATCAGCTGGGCGTCCAGCAGCGCCGTGTACATACGGCCACGGGCGGGTCCGGTCGCCTCCTCGTCGACGTCCGCGAGGGCCTCGAGCAGGGCGTCGTTCGTCGGCCCGTCGTTCGTCGACCCGTCGTTCGTCGGCCCGTCGTCGTTGGATCCGCGGCCGGCGGAGGGGTCACCGTCGCTCATAGGGGCGGCCACGGTAGGGGGCGCGGGCCGGTGGGACGCGGCAGACGGTCGAGGTCGCCGAGGTTGCGCGCCCGGCGGGCCAGCGCTGCGACCTCCGCCGGTGCGAGCAGGTCGCGGATCCGGCCGGCCACCGGGGCGCCGTCGTCGTCGAGACGATCGGCGACCCGGACCGCGTCCGCCGCGGCGTCCTCGGGCACCGGTTCGCCGGCGAAGTCCCAGGCGACGGTCCGCAGCTTGGGTTGGGCGTGGAAGCAGATGCCGTGATCGACGAGTCGGATCCGACCGTCCTCGGGCAGCAGGACGTGGCTGCCCTTGCGGTCCGCGTTGTTGACGATCACGTCGAACACGACCATGCGACGCAGCTGGGACAGGACGGCCGGGTCGCCTTGCTCGATCAGCGTGAAGTAGTGACGTTCGGGATCGTGGTCGACGAACAGCTGGGCGCTGCCGGGCCCGTGCGGTCCGTCGTCGCGCAGGACGGTCGGCGGGACCATGTCCCAACCGAGGGCACGGTCGACCACGTACGCGGCGACCTCCCGCCGGTGCAACGTTCCCGGGGGGAAGTCCGACAGGGGGGCCTCGCCGCGTTCGGGCTTGTAGACCGCGAGCACGTCGCGTGCGGGGTTCTCGTCCGCGACCCGACAGAGCAGCGTGACGTTCGACGCGGAGGCGATCCGACCGACCGGCTCCAGCTCGGCCCGGCGCAGCAGCTCGAGGACATCGGCCTCGGCGAGCGTGTTCATCGCCGACCGTCGCTGTGGCCGTTGGAACGCGGACACACGTGACCGTCCTCGTCCATGGGCAGACCGCAGAGCCGGCACGCGGGGCGGCCCTGCTCGACGGCCCAGCGGGCGTGAGCCGCCAGCACGCGCGCTCGGTCCTCGTCGATCCAGACGCGGATCTCCTCCGGTCGGCGATCATCGTCCTCGGAGACGAACTCGGTCAGCTCGATCACGAAGTGCCCGAGCTGCGGGTCGATCCCCACGGCGATCGCCCCCGCCCGCCACCGCGGGGTCAGCGGCTCGTGCAGGCGCATGTCCTCGATGTCCCAGATCTTGGCCGGCTGCGCGTCGACCTGGGCGAGCAGCCGGGTGAGGAGGTCGGCCAGCCCCGCGACCTGCATCTTCTCGACCAGCACCGACACGACCTCGGCATCCTCGACGGCCTGCACGTAGAACGTCCGGTCCCCGGGTTCCCCCACGTAGTCCGCCGTGACGTGCTCGGGGCGGGACAGCTCCAGGTCCATCAGGCCACCAGGTGCGCGGTGTCGTTCATCGAGACCAGCCGCGGGGCGCCCTCGCGCGGGACCACGAGCACGGAGAGCGATGCCGGGAAGACGGTCAACCGTTGGAAGAGGTCGAGGGGCACCCCGGCATAGTGGGCGACCAGCGTCTTGATGACGTCGGCGTGGCTCACCACGATCACGTTCTGGCGGTCCGTGTACCGGTCGACCAGACCCTCGACGGCGTCCACGGCGCGCCGCTGGACGGCGCGGAACGACTCGCCCCCGGGGAAGGTGAACCGACTGGGTGTCCGCTGGACCGAGCGCCAGGCGTTCGTGCGCCGCACCTGCTTCAGGGTCCGATCGGTCCACTCGCCGTAGTCGAACTCGGCGACGCCGTGCAGCTCCTCGACCTCGAGCCCGAGCGCGCCGCCGATCGGGTCCGCGGTCTCGAGGGTGCGTACGACGGGCGACGAGTGCACCCCGGCGAAGGTGGCGCCGGACGCCGCCAGTCGGTCGGCGACCGCGTCGGCCTGCGCGCGCCCGCCCTCGGACAGGGGGGCGGGCGTGCGTCCCCCGAGGCGGGTGCCGGTGGCGCCGGTCATCCCGTGCCGCACCAGCACGACCGTCGCCATCAGGGCCTCCGTTCCACGATCGTGAACACCTGCGGCAACATGCTGCCGGATCCGTTCACGATCAGACGCATCTCAGTACGCACGGGCGAACACGACGCGCGTTCCGTACGCCGACGGCTCGCCGCACCGGACACAGCTGCCTTCCTCCTCCTCACGCCCCGACGGGATCACCCGCGGCGTCGCGGTGGTCTCGGCCTTGATGTCGTCCTCGCACTCGGGGCGCCCGCAGTGCAGGGCGTACGCGAAGCCGGCCGCCACCTGCGCCTCGAACGCTCCCCAGTCGTCGACGTCGTCACTGCGGTCGTCGCGGAACGCGGTCGCCCGCCCCAGCAGCTCCTCGTGGTACACCCGCAGGCGGCGCGGCAGGTCGCCGGCCAGGTCGGCGAGCGGGACGGTGTCCTTGTCGTCGCGCCCGATGCGCTGTGCCAGGACCGCGCTGTCGTCGTCGAGGTCCCGCGGGCCGAGCTCGATCCGCAGCGGCACGCCCTTGAGCTCCCAGTCGTTGAACTTGAACCCCGGGGACGCGTCGTCACGGTCGTCCACGTGCACCCGGACGCCCTCGGCCTCGATGTCCCGAGCAAGCTGGTGAGCGGCCTCGACGACCTTCGTGTGCTTCTCGTCCCGGCCGATCGTGGCGATCACGACCTGGTACGGCGCCAGCCCCGGGGGCAGGACCAACCCCTGATCGTCACCGTGCGCGAGGATCGCCGCCCCGAGCATCCGGGTGCTCATCCCCCACGACGTGGTGTGGCAGTGCTGGTGCTCGTTGTTCTCGTCCTGGTAGGTGATGTCGAAGGCCTCGGCGAAGTTCGTCCCGAGGTAGTGCGAGGTGCCCGACTGCAGCGCCTTGCCGTCCCGCATCATCCCCTCGATCGAGTACGTGTTGACCGCGCCGGGGAAGCGCTCCCCGGCGGTCTTCTCGCCCTCGACGACCGGGATCGCCGCGACGTCCCGCGCGAACGTCGTGTACACGTCCAGCATGCGGAGGGTCTCCTCGCGTGCCTCCTCCTCGGTGGCGTGGGCGGTGTGACCCTCCTGCCACAGGAACTCGGTGGTGCGCAGGAACACCCGGGGGCGCAGCTCCCACCGCACCACGTTCGCCCACTGGTTGATCAGCAGCGGCAGGTCGCGGTAGCTGTCGATCCACTTGGCGAACATCTCGCCGATCACGGTCTCGGAGGTGGGGCGCACGACCAGCGGCTCGTCGAGGTCCTTGCCGCCGGCGTGGGTGACGACCGCCAGCTCCGGGGAGAACCCCTCCACGTGCTCGGCCTCGCGCTCGAGGTAGCTCATCGGGATGAACAGGGGGAAGTAGGCGTTCTCGTGGCCCGTGTCCTTGAACATCTGGTCGAGCTGGCTCTGCAGCAGCTCCCACATGCGGTAGCCGTAGGGGCGGATGACCATCGAGCCCTTCGACGGGCCGCGGTCGGCCAGCTCGGCCTTGAAGACGATCTCGTTGTACCAGGCCGAGACGTCCTCGCTGAGGGGGGTGACCCCGAGGTCGCTGTGCTTGTTGGACATGCCGGTCGCTCTCCGTCGGAGACCGCCGGGCACCCTACCGCCGGGCGCCCGGTCGCCGGCCGGTCAACGGGCCCCGTCCCCCGGCCTGGGCTCCTCGCCGGGCACGAGCTCCAGGGGCGTGGTGCTCTCGGCGATGTTCCACACGAAGTCGAAGCCGTCCCAGCGGGAGGTGTCGCGTTCGTCGCCCCCGTCGTTGCCCTGAGCGTCCTGGACGACGCGGACCACCGGCCGGTCGGGGAGTCGGCGGTTGACCTTCGTGACCAGCCCGATGTCCCCGGACGCGAGCCGCACGTAGCTGCCCACCGGGTACGTCCCGAGGACCTCCACCAGAGCGTCGACGACCGCGGGGTCCCACGCGTGGCCGCGCTCCGCCAGGACCGTCGCGAGGGCGTGCCGTGGACGCGCGGCCCGGCGGTGCGAACGTGGGCGTATCAACGCGATGTAGGCGTCCGCGATGCCGACCAGCTGCGCGTCGGTGCACGGGGAGGCGCCGACCCCCAGCTGCGGGTAGCCGCGCCCGTCCACCCGGACGTGGTGCTGCAACGCGATCGTCGCAGCCGAGGCCAGGATCCCCTCGGCGCTCGCCAACAGGAGGGTCGCCCCGTCGACCGGGTGCCGGTGGACGACCTGACGCTGATCCGCCGTCAACGGTTCGTGGTGGTGAGTCACCTCGTCGGGCAGCAGCGCCAGCCCGATGTCGGCCAACAGCGCCCCACCGGCCAGCTCGTGGAGCTCCGACGTCGAGCGTCCCAGCCGCCGACCCATCGCCACGGCGAGGATCGCGGTGTCCACGCTGCGGCCGGCCCGTGAGCGCTCCTCGCCGGTGACGGCCGCGAGGACCGCACGGTCCACGTCCGCCAGCACGTCGCCGGTCAGTTGGCGTGCGACCCGCATGACGGTCGACACGGCCGGGCTGTGTCCCTCGGTGGCCTCGCGGTACGCCGCCGCGACGGACTGTCGCGCGAAGTCGACGCTCCGACCGACGCCGGTGGCCGCGGTCGTCGTGCCGGCGATCGCGGGGTCCACCTGGTTGATCGCCAGACCGAGGATCGGGGTCGTGACCGGCATCTCGCCACGCAGGACCTGCAGGAGCGCATCGACGTCCTGGGGGGTGACGTCGGGGCGGAACTCGACCGCTCCGACGCCGGCGCCCTCGAAGGCCTGCACCAGGCGCTCGTGGTCCATCGATGCGGCGGCGAGCAGACTGGATCCGAGGTAGAAGGCGTGCCGGACGACGAACAGCGGTGGAACGTCGCCCTCGACCTGTTCGAGCAGCCGCCGGATCCGGACCACCACGTCCGTGGTGACGTCCTGGCGGTTCGGATGGCCGGGTGGGTACAGGCCGGCGGACTGCACAGCCGACGCCAGCGACACCACCAGCTCCGTCGCCGCCCCCCCGAGGTCGGCGCCGCGGGTTCCGGCGGTCGCGTTCACGTGGTCGCCTCCGGATGTCCGTCGACCAGGTCCTGCAGCTGCCGTCGCAGCCGCCACGGCAGGTCCTCGCCGTGCTCTGCGAGCAGCTGCGAGAGCTCCTGTCCGGTCCCTCCGCTCGGGTGGTCGGCGAGCTCGTCCAACGCCTCCGACCGGCGATCGAGGGCGGCGTCGGCATCACGGACGATGTCGGCCAGGAGGTCGGCCGCCGCATCGGTGCCGACGCTCGCGATCGCCCGGATCGCCTCCCGCGCGACCGCCGACGCGTCGTCCAGCGCCAGCCGCCGCATGAGCGGCAACGCGTCGCTGCCCAGGGCGGCGATGATCCCCCGCAGCGCTTCGCGGCGGACCCGAGCGTCCTCGTGGTCGACGGCGTACTCGAGCAGCGGGACCGTCGCCGGGGTCCCGACCCGGCCGAGCACGCAGCAGGCGTTGCGCACCACGTACCAACGCTCGTCGTCGACCCAACGGCCGAGCGCGCCGACGTTCCCGCGCGTCAGATCTCCCAGCACCGTGAGCAGTCGGCCCCGGCGGTTGCGGTCCTCCTCCATCGCCAGGACCGTGAACAGCCGGTCCACGGCAACGTCCCCCAACGGGCGCAGCAGATTCCCGATCTCGTCGAGCTCGGCGCGTGGCTCCTCCGGGAGCAGCTCGCGGACGAGCGGTCCATCCAGCGTCATCTCGAGGGCGGCTCCCACCAGTTCGCCGCGGTCGGGGTCGTGCAGGAGGTGGGAGACCGCGGTGACGAGCCGTTCGACGAGCTCCCCGTCGCGGTCCTCCACCGCGCTGCGAGTGCGGTGGGCCCAGGCCTCCAGCACCGTCCGTGTGCGATCGGGGTCCCGCTGCAGCACGAGGCTGCGCTCGAGGGTCCCCAGGGCCGGGTGCGCGCCGGGATCGTCGTCCACCTGGACCTCTCCGGGAGCAGCCTCACCCTGCAGGACGTCGGCCAGGTCCTCGGGATCTGCCCCCGCGTGCAGCGCTGCGACGAGCCGGACCAGGACCGGTCCCCGCTCGCGCCGGTCCACGAACCCGGTCGCCGTCGCCACCGGATCCGCCCGATCGATCTCGACGATCGCCGCGGCGAGCTCGAGGTCCGTCAACCGGGTGCGGTAGTCGGCAGCACCTTCCGGGTCGAGCAGCGCGGCACCGATCATCTCGCGCAGGTCGTCGGACAGCTCGCGGGCCGCGCGTGACAACGCCTCGTGCGCCCCTACGGTCCCCGCCAGGTGATCGAGCAGGTCGACCACCTCGGCGTCCCCGTTCGTCGCGGCCGACTCCAGCTCGTCGCGGACCGCCCGGACGTCGATCAGCGTCTCCCACCGCCGTCGCTCGGCGTCGTCGAGCTGGCGCACATGGCCGTCCGAGCTGCCGACGGTCGCCGACGGCGCCACCTCATCGACCTCGAGGGCCGCGACCGCCGCGTCCTCCAAATGATCGGCGACCGGACGGGTCTCGTCGCCGATGGCGGCGAGCAGCGCCGCGACCTCGCCCGCCTCCGGGACCCCGGTCAGGACGACCTGCTCGACCTGCCGGGAGTACAACGCCTGCCCCAGGGCGGCGTGCTCCTCCTGGGCCGGCAGCGGCCGCCCGTCGTGGTGGAAGCGGCCGCGCACCACCTCGACCTCGACCGGCCCTTCGGCGGTCAGCTGACGCGCGCGCTCCCGCAGGCGAGCGACCGCCGCCGTGAACGCCGGTCGTTCGAGCTCACCGGGGAACAGTCGGTACGCGGACCAAGCCCGGCCGAACTGTCCGAGGACCCCCCCCAAGCCCTCCTCGAGCGCGGTCGCCGGACCCGATCCGACCGTGGAGGTCGGCATCCTTCACCAGTTTCGGTTGGGGTCACGTGCGTGGACCCACGTGTTGCGGGGATCCCCACCGATCGTACACAGCAAGATGGGACCTCTGTCCCAGCTGGATGTGGCCAGTCACGTTGACGGCCGAACGGCCGTTCGACCGTGGAACGAGGATCAGGCCGGGGTCCGGCCGGTGGGCGCGAGGATGCGGGCGTCGACGCCCTCGGCGAAGCGGTTGAGCTCCCGACGCATCTCGCCGTACCCCTCGCTGCTGAGGATCTTCGCCAGCGACTCCATGTGATCGACGTCGATCTGCACGAAGATCCGGGCCTCCGCACCGACCACGGTGTAGAAGCCCCGGATCGCACGGAAGCCGGGCTGGTTCTGCCACCACGGGATCGCGGTGGCGCGCGCCCACGCCGCGTAGTCGGCCTCCTCGACGTCGCCCCGCAGGACGTAGCTGACCTGGTACTGCACGCGGCCGGTCTCCATCGTCACGCCGTCCTCCTCGTCGACTCCACCTCCACGCTCGCACCGATGGGCGCGTGACGCAAGGGGCAGGCCGACTACCGTGCGTTCGGTGACCGGGAGGTGGCGGTGGACCCCGACGGCACGCGCGATCCGCGTGCGACCCTCGATCTGTGGGACTGGCGCCGCCGCATGCACGAGCTGGGCGCCGAGGTCCGCCGCCGGATCGACGAGGGACGCCCGCTCGAGGCGTGGCACCGCTGGAGGCACGTCCGCGACGAGATGTTCGCGGACCACCCGCAGAGCCCCCTGCCCGTGGACCGGCGCGCCGGTTCCGACGGGCTGACGTACTTCGCGTACGAGGACGCCTACCGGGTCGACGCCGAGGTGCACCCGATAGAAGAGCAGGTGCTGACGATCTCACACTCGGCGTCGGGCGAGACACCGTTCCGGCGGTTCGCCGAGGCGCGCTTCGAGCTGCACGGCCGGCAGGTCTCGCTGTCGCTGTACTGGCTCGACGCCTACGGCGGCGGCGTGTTCCTGCCGTTCCGTGACGCGACGTCGGGGAGCGAGACCTACGGGGGCGGGCGCTACCTCCTGGACACGGTCAAGGGCGCCGACCTCGGCCACACCGACACGAGCGTCCGCCTCGACCTGAACTTCGCCTACCACCCCTCCTGCGTGTACAGCCCGCGGTGGTCGTGCCCGCTGGCGCCGCCCGACAACCACCTCGACCTCCCGGTCCGCGCCGGTGAGCGCCTCCCGGACGGGGAGGGGTGAGGTGGACGGCGACCTGAAGGCCGTCCTCGCGGCACTCGCGGCGAACATCGGGATCGCGATCGCCAAGTTCGTGGGGTTCGTCGCGACCGGGTCCGCGTCGATGCTGGCGGAGACCCTGCACTCGGTCGCTGACACCACCGACCAGGGGCTGCTGCTGTTCGGCCGGAGGCGCGCCGACCGGTCCGAGACGCGTGCTCACCCGTTCGGCCACAGCGGCGAGCGCTACTTCTGGGCCTTCGTGGTGTCGATCCTGATCTTCACGCTCGGGGCGCTGTTCTCGGTCCGCGAAGGCATCGAGGCGCTGCGCCACCCGGAGTCGCTGCGGCACACCGTCTGGGCCATCGGCATCCTCCTGGTGGCGTTGACCCTCGAAGGGTTCTCGCTGCGGACGGCGGTCAACGAGGCCGACGACGACCGCCGGGGGTCCTGGTGGCGCCTCGTCCGCGAGACCAAACGCGCCGAGGTCACCGTCATCCTCCTGGAGGACAGCGCGGCCGTCACCGGCGTCCTCGTCGCGTTGGCGGGGATCGGACTGACGATGGCGACCGGGGACCCGGTCTACGACGCGCTCGGCAGCCTCGTGATCGGGGCGCTGCTCGCGGTGATGGCCGGGATCCTCGCGACCGAGATGAAGTCGCTGCTGCTCGGCGAGGCCGCGTCCGAGGAACAGCGCGAGCGGATCCGCACCATCATCGACGAGGACGCCGAGGTGCGCGAGGTCGAGTACCTGCGCACGATGCACCTCGGTCCCGAGGATCTGCTGATCGAGACGAAGGTGGTGATGGACCCGGACCTGGACGCCCGGTCGGTCGCCCTCACGATCGACCGCATAGAAGGCGCGATCCGCGACGCGGTCCCGCCGGCCCGGGTCATCTCGATCGAGCCGGACGTCCCGCGCCCCGAGGACCCGGATCGACCCGATTACGTCGAGGACGACGCCGACCGCTCGTAGGAGGCTGGAACGTGGCAGCAGGAGGGGGAACGAAGGCGGTCCTGGCGGCGCTGTTCGCCAACGCGGGCATCGCGGTGGCGAAGTTCGTCGCGTGGCTGTTCACCCGGTCACCGTCGATGCTGGCCGAGTCGATCCACTCGGTCGCGGATTCCTCCAACCAGGGGCTCCTGCTCCTCGGAGGACGTCGGGCACGGCGGGACGCGACCCGCGAACACCCCTTCGGGTACGGACGCGTGCGGTACTTCTACGCCTTCGTGGTCAGCGTCGTGCTGTTCCTGCTGGGCGGGATGTTCGCGATGTACGAGGGCGTCGAGAAGCTGCGGCACCCCCACGAGCTCGGCTCGCCGTGGTGGCCGGTGGGGGTCCTGCTCACCGGGATCGTGCTGGAGACGTACTCGTTCCGCACCGCGATCGTGGAGTCCAACCGCGTGCGCGGACGACGGGGATGGTGGCAGTTCATCCGACGGGCCAAGACCCCCGAGCTGCCCGTCGTGCTGCTCGAGGATCTCGGGGCGCTGATCGGTCTGGTGCTCGCACTGATCGGTGTGGGGGTGGCCGAGCTCACCCACGACGCGCGGTGGGACGCGCTGGGCAGCATCGCGATCGGCGTGCTGCTGACCCTGATCGCGGTCCTCCTCGCGATCGAGATGAAGAGCCTGATCGTCGGCGAGGCCGCATCGACGGCGGACCTGGCGGCGATCCGCCGAGCGATCGAGGGCGGGGCGCACGTCCGACGCCTGATCCACGTCCGCACCCAGCACCTCGGCCCCGAGGAGCTCCTGGTCGCGGGCAAGGTCGAGCTGGAGCCGGAACTGACCTTCGCCGAGGTGGCCACCGCGCTGAACGAGATCGAGGGCCGCATCCGCGAGCAGGTGCCGGCGGCCGAGTTCGTCTACCTCGAACCCGACCGCTACGACGAGACCCGGACCGACCGGGAACCCGGACTCGGGGCCGACGGGACTCGGCGCTAGCCGGGCGCCAGACCGGCTCGTGCCCGCGCTAGAACCCGAGGCGGTCCAGGCGCTTGGCGTCCGTCTGCCACTCCTTGGCGACCTTGACGCGGACGTCGAGGTACACCTTGCGACCGAAGTGATCCTCGAGGTCCTTGCGGGCCTGCGTGTTGGCCTCGCGCAGGACCGCACCGCCCCGACCGATCACGATCCCCTTCTGGCTGTCACGCTCCACGTAGATCGACGCGTCGATCGCCACCATGGCGTCGCCCTCACCGTCCTCGGGCGGGACGTCCTCGACCTCGTCCACCATCACCGCGATCGAGTGCGGGACCTCCTCGAACACCCGGGTGATGAACTTCTCGCGGATCACCTCGGCGATGAACGTCTCGTCGTCCTGGTCGCTGGTCATCCCGGCAGGGAACAGCCGGGGCCCCTCGGGGACGTAGCTGCCCAGGACGTCGATCAGGTGCTGGATGTTCATGCCGCTCACGGCCGAGGTGGGGACGATCTCGGCCAGGTCACCCAGCTGGTCCGCGTCCGCGAGCGTCGCCAGGAGCTCGTTGTCGTCGACCAGGTCCTGCTTGTTGACCGTCGCGATGACCGGCACGGCGCTGCCGAGGAGCTCGTTGGCCAGGTACCGGTCGCCCTTCCCGATCCCGCCGGCGGCGTCGAGGACGAGGCAGATGACGTCGACCCCCGAGACCACATCGCTGACGAGGTTGTTCAGCCGGCGGTTGAGCAGCGTCCGCGGCTTGAGCACCCCGGGTGTGTCCACGAACACCAGCTGCCGGTCGGGCCTCGTGAGGATCCCGCGGATCACGTGCCTGGTGGTCCCGGGAACGTCGGTCACGATCGCGACGCGCTCGCCGACCATCGCGTTCAGCAGCGTCGACTTGCCCACGTTCGGGCGCCCGGCGAGCGCGACGATCCCCGACCGGTGCCCCTCCTCCATGGGCGGGCCCTCGTCACCGCCGGCGAGGATCGCCTCGAGGTCGAGCTCGCGGGCCACGCCTACAGCTCGCGGCCCTGGGCGAACCGCCGCGGCCCGTACGCGTGCGGCAGCAGCTCCTTGATCGACGCGACCAGCGGCCGCCCACCGTCGCCGCTCGCGTACACGACCGCGTCCGCACCGAACTCGAGGATCGCCTGCCGGCACGCGCCGCACGGGGTGCACGGATCGTCCCCGTCCCCGACCACCGCCACGGCCACGACCGGCGACCGGACCCCGGATCCGGCCAGCTGCTGGAGCGCGTTGCGCTCGGCGCAGACCGACAGGCCCAGCGAGGCGTTCTCGACGTTGGCCGCCTCGACCACGTGGCCGTCCTCGGTCGCCACCGCCGCCCCGACCCGGAACCCGGTGTAGGGCGCGTACGCACCCTCTCGCGCAGAGCGAGCCCGCCGCAGCAGGTCCGCCTCGTCGACCGTCTCTCCGCCTCTCATCATCTCCACTCCGTCGATCCGGCCGCTCGAGCAGCGACCTCCTCGTCGGCGCGCTGGGTGACCAACACCTTGCTGACCCGCCGTCCCTGGACCCGTTCGGCGACGAACGTCATGCCGGCGGCGTTGACCGCCTCGCCGGGCGCGGGCACGCGCCCCAGGAGCCCGATGACCAACCCACCGACCGTGTCCCACCCCTCGTCCTCGGGCAGGTCCGACCCGAGGATCTCGTTCAGGTCGTGGACGGTCAGCCGCCCGCTGACCCGCAGGCGCCCCCCGCCCAGCCGGACGATCGGCGGTTCCTCACGGTCGTACTCGTCGACGATCTCGCCGACGATCTCCTCGAGGATGTCCTCGATCGTCACCAGGCCGTCGACCGCCCCGTGCTCGTCGACGACCAGCGCGAGGTGCACCTTCATGCGTTGCAGGTCGCGCAGGAGGTCGTCGGCCCGCTTGGTCTCCGGCACGAACGTCAGCTCGCGCAGCAGGTCCGACCACTGCTCGCCGCCCTCGGCCAGCCGCTGCAGGACGTCCTTGGCGTAGACGATGCCGACGATGTCGTCGCGCACGTCGCCCCAGACGGGGATCCGCGAGTAGCCCTCCCGGACGATCGTGTCGACGACGGTCTGCAGGTCCTCGTGCACGCTGACCATCGTCATGTCGGGGCGCGGCACCATGATCTCGCGGCAGATCGTGTCGCCGAGCTCGAAGATCGAGTGGATCATCGCCCGCTCGTCCTCCTCGATCTCGGTCACGTCCTCCTCGTCGGTCGTGCCGATCAGCCGGCGCAGCTCCTCGTCCGAGGTGAACGGACCCGTCCGGGTGCGGGCCACGGCGGCGCTCCCGGCGCGCACGAACGGCCGGACCAGCGGCCCCAGCGCACGCGTGACCTCCCGGAGCGGCGGCGCGACGAGGAGCCCCACGCGGTCGAGGTGGTGCAGGGTGTACGTCCGGGGAGCGACCTCCGCCAGCACGAAGCTGGTGAGGACGAGGACCACCAGGCCGAGGGCCACGACCCATCCGCCCGCGTCGACGACCAACAGCGTGAGCAGGCCCGCGGCGGCGATGCGGCTCACGAGCGTGAGCAGCAGTATCACGTTGAGGCCGCGGGCCGGATGCTCGAGCAGCCACTGCAACCGGCGCGCGCCGCGGCGCTCGTCCTCCTGCAGACGCAGCGCCCGCACGACCCCCATGCGCGTGATGACGGTCTCGGCTGCGGCCAGCAGCGCCGTCAGCGCGACGAGGATCCCGACGCCGACCAACCCCCACAGCAACGTCACGATCGAGCCGTCCCTCCCGCCCCGGTCCCCCCACCGGAGGATGCCGCTCCGAACGACGCCAACAGCTCGTCGGTGCGCCCGAACATCTCGCGTTCCTCTCCGGGGTCGGCGTGGTCCATCCCGAGCAGGTGCAGGATCCCGTGGACGGTCAGCATCCTCAGCTCTGCCGCCGCCCCGTCCGGGGCCTGACGTTCCGCCACGGCCGGGCACAGCACGACGTCACCGAGCATCGCCGGCACGCCCTCGGGGGTCTCGCCGGGTGCGTCGATCGGGAAGGCCAGCACGTCCGTGGGCCCGGCGCCGTCGAGGTGCTCCTCGTTGAGCCGGGCCATGTGCTCCTCGTCGACGAGCAGCAGCGACAGCTCCATGTCCTCGGGCACGCGTTGCTCGCGCAGCACGTGCTCGGCCAGGGCGGACAGCTCCTCGATGTCGACGGGGCGGGACTGCTCGTCGGCGACGAACACGCTCATCGACCGCGATCACTCCCCGACCGGCGGCGCTTGGCGCGTTCGGTCTCCGCGGTGTGGCGCTCGTAGGCCTCGACGATGCGTTGCACGATCGGGTGACGGACCACGTCGGCGGCGCCGAGGTAGCAGAAGCCGATGCCCTCGATGTCCTCGAGGATGTCGCGGACGACGCGCAGTCCGGAGTGCCGCCCGGACGGCAGGTCGATCTGCGTGATGTCCCCGGTGACGACCGCCCGGGATCCGAACCCGATCCGCGTGAGGAACATCTTCATCTGCTCGGCGGTGGTGTTCTGCGCCTCGTCCAGCACGATGAACGAGTTGTTGAGCGTGTTGTGGGTGACCAGGAAGTCCTCCGTGACGTACAGGGAGTCGGCCGCCGCGACCTGGATGCACACCGTCTCCTGCTCGCTTTCCGGCTCGATCGAGTCGATGAACCGCATGGGGCGGCCGCCCCCGGTCCGACCGTAGATCTCCGCCTTGCGTACGAGCCGGAACGGTTCCAGGGGTGCGGGCAGCCGGATGTCGAGAACGTGCGGATCCCGCAGTCGGGGGTACGCGACGCCTCCCAGCGACCGGACGAGCTCCGTGACGCCGTGTCGCAGCGGTTCCGAGCTGGTCGCGAAGCCGATCCGAGAGGTCGTTCCCCGTTGGGTCACCTTCCCGCCGCCGCTGTCGAGCAGCCCCTGCAGCAGGGCGTGGCGGACCCTCACGCTGTTGACGAGGTAGGCGGCCGGCACGCACCTGGTGGCCGGATCAGTTGGCGGCATCTCGTCCGTCACACGGTCCTCAACCAGGACGCCTCGACCGCCGCCGCCATGCTGGACGGAGCCGTGGTCCGTTCCACTTCCGGGCCGGGGCGCGCCTCCGGTGAGCCCTGCCGTGTGACCGTCGCCGAGGAGCAGACCGAGGGCGTACGGGTCCATCGGCACCTCACGTTCGACGTACTGGACCGCTGCCACGAGTGGCAGCTCGTAGCGGTGGTAATGAGCGGCCCGGAGACGGCCGATCATCTGCCTGGTCTCGAGCACGCGCGGAGGCTTACCCCGGTAGCGATCGTGACGTGTCTGGACGGCCCACAGATGCTCCCCGCAGCACAGCGTCGAGGCACCGTCCTGGGTGGAGACGCGGTAGACGGGCTTGCGACCCTGCGGGAAGACGCCGAGCACAGGGGTCGGCCGTCCGTCTGACCCGACGACGAGGTCGCCGACCTCCAGCTCACCGATCGGGCGGAATCCCGTCGGGGTCGCGACCGGGGTCGACAGTGGTTGCGCCCGGCCACGCATGTAGCCCAGGGGCGCGACCTCGATCGTGCCGCGGTCGACGTGCGCCACCAGCTCGTCGGCGTCCATCATGTCGTGCAGCGCATCCCACAGGGGGCGCAGGTAGGGATCGATCTTCTCCTGGAGCGTCCCGGGCAGGTACCCGAGGCTCTCGCCGGCCTCGACGGCGGGGCGCGTTATCACCAGCCGGTTGACCTCACGATCGCGCAGGTCCTGCACGGCGGCGGCCATCGCCAGGTAGGTCTTGCCGGTCCCCGCGGGGCCGATCGAGAAGGTCACCGTGTGGTCGTCGATCGTGTCGAGGTACCGCTTCTGTCCGAGGGTCTTCGGACGGATCGTGCGTCCCCGGTGCGACAGCGCGGTCTGGCTGAGCACGCTCGAGGGGCGTTCGTCGCTCTCGGACTTGACCATGCGGATCGTCTGCCCGACCGCGCTCTTGTCCAGGGGCTGGCCCTGTCCGAGCAGGAGGATCAGTTCCTCAAACAGCTGAGCGACCCGCTCGGCCTCGTCGGGCCGGCCGGTGACCGTGATCTCGTTGCCCCGGACGTGGATCGCCGACGAGAAGGCGTCCTCGACCAGCCGCAGGAGCTCGTCACGGGTGCCCAGCAGGGCGACCATCGAATGCTCGCCGGGCACCAGAACCCGCACCGACGTGGTGGTCTCCGACGAGGACGACGAGGTGCTCGGTGTGGCCAAGGTGGTGGTGCGGCTCCTCCGTGGACGATGTCCGGCCGAGTCTAGCGCCGCGGACCCGGCCGCCGACGCGGCGGGAGAGCCCGTGAACGCAGACCAGGCTACGGGTCCGCGCCCCGCAGCGCCGACGCGACCGCACTATTCGCCGTCGGGTCCGTCGACCTCGTCCTCCGGGACGATCCCGGCCACCTGGAGCCGTTCGCGCAGCTCGGCGGAGGTGATGTCCATCACGGCGGCCAACGCACGCAGATCGTCGCGCCGGATCGTGATGATCCGGCCGTTGTAGTCGCCGCGGCGTGACTGGATCGAACCGACGAACCGCGTGATGGTCTCGCCGGCCTCGAGCCCGGCGGTCTCGAGCTTCGTGAGGTCGAGACGGACCCCCGACAGGGGGGCCGCGTCTCCGGCCGGCGCACCGCCGCCCTGGGGCGGCATGAGCTCGGTCAGCGGGACACGGTAGAAGTCCGCCAGACCCCGCAGCCGCGCCACGGACACGGACCGCTCGCCGCGCTCGTAGGCGCCGAGGACGCTCGCCTTGTACTCGCCCTCGCTCTGGCGTTCGACGTCGTGGAGGGACAGGTCCTGCTGCGTCCGGACGTCGCGCAGCCGCTCCCCGAGCGCCTCGGCGTACGTGGTCGCGGTGACGCTCGAGGTGTCGGCCATGATCCCGTTCCCTGGGACGGCGCGCATCGCCGTCCTGTCACGCACGGTAACAACTCGACCGCCGTCTGCGTACGCGGTCTTCCCCATCCAGCCCGGAAATCCCCCGTGGTGACTAGTCCACGTTGGCCCGTGCACCACCCATCCGTGTGCCACCCATCCGCCCGAACGCGAACGCCAGCGCGGCCGCAGCGGCGAAGGCCGCGTGTTCGGTGCGCAGCACCGTGTCCCCCAACGTGACGGGGACGAGGCCGGCCGCCTGCAGCCGAGCGACCTCCTCGTCGGTCCAGCCACCCTCGGGTCCGATGGCGACGGCGACGGTCGGTTCCTCCCGCAGGCTCGCCGCCGCCTCGGCGAGGCCGGTCGCCGCCCCGACGTGCGGCACCACGCCCCGATCGACCTCCTCCAAGACCGCACCGAGGTCAGTGAGCGGGTCGACGGTCGCGAGCCACGCACGACGCGCCTGTGAGGCCGCCGCCCGAGCCACCGAGCGCCACCGGTCGTGCTCCCGTTCGCGCTTGCGCGCGTCGAGATCCCGGACGGTGCGAGCCGACGACACGGGGGTGATGCGCTCGACGCCGAGCTCCACGAGGCTGCGGACGATCTCGTCGACCTTCCGCCCTTTGGGCAGCGCCTGCACGACGTGCAGCTGCGGACGGCGCACGGGAGTGCGCTCCGCAGGTCCCGTGGTGACCAGCGTCCGTTCGCCCGCCAGCTCAGCCGGCCAGGTCCGGCCCCGACCGTCGCCGACGACCACGGGGTCGCCCGGACGGAGTCGCAGGACGTTGCGCAGGTGGTGGTCGTCGTCGACCTCGATGGTGACCTCGGCCCCGACGTCGTCCGGGGGAGCGTCGACGTAGACGAGCGGGTCGGGCACTAGCGGCGCCCCACTAGCGGAAGGCTTCGCGCAGGCGTCCGAACAGCCCCCTGCCCGAGGGCGGCGCCTCCTCGCCCCGCAGCTCGGCGAAGCGTCGCAGCAGCTCCTGCTCCTCCGTGGACAGCCGCTGCGGGACTTCGACGCCCACACGGACCTTCATGTCGCCCGGATCGTGGCCACCCCGCCGCGGGATCCCCTGCCGTCGCACGTCGAGCACGTCGCCCGGCTGGGTCCCTGCCGGCAGGTCCACCGCGACGGTCTCGCCCCGGATCGTCGGGACGTCGAGGGTCGCTCCCAGGGCCGCGTGCACGAACGGCACGCTGACGTCGCACCACAGGTCGCGGCCCTCGCGCGTGAACACCTCGTGCGGTCGGACCTTGATCTCGACGTACAGGTCGCCCGGGGACGCGCCCCGTCGACCGGCTTCCCCTTCCCCGGCGAGGCGCAGCCGGTCACCGGTCTCGACCCCGGTCGGGATCTCGACCGACAGCGTCCGGTGCTCCCGGACGCGCCCGTCGCCGCGACAGACGGTGCAGGGGTCGCCCACCGAGGTCCCGCTCCCGCCGCAGTCCGCGCAGGGGCGCGCGGTCGCGAGCTGACCGAACGCCGAGCGCACGACACGGCGGACCTGCCCACTGCCGCCGCACGTCGGGCAACGGGTCGGTCCGCTGCCGGACGACGACCCGGTGCCGTCGCAGGCGTCGCAGGCCGCGGCGACGTCGACCTCGACCTCGCGGGTCGTCCCGGTGGCGACCTCCTCGAGGTCGACCTCGACGCCGACCAGCACGTCGCGTCCGGAGGCGTCACGCCGCGGGCGTCCGCGGCTGGTCCCGAACGGATCGCCGCCGCCGAAGAAGGCGTTGATGACGTCCTCGATCCCCCCGAAGCCACCGCCCCCGAAGGGGTCACCGCCCCGGGCGCCGGCGCCGCGCAGACCCTCCTCTCCGAAGCGGTCGTAGCGCGCCCGCGTCTCGGGGTCGGACAGCACCTCGTAGGCGCGGGTGACCTCCTTGAAGGCCTCCTCGTCGCCGCCCGCATCCGGGTGCAGCTCGCGGGCCTTGCGCCGGTAGGCACGCTTGATCTCGTCCTGGTCGGCGTCGCGTGTCACGCCGAGGAGCCGGTAGAGGTCCGCCATCCGGTCCGCCTCAGCTGTCGCTGAGCGACGTCAGCGACGACTGGAGGTGATCCGCGACGGCCTTCACCGCCGCGAGCACCGACGGGTAGTCCATGCGGGTCGGGCCGAGGACCCCGAGCGACCCCGGAGCCTCGTCGCCGTAGCCGGTGGCGACGATCGACGCGACGCGCAGGCCCTCGACCGGCTCGTTCTCCTCGCCGATCCGCACCAGCGGACGGTCGAGCTCGGCGGACTCGGCCAGCACCTGCCCGAGCGTCGCCTGCTCCTCGAGCAGCTCGAACAGCCGGTGCAGCTCGCCCGTCTCGAAGCCCGGCTGGCCGGCCAACGCGGCCTGACCGCCGACGAAGACCCGCTCGACCGGCGGGCGGACGAGATCGTGGCTCACCGCGTCCGACAGCTGCGACAGCAGCTCGCGCAGGTCGGCCGGGGCGGCGTCGACCAGCCCGGAGACGGCCGCGGGTACCTCGGCCATCCGCAGACCGACCGCGGTCTCGTTCACGATCGTGCGGACACGCTGCACGTCGACGTCGGAGACGGTCTCGGGCAGCTCGAGGATGCGCTTCTCCACCCGGCCGGTGTCGGCGATCAGCAGCAGCATCACCAGCTGCGGGCCGAGCGACACCAGCTCGACGAGCTTCAGCCGCGAGCGGTCCAGTGCCGGTGCGAGCACCAGCGACGCGTAGCGGGTGAGCTGGGCGAGGACACGGGTGGAACGACGCAGCAGATCCTCGAGGTCCCGGGCCTGGGACAGGAAGCCCTGGACGGCGAGCCGCTGGGGTTCCTCGACCGGGTGCAGCTCGTCCAGGGTGTCCACGAAGTAGCGGTAGCCCTTGTCGGTGGGCACCCGTCCGGCCGACGTGTGGGGCTGGGCGATGTAGCCGGCGTCCTCGAGCGCCGCCATCTCGTTGCGGATCGTGGCCGCGGACACCCCGAGTGCGGTTGTCTCGGTCACACGCTTGGAGCTGACCGGTTCCGCGTGGTTGACGTACTCACGCACGATCGCGGTGAGGATCGCCGCCTTCCGGCCGTCGAGACGGCTCGGGGCGGCGCGGTGCTCCCCCGGTCCTCCGGAGGACCCGGGGCCGCCCGGCACGCGAGGCGTGGGGGGCGTGGGCGTGGGCTGCCCGTCAGCCATGTGGCGACACCACCTCCTCGTGGAGGATGGTACCGCTGAGGCCCCTCCCACTCGCGATGGCGCCCCGCTGACCGTACGTTCGTTCAGGTGACGGACCGCAACCGTCCGTGAGACTGGACCTGCCGTCGATCGGAGCCCACCGTGGCCGAGCAGCCCCAGAGCACGCGCGAGACGACGGGAGGGCGCACGTCTGCGCCGCCGCCCCCGACTGCACCGTCGCCGCCCCCGTCCGGGAGCTCGCTGGGGGCTCCGCAGCAGCGCGAACCTCAGGAGATCGCCCGCGCCCTGATCGACGACATCCAGCTGCTGTTCCGCAAGCACGTCGAGCTCGCGAAGCAGGAGATGCAGCAGGCCGCCGAGGCACGGATGGTGGCGGCGATCGCCGGGGTGACCGCCGGCGTGGCCGGGCTGTTCGCGCTCGGGTTCCTGGCGGCTGCCGGCGCCTACGCGCTCGAGAACGTGATGGCCGCGTGGCTCGCCCGCGTCGTCGTGGCGGTGGCGTT
Organism: uncultured Actinomycetota bacterium; assembly: GCA_964537235.1. Taxonomy (GTDB): domain Bacteria; phylum Actinomycetota; class Nitriliruptoria; order Nitriliruptorales; family JAHWKO01; genus CAZHZQ01. The sequence goes on along the minus strand of CAZHZQ010000007.1, from coordinate 406 downwards.
CCTCGTCGTGGCCGGCATCGGGGCTGTCGTCGCGCGCTCCCGTCTGGCATCGCCACCGTCGGCACCCGAACGCACCAAACGGACCCTGGAGGAGGACGCCCAGTGGGTCAAGACCCGGATGAGACGCTGAGGGAGATCGATGCGATCCGTGACCGGATCGACGGCGAACTCGACGCGCTGGGCGCGGCTCTGCCTCCCACCGAGGAGATCGTCCGCAAGCTCGCGATCGGTCTCGCCGCCGGCCTCGCGACCGTGCTCGGCCTGTGGTACCTCGGCCACCGGATCTCGCGTGCCCGGACCGACCGTCGTGTCAAGCGGCTGGTGCGGGAGGCCCTGCGGGAGGCGCTACGCGAGCACCACTCCGCGTAACCCGCCCCCCGTTTGTAGGCTGCCGCGCCATGACCGG
>CAZHZQ010000006.1:0-32890 GCA_964537235.1 uncultured Actinomycetota bacterium | reverse complement strand
TAGAGCGTCGGCCTCCGGAGCCGAAGGTCGTGGGTTCGAGTCCCGCCGCCCGCACCACCGCGAGAGCCCCGTAGCCGCCGGTGGCACACGCGCTGCGCTAATCCTCGACCGCCTCAGTCACCCGCCCTGATCAAGGTTCACGAGGGCGCCGCCCGAGAAGGCCGAGTCATGGAGTCGCGCCTGGATGATGGTTGCATCCTCGGGAACGTCGAACACGATCTCACCCTCAACGCTGTTGCCGGGATTGACTTCTGCGAAGAACGCATCGCCTCCAGGGTTGTGGGTGATAGTCGCCATGCTGTTAGCCGAGAACTCCCGGTCTTGGTCGTCAATCAATACCTGGTTGTCCGCGAACAACGACTGTGACTCGTCACCGATGTTCTCAACGGTCACGCCAAGAAGGCAGAACTGCCCCTGCGCGTCCTCGGAAAAACCTTCCTCCCCAACACTGTCGAGTCCGCACTCGAAGCTCGTGACGGTGAACTCAAAGTTGCCGTCGCGAGCAGAATCGTTCATCCCGATGCGCTCGGCCTCCTCGTCACCACCGTTCGTGTCTGTCTGTTCTTGGTCGCCGGCCTCATCGGCAACATCGGTCCCGTTGCCTCCTCCGGCATCCGCGACAGCCGCAACCACGATGATCGCCAGGATGGCGAGAGGGATGACGTACCGCTTCTTCTTGTACCAAGGTCGCATGGCCTTCTGGCGAGCCTTCTCGGCCTTGGCCTCTGCCTTGGCTTCCTTGCGTGACTGTTCCGGCTCAGGCTGCGTCTGGTCACTCATCGGCCATCCCCTGGTTCGGCCCCAATGCTTCTGCCCCACCACGGTAGGTGGGCTCGTACGCGGTTCGCTACCTCCGCCTGAGACGGCAATGACTCCAACGCCAGAACCACGGAGACCCGGCACGGCGGCACGGACGTTCAGGACCGCGGGGCGTTCATCCCACCTCCAGGGTGCCTTCCATGCCGGCTGAGCGGTGGCCGGACACGTCGCAGTAGAAGGTGTAGGTGCCGGCCTCGAGCTCGACCGACCCGGTGACCGTCTCACCAGCGTCCGCGGTCACGACCTCCCGGTCGCCGAGCTCCTCGATCACGAGGGTGTGCTCGACCCCGTCGCCGGCGGTGAGCTCGATCGTCACCTGACCGGGCGGAGCGGTCAGCTGGTCCGGCTCGTAACGCAACTCGTTGGTGCCCGTCACGCTCACGACCTCACCGCCACCGCCGCAGGCGGTCAGCGCGACCGTGATCAGCGCGACGACGGCGGCCGCCCGCGTCGTCCGCGGGTGGCTCATGCGGTGAAGGTGTTGGGCGCGACGACCGGCACGGGACAGTTGACGGTGAACGTCTCGCCCTCGGTCTTCGGGGTGCCGGGGAACTCGTCGAGGTCGCCGGCGTCGCGGGCGGCGTGGATCTCGTCCTGGGTTGCCAGCACCTGCGCGTCCACCCCGTCGGCCCAGCCGTAGGTGTAGTGGTCCCAGAACGGGCTCCAGGCCGGGTCACCGGCCTCGGCGTCGAAGACCGACGGTTGGAACCCCATCGGACCGGGGCCTGCGATCCCGTTCATGAACACGTTGGTGCGCCCGATCGCCTCGGTGCCCGTCGCGGCAGCCAGCGCTGGGGTGTGGGCGACGGCCATGCCCTCGGCCATCGGCGCCAGCGCGGTGTCCACCACGATGTAGCGCGAGCCGGGGAAGCACTCGTGCAGCTTGAACGTGACCTCCAGCGCGTCGAGATCCGGCGGCTCCAGCAGCTGGCCCGGCCCCAGGTAGGCGGTGCGCTCCTCGTCGGCCGGCAGCTCACCGCCAGACCAGCTGATCACCGCCGCGTTCATCACGACGTCGGTCTCGTCGAGCTCGAGGTCGCCCTGCTCGGCGGCGGCGGTGACCTCGTCCGCGGAGGACAGCGGCCGGGCCGATCCCGACCAGGAGGCCCGCACGACCTGCCAGGCCGGCGTGTAGTCGTCGCGTCCGGGCTGTGAGGACAGCACCGCCGGCTGCTCCTCGCCACCCTCGATCAGGTACAGCGTCCCGGTGTCACCGGTGTCGAGCAGACGACCGATCTTGGGCGCGAACACCAGCTCCTCCTCGGACGCGAAGGTCTCGTCGGAGGTGTCGGTGCGAATGAAGTGGACATCCTCACCGTCGACCAGACCCCGGTGCAGCCGCAGCGTCACGAACCCGAACGCCCCCTCCCAGCCCTGAGGCTCCAGGGAGAAGTCCAACACGTCGCCGACGATGGCTCGTGTCGCCTCCTCGGTGGCCTCGGTGGTGCCGGGCGAACCCGCCGGACTCGCCGCCCCGGTGCCGTTCGACCCGTCATCGACCCCGCACGCGGCAAGTAACGCCGCCGCACCCGAGGCCACGTACAACCCGGCGCCGCCCCGGCCGACCAGGCGCAGGAAATCGCGGCGTCCGAGACGTTCAGGACCTGTTGAACCCATGCTGTTCCCCTCCATCGGAAGTGTGTTCCCCCATCGGATCATCACGGGAACCGGAGATCGCGGCGTCGTCGTCCATCCCGACCAGGATCGAGCGCTGGCCGGACGCCATCGTGCGTTCAGCGACCGCTCCGGAGTGGGGCCCGTTCCCACGCGGTCTGGAACACCTCGCACCTGCGCCGTGTTGCCACGAGCGAACGCCACGACGAGGGAGCGAACCGTGCCGAGGGCGATCTGGAACGACACCGTGCTGGCCGAGAGCGACGACACGGTCGTCGTGGAGGGCAACCACTACTTCCCCCGTGGCTCCCTCCATGACGAGCACTTCCGCGGGTCCGACACGACCAGTCGCTGCTTCTGGAAGGGGCAGGCGCACTACCTGGACGTGATCGTCAACGGAGAGATCAACCGCGATGCGGCGTGGTACTACCCCGATCCGTCACGGAAGGCGCGGGAGATCGAAGGGCGGGTCGCCTTCTGGCGTGGTGTGACGGTCGAGGCCTGACCGAACACTCCTCCCGGAGCAACCACGGACACCTGCGGTACCCGTGACGTGACGACCTGGGACGAGTGAGTGACTTGCGGGACGGACGCCGCCCACTACCGTCTGCTCAAGCGCGTGAGCAGGACAGATGACCACCGAACGCCTCACCTTCGCCGGCAGCACGGGAGCGAAGCTGGCCGGTGTGCTGCACCGACCGGACGGCACAGCCCGTGGCAGTGTGCTGCTGGCTCACTGCTTCACGTGTTCGAAGGACCTGCACACGATGACCCGGTTGGCACGTGGCTTGGCCGACGCCGGGTACGCGGTGATGCGTTTCGACTTCACCGGCATCGGAGAGTCGGGCGGCGATTTCTCGCGCAAGACCGTGTCACACAACGTCCGCGACATCGTGGTGGCCGCACGGACCCTGATCGAACGTGGCTACGGGCCCTGTGCGTTGCTGGGGCACAGCCTGGGAGGCGCCGCGACCCTGCTCGCCGCCAGCCGGCTGAAGGCGGTGCGGTCGGTGGCGGTGATCGGCGCACCGGCCTCGCCCGATCACGTCCGCCATCTCTTGACCGACCACGAGGACGCGATCCGCCGGGATGGCGAGACGGTCGTCGAGATCGCCGGTCGTCCGTTCCCGGTGTCCCTCGAGTTCCTCGACGATCTGGAACGTCACGACCAGACCGGGGAGGTCTCACGGCTCGGACGCCCGCTGATGGTCGTGCACGCGGTCGACGACGACACGGTGCCCATCACCGAGGGTGAGCGGATCTTCGCGGCCGCGGAACATCCGAAGGCGTTCGTCTCGCTGCCGGACGCCGACCACCTGCTGACCTCCAGGTCCAGCGCCGAGGCGGTGCTGACCCTGGTCGTGGCCTGGTTCGACGCCACGAGGTAGTCAGGAGCCCGCGCCGTCGACCACGGTGGTGTCGGGGCGGAAGGCGAACCACACGAACCAGAAGGTGTCGTCGACCGCGACCCGTTCCAGACGCGCTCCGTCCAGCGGCCCGTCCACGGCTCGACCGTCGAGCGTCCAGGTCGAGCCGGTCTCCTCGTCGACGAACCGGTCGTCGGCGTCCGGTGCGGGACGGAACGTCAACGGCTGCGATCCGTGGTCACCGTCGCGGCGGAACGCGCTGGTCTGTCCGACGTCCTTGCCGGCGTCGATCGTGTTGGCGTCCAGAGCGCTGGCCGCACCCGGCGCCCACCAGACCACCACGGGTGCCCCGTCCAGATCCACGTGCACGATCCGCTGCTCACGCAACCGCTCCAGCGGGATCGCCTTGGGATCCTCACCGTCGGGCCCGGCGATCCCGGCCACACGGGTGTTGGGCGGAAGCCGGTCGTCGGTGGGCCCGTCGAACAGGAAGTCCGAGGCCCGACTCTCGTAGCCCGGGTAGGGGTTGCGGCCGTAGTCACGTCTCGGGTCGCTCTCCCGGGCCAGCACCATCCCGTCCGGTGCGGCCTGGGCGAACTCCTCGAAGGACACCAGCGCCGTGGGGATGCGCTCCAGCTCGGTGTCTGCCCAGCGCTCACCGACCACCGCACGTCCCGTGAACTGGATCCACAGGTTCCTGTGCTGACGGTCGTACATCACCAGGTTCGACCGGTACAGCTTGCCGCTGGTCCCGAAGTCCAGGACCTCCCCGTCCACCTGCCGGTGGAACGCCAACCCCGAGTTGCACAGCGGACAGTAGGTCACCACCACCGGCTGCCCGCCGATCACGTCGTTGGCGATCTCGTGCTGAGTCATGATCGCCAACGGGTACGCACGCCGATCGCCGTCCACCTCGATGTCCAACACCGGGCTCTGCGCCTCCAACCACTCCCCCGCCGCGTCGACCGTCTCGAAACAGGGCTGTTCGATCGGGCGGATCCCGTCCGGCGGCGGCCCGCCCGAGATGATCTCGTCGTCGTCGAAATCCTCTGCCACCACCGGATCGACGAGGAGCCACGGGAACTGCGCATCCGGGTCGACCGGCGATGCCTCGACGCTCGGTCCACCACCGTGCAACCGTGTTCCCCCAGGACAGACCTCGTCCGTCGCGGCGACCTCGCTGGTCGCCCCGTCCCCCGCGGGAGCCACCGTGCCCGACCCCCCACACGCGGCAGCCAACAACGCCCCGAGGGCGAGGCTCGCGGCTGCGCTGCGCATCCATCTCCCGTTCATCAGATCTCACCAATGGGAACCCGGGGAGCAGCGACGCCTATTCCGGATGGCCCGCGTCGTCGGCTGGCGGGGCGGGCGTTCCTCAGCGGAAACGACGCCTGAGCAGGGTGAAGCGCCGCCGCAGGTCCGCCCCCGCCTGCAGCACGTCGAGGGCTCGCTCGGTCACGGTCCGCACCCGGTCGTGGGCGAGACCGGCCAGCCGGTGCCGGGCCGCTGCCTGGTACGCCGCGATGCTGTAGGTCGGGTACGGATGCAGCGTGGCCGCGACGTCGGCGATGCTGCCACGGCGGCGCACCACGTCGGCCAGCGCGGCGATCGACTCCCCGGCGTGCGGCGCGACGATGGTTGCGCCCACCAGCCGGCCGCGGGCGGCGATCAGCCGGACCCACCCGTCGGTGCGCCCGTCGGTGATCGCCCGGTCGATCTCGTCGAAGTCGAGGTCGATGATCTCGGCGGTGTCCGGCAGTCGGCGGCGTGCACGCTCGGCGGTCACGCCGACGTGCGCGATCTCGGGGTCGGTGTACACGACGGTCGGGACCGCGCGACGTTGCACGCTCCGACGCAGCAGGAACAGCCCGTTGGCGGCCGCCGTCGCACCGTGGTGCGCGGCGAGGTGGGTGAGGTTGGGCCCGCCCACGACGTCCCCGGCAGCCAAGATGTTCGGCGTGGTCGTACGCAGTGTGTCGTCGACGGTCACCGCACCGCGGGCGTCCGTCTGCACGCCCGCCGCCGACAGCTCCAACCCGTCGGTCACCGGTCGGCGCCCGCACGCGACGATCACGCCTCCGACGTCGCCGGTGAGCGCGTCGCGGTCCCCGTCGAACTCCAGCCGTACCCCGTCCTCCGAAGCTGAGACCCCGGTGACCGAGGCGCCGACCACCAGCTCCACCCCGTCCGCCGACAGCTGCTGGGCGATGGCGGCCCCCACGTCCGTGTCGAAGGCCGGCAGGACCCGCTCCGCCGACTCGACCAAGGTGACATCGTGACCGAGCCGGGCGAACGCCTGGCTCAGCTCACACCCGGTCGGCCCACCCCCGACCACGGTCAACCGGTCGGGCAGATCCTCGAGCTCGTCCCACACCGTGTCCGTCGTCAGCGGGCCGGCCGCCGCGAGCGCATCTGGGACCACCGGTCTCGAGCCCGTGGCGATCACGGCCGCACGGAAGCCGATCGGCTCGCCGTCGACATCGAGGCGGTCGCGGCCGGTGAACGTCGCGTGTCCGTGAACGACGTCGATGCCCATCGCTCGCAGACGTTCGGGCGAGTCCTGCGGGGCGATGTCCGCCATCGCACCACGCACGTGCTCGGCGACCCGGGCCCGGTCGATCTCCGGCTCGCAAGGTCCGATCCCGACGCGGTCGGCGTTGCGCATCGCGTGGGCGGTCGATGCTGCCGCGAGCAGCGCCTTGCTCGGCACGCACCCGGTCCACAGGCAGTCGCCACCCGTCCGATCACGCTCGATCAGCGCGACCCTCGCGCCCGCGACGGCGGCCACCTGGGCGGCGATCAGTCCCGCTGTCCCCGCACCGACGACGGCGAGGTCGTGAGGATCGTCGGTCACACCAGCGTCCCGAGCCAGGTCGTCAGGGCGTACATCGCACCGTAGGTCACGACCCCCACGATCAGGATGACCACCAGGCCGCGCCACGACCGCTTGACCCCGTCGACGTGACACGCGTCGCGGCGGCGCAACGCGGCCCAGACCAGCACCCCGGCGACCAGCAACCCGGCGGCGCGGAACCACCATCCCCACTCGACGTACAGGTCGGTCGCCAACGTGTAGGCGGTCGCCCCACCGATCACCCCCAACAGCGCGAGAGCAGCGGGACCGACACAGCAGAGGATCGCGACGAGCCCGGAGACGAGACCGATCCGCGTCGCGGGGAGGTGTACCTGTCCCTTGTCACCCTCCGGGGGCGCCTGCCTGGTCGACTGCTGTCGCGTCTGCACGGCTAGCCCTCCGGGCGATCGTTGCCGGTGGCGGTGCCGCGCTCGGCCTGGGCGATCGCCCAGGCGGCGTTGACCAGTCCGATGTGGCTGAAGGCCTGCGGGAAGTTGCCGATCAGCTCACCGGTGTCGGGGTGGACCTCCTCGGCCAGCAGGCCAACGTCGTTGACGAACCCGCTGGCGCGTTCGAACACCTCGCGGGCCCGGTCGACCCGGCCGGCGCGGGCGTAGGCTTCGGCGAGCCAGAAGGTGCACAGCAGGAACGTGCCCTCCTCGCCGGGCAGGCCGTCGTGGCTGCGGTAGCGGTAGACCAGCCCGTGCTCGTCGGTCAGCCGTTCGGCGGTCGCCTCGATCGTGGCCAGGACCCGTTCGTCGTCGGCCGGCAGGAACCCGACGATCGGGATCACCAGGTTGGACGCGTCCAGATCGGTGGTCCCGAAGGCCTGGGTGAACGCCCCGACCTCGTCGCTCCAGCCACGGTCGAGGATGACCTGGCGGATCTCGTCGCGGGTCCGCTTCCAGTCGTCCAACCGATCGTGCGCACCCAGCGCGTCGGCCAGGTCGATCGCACGATCCAGCGCCACCCAGCACAGCAGCTTGGAGTACAGGTAGTGGCGGGGTTCGCCCCGGATCTCCCAGATGCCGTGGTCGGTCTCGGTCCACACGTCGGCCGCCGTGTCGGCCAGCGTGACGAGGAAGCGTTGCTCCTGGTCGTCCAGATCGTCGAGCAGGTGCCGCAACCGGTGGACCGCGGCGAGCAGCTCGCCGTACACGTCCAGCTGTTCCTGCTGCCAGGCACCGTTGCCAACGCGGACCGGGCGGCTGTCCCGCCAGCCGGTCAGGTGGTCCAGCTCGCGCTCTGACAGGTCACGCTCCCCGCCCACCCCGAACATGATCTGCAGCTCCCGGCGGCGGTACACCGAACTGGCGGCGGTGGTCAGGTACGCCAGGAACGCCCGGGACTCGTCGGGACAGGCCGCCACCCACAGGGCGTCGAGCGTCAACGAGGCGTCCCGGACCCAGGCGTAGCGGTAGTCCCAGTTGCGGGCACCACCGATCACCTCGGGCAGCGAGGTCGTCACGGCGGCGATCATCGCCCCGGTCGGCTGGAACGTCAGACCCTGCAGCACGCGTCCGGAGTGCTCGACCAGGTCGGCGTACGGCCCCTCGTAGCGCTGATGCTGCTCCTTCCAGGATCGCCACGCCGCGGCCGTGTCGTCCAACCGCTCGGCGACCTGCTCGGGCATCCACGGTTCGGGAGGTGGATCCCAGCTCGAGCCGTACGACACCGCGAACGACGCGGCCTGGCCCGCCGACAGGCTGACCGTGGCGTGTACCACCGGACCGTCCACGATCAGCGGTACGTCGGTCGACAGGCGCAGCGTCGCCGGACCTCCGCGGGCGAGCACCCCGTCGTCGACCTCTCGCACCAGCGGTGTCGTCAACCCGTACTCGTACCGCGGGGCGAACGACACCGACAGGTCCACCTGCCCCTCGGTGCACACCGCCCGCCGCAACAGCACGTGCGGCGATCCCCTCCCGAGCTCGTGGCCGCGCACCCCGTCGGCCATCGCCAGACCGTCCGCGAGCTCCACGATCCCGTCCGACGTCTCGAACGTCGTCACCAGCACCAGCGACCCGTCGATGTACCGACGGGTCACATCGACATCGCCGATCGGTCGCACCGAGAAGTGTCCACCGTCCGCATCGTCCAGCAGTCTGGCGAACACGGACGGGCTGTCGAAGCGGGGGAAGCACAGCCACTCGATCGACCCGTCCCGGTCGACCAGCGCCGCCGAGTGACAGTCGCTGAGCAACCCGTGGTCGGCGATGGGTCGATCCGACATCGGTGCTCCTCGATCGGTTGCTGGTCCGGTTCGGGAACCGCCGGACGCCGACGGACATTCCTCCTCGACAGGCTCCATCCTGTGCGTTGGAGCCCGCGGATGCCACACGTCCGTCCGGAAGTCGCCCCGGATGCTCAGGGCCGCCCGACCGGGCTGGGAACCCGGGCTTCGGCGCTCGCGACGTCGGGCAGCCGGACCCGGAAGGAGGCGCCGCCTCCCGCACGGTCCTGGACCCAGGCGCGACCGCCGTGCAGCTGGGCGAACCGCTCGACGAGCGACAGGCCCACCCCGGTACCCGGAGACTCTGGGTGCAGGGACGGGCCCTGGCGGAACGGATCGAAGATCGAACGTTTCAGCTCGTCAGGGACCCCTGGCCCCTCGTCGTCGACCCGTAGCAGGACGTGGTCGTCGTGCACGTCGACGTGGACCTCGACCGCACCGCCGGGCGGGGTGTGTCGCATGGCGTTGACCACCAGGTTCTCGACGATCCGCTCGACCTGTGCCGGGTCCACCCGGACCTCGACATCGGGGACCTCGGCGACCACGGGGCGGCGAGGTGACACCTCCTCCAGAACCCGGTACACCAACGCCCGCAGGTTGGTGGGGCGTCGGTCGGGCTCGACGACTCCACGGGTCAGCCGGTCGAGGTCGAGCAGGCTCGACAGCAGATCGTCCAAGCGTTGGGCGTTCTCGGCGATCCGATCGACCAGCTGGATGCGCATGGCCGGATCGAGGTCGTCGCCACGCCGGTCCAGCGTCTGCGCCCCGGCCTTGAGCACCGTCAGTGGCGTCCGCAGCTCGTGGGAGACCGCGGTCACGAACGTGTCTTTCATGTCTCCGAGCTCCTCGAGCCGATGCACGGTCTCCTTCTCCTGCGACAGGAGCCGTCGCAGCTGGTCGCGTTGCGACGCGAGCTCGTCGGCCTGGGCGCCGAGCTTGCGTCCCGCCCGCCGCGTGACCGGCAGCAGCAGCACGTACAACACGATCAGACCGATGGCGAGCGCCCCGTCGAGCACACGGGTGAAGTCCGCGGTCGCGACGGCGGTGGGGGCGAAGTCCTGGTAGACCTCGATGACGGCCGGGAACCCGCCGACCTCGATGGGGACGTAGGTCTGCACGGCGAGATCGACCAGACCGTGCTCGTAGGTGTGCTCATCCGCCGTCAGGTCGGATACCTCGCTGTAGCGCCCGTCGGCGATCACCTCGCGGATCACGAACCGTTCCTCCGCGAAACGCTCGCCCACCAGACGGGATTCGTCGGAGAAGACGATCGTGCCGTCCGGACGCCAGATCTTGACGCGGAACACGTCCTCGAGCAGGACGTGCGTCGCGATCCCGACGGCGACGAACACGAACGCGGCGGCCAGCGCGAAGCGGCCCACCAGGGACCGCGGACCTCGTGTCCACTTGGCCATGCCGTGTTCGACCATCAGTGAGCCGCCCGCAGACCGAAGAAGGCGAACGTCACGAACGCGATCGCCCCCACCAGGAACCGCAGGTCAGGTCGATCACGAGCCAGCACGAACAATGTCACGAAGAACACCGCAGCCAGGAGGACCTGGACGGCCACACCGGCATCCGTCCGTGGTAGCAGCAGTTCCCTCACCGGGCGGCCTCCGCGACGTGCGGTGAGGCGATCCCTGGCACGGCATCCTCCTCATCCGTCGTCCTGCGTCCTGATGCGCACTCCAGGCAACCAGCCGACGTCCGTGTCTGTTCCGGCCCGTCCTGTGGACGGAATGCGGACACCGAACGGCCGGTTCCCCTACCGACACCCCTGGATGAAGGAGTCCAACATGGAGTTCAACCTGATCGCCGGATGGATCGGCGGGTTCGCCGGGACGATCGCGATGACCCTGCTGATGAAGATGGGCACGAGCACGGGGATGAGCAACATGCCCCCGATGCCCGTGATCCAGGGGACGATGTTCACCGACGACGAGTCCAGGGCGAAGCGCATCGGCATGTTCACCCACGTGATCGTCATGGGCACCCTCGTCTTCGGGACGACCTACGCCGCCCTGTTCGCATCGTTCGGCACCGCCAGCTGGCTCACGGGTCTGCTGATCGGCCTGGTCCACGCCGTGGTCGCGGGCGCGATCGGCTTCCCGATGATGGGATCGACCCATCCGAGGATGGAGTCGGCCGCCGCCTTCACGGGCGATGCCACCTACGAATCCCAGCCCGGCTCGCTGCGGATCGCCTCCCCCGGCTTCTTCGGCGTCAACTACGGCAGCGGTACGCCGATGGGCCTGCTCATGGGCCACGCCGTCTACGGTCTGGTCGTCGCGCTGATCTACACAGCGATCGTGTGAGCAGACCGGAGACACCGCGGGATCGGAGGGGACGGCGTGAGAGGGCTCGAGGGCCGCAACGTGCTCGTCACGGGCGGCAGCTCCGGGATCGGACAGGCGATCGCGGTGCGGTTCGCCGAGCACGGGGCCAACGTCGCCATCAACTACCTGGACGACCCCGACGCGGCGGCCGACACCGAGGAGCAGATCCAGGACTGCGTGGCGCGGGTCCGCGACCACGGCGTCCGTGACGTGCTCGTCCAGGGCGATGTGTCGGACGAGGACGATGTCGAACGGATCGTCGCCGAGACCGTCGAGGGGCTCGGTTCACTGGACGTGCTGGTCAACAACGCCGGCATCCAGATCTCTCGCCCGTCGGAGGACCTGACGGTCGACGAGTTCGATCAGGTGCTGGCGGTCAACCTGCGCGGCGCGTTCCTCTGCGCGCGAGAGGCGATCCGCCGCTTCCTGGACCGCGACGGCGGCAGCGTGGTCAACGTGTCCAGCGTCCACCAGCGCATCCCCAAGCCCGACTACCTCGGCTACTCGGTCAGCAAGGGTGGGATGGGCAACCTGACCACCACCCTCGCGCTCGAGTACGCCGGCCGCGGGATCCGCGTCAACGCCGTCGCCCCGGGAGCGACCGTCACCCCGATCAACCGGGCCTGGGTCGACGATCCCGACAAGCGGGCAGAGGTCGAAGCCCACATCCCGATGGGCCGCGCCGGCACCGCCGACGAGATGGCCGGCGTCGCGTGCTTCCTCGCGAGCGACGACGCCGCGTACATCACCGGCCAGACGCTGTACGTGGACGGCGGGCTGACGCTGTACCCGGACTTCCGCGAGCCGTGGTCCTCCGAGTGACGACCCCACCGGAGGAACCGGACCAGCGACCCGACGTCTTCAGGCCCCGTCCCCCCGGTGCAGGGGGTGGCCGCCGAACTGGTTGCGCATGAGGGCGACCGCCTTGGCGGCCGGTGAGTCCACGTCGCGGTAGGCCATGAGCATCTGCTGGGCGGTCGCGACCGCCGGGGTCGGCACGTCGCGGTCCATGGCCCACTCCAGCACCCACTTGACCTCGCCGGTGTCCTCCACGAACGGGGACAGCGCATCGAAACCGGCGGGAACGTCCGCTTCGGGGCCCACACCGCCGCTCCGCAGCGCGTTGGCCAGCAGCTCGACGAGCCAGCTGCGGATCACCGTGCCGTGGTTCCAGTGCTCGAACAGCCCGGCCAGGTCCAGGTCGTGGTCGGAACGGACCAACAGCTCCACGCCCTCGCCGATCGCCTGGAGCATCCCGAACTCGACCGCGTTGTGCACGAGCTTCACGAAGTGGCCCGAGGAGGACCCGCCGACGTGGTGGACCGCCCCGTCGTCGACCGCCATCGACCGCAGCACCGGCTCGACGTGTTCGAACGCGTCACGGTCGCCGCCGACCATGAACGCCGCACCTTCCCATCCGGGTGCGACGCCGATGCCACCGGAGGTGCCGATGTCCAGGTAGCGGATCCCGACCTCGGCCAGCTCGTCGTGGCGTCGCTTCGAGTCCTCCCAGTGCGAGTTGCCGCCGTCGGCGACGATGTCGCCCTCATCCAGCAGCGGCGTCAACGTCTGCAGGTTGTCGTCAACCGGGGCGCCGTGCGGCACGTACATGATGAGGAACCGCGGCGCCTCGAGCGCATCCACCAGCGCCCTCAGCGACCCCACGGTCTCCAGACCGCCCTGCTCGGCGCGTTCACGCGCATCCCCGCTGGGATCCCATCCCACCGCGTCGTGGCCCTCCTCCACGGCCTTGCCGGCCAGCCCCGACCCCATCCGACCCAACCCAACGATGCCGAACCTCACAGACCGTCCTTCCTCGCGGTGTACGCGTCGTCTCCACGATGGGAACACATCGGCGGCGCCGATGCATCCACGGGTGTCGCACCTCAGACGGGGAAGAGACGCGCGAAGGTTCCAGCGAACGCGGCGAGCGCGACCAGCCAGACGCCGACGGCGATCAGGACGTGACCGCCCCAACGCTTGACGGTCGGGGCGCCGGCACGGAGCCGTTCGGCGACCGTCTCGCGGGCAGCGGACACGGCTACCGCAGCGGCGAACAGCAGGAGGACGAGGACGACACCGGTGACCGCGAACGCCACCAGCGCGGCGGTGAACCCACCGGTGGTCAGCGCGTGTCCGGCCAGACCGGCCAGGATCGGCCCCGTTCAGCCGAACCCGGCCGCCAGGTACCCGAACCCGAACACCGCGGTCCCGGCGACCGGATGCCGACGGCGGAAGCGCGCCTGGCGCTTCAGGTGCCCGTGGATCGCCGGTTCGAAGAGGCGCAGGTCCGCCCGCAGCTTCCCGGACTGCACCAGTCCGAGGACCACCAGGAGCACGCCGATGACGGCCCGGATGATCCGACCCGAGGCCGAGGTGAAGGTCACGGCACCCGCCAGGCCGCGGCCCCCGACCGCGAAGAGCGCCCCGACGGCCAGCACGAAGGTCACCGCCCCGACCGACAAGGACATCGCGAACAGCAGCGCGCGTCCGGGACGTCGCGACCGCGAGCCTGGGTCGCCGGCCGCCTCACGTGCCAGGAGCGTCGCCAGGAGCGGGAACGAGCACGGCGAGAAGAACGCGGCGAACCCGGCTGCCGAGGCCAGGACCAGCACCGACGCCCCGGCGGCCGACGGCAGACCGAACCGCGGGTACAGCACGTAGCCGACGTAGCCCGCCAGGCCGGCCATCACAGTCCCGGCGACCAAGAGGGCGTAGCGCCACCAGTCGTCGCGCCCCGTCATCGTGTCAGCACCTCCCGGAGCTGGTCGAGCGTCGGCGCCCCCGCCGGACCGTCCGGGGTGTCGTAGACCCGGCACGACAGCCCGACCGGTTCGTCTCCCTCAGCGAACGGGTCGACCCCGTCCACGAGGATCGTCGGTGAGCCCCGGAACCCCGCGTCCTCGGCCGCCTCCGGCGTGTCGATCATCTCGTGGGACAGTTCGAACCCGATCTCACCGGCGAGCGTCCGCAACCGTTCGTCCGCCATCCGCCAGTGCGGACAACCGTCGAAGTGCTGGACGGTGACCTGCATGGACCCCTCCGTCCACGTTCCGGCTGAGCCTGCTCACGCCGAACCATCGAGGTCGGGCACGGTCTGTTCACCCCAGACGCGACCCAGTGCGACCGCGTCCGCCAGGGACAGCACGAACGTGTCGGGGGTGGCTTCGGTCCAGGCGGTAGCGGAAGCCTCATCGGTGAAGAAGTGGATGAAGTGGCAGAAGCTCGCGATCACGTCCTCACGCCACTCGTCGGGGAGCGTGAACGACAACGTCAGGTCACCGTGGGACAGATCGCGCACCTCGCCGCCGGTGATGCGGAAGCTGATCGGCTCCCCGTTCCGGGCGTCCACGGAAGCGATCTCCGCCTCACCGCCGAGCCACGGGGTCAGGATGAACGGGTCCCAGGCGCACCACGTGAAGAGATCCCTCCCACCGACGCGGTACGCGTGGGGTGGCATGTGCGCGACGGTCAGACCCCAGAACCCGATCACCCGGTCCTCCTCGTCGCGGTACACCCCCGGCAGACCATCGATGAAGGCGGCAGCCTCTCGCGTCCCCTGGTCTGTGCGCTCCGCGAGGGTTGCCACCTCGACGGGCGCTCCTTCGGCGAGGGTCCGCAGCAGCGTCAGTGCGTGCCGCTGTTCCCGGGGCTCGAGTCCGACGTCCGCTGCCTGCAACGTCGCAACGATCTCGTCGAGGTCCGGCAGCTCGGTGGCATTTCGGTAGCTCGGTGGCATCTCGTCTCCTTCGTCGACCGACGGTAGACCTTCCAGTACGATGGAAGGTCAAACCCTGGTCGAGTGCTGGTCAAGTGTCTGTCGGGAGGAGGACCGCGTGCTGATCGGAGAGCTCGCCGACCGGACCGGCGTCCCCACCAAGACCCTGCGCTTCTACGAGGGGGAGGGGCTGCTGCACGAGCCCGACCGGCTGTCCAACGGCTACCGGGACTACGATCACGCCGCGATCGATCGGATCACGTTCATCAAGCAAGCCCAGTCGGCGGGACTCACCCTGGCCCAGATCGGCGAGATCCTCGCGATCCGTGACCGTGGTGAAGCACCGTGCACCCACGTCGCGGGCCTGATCGAGCAGCGCCGCCGAGAGGTCGACCGACGCATCGCCGAGCTGCTCGCGACACGCGACACGCTGGCCGACCTCGCCGAGCGCAGCGGACAGCTGGACCCCGACGACTGCGACGGCTTCTGCCACATCATCGAGGGAGCCTGAACGGACAGAGAGCGCCGTCATCCGCGGGACCCTCCGCCGCGGAATCCGGCGGCGGGGAATCCGGGGGCAGGGAATCCGGGGGCAGGGTGGCGGGTTCCCGTACCGAGCGCAGCAGAGGACGGTCGCCCATGGTCGGATCCGAATGCGATTTAAGATCGAGGGCAGGGCACCCCGCATCGGCCCGCTCCGGTTCGCGCCCAGGTCGCCGGGCCGGGATGGTCGTGACGGCCGTCGCCGCCGCCAGCCTGGTGGTGGCTGCCTGCGGCGCCGAGGGCGGCGATCCGAGCGCCACCGCGACCTCTCCGGAAGCGAGCCCGGCCGTCGGGCAGACGCAGGAGCCGGCGGTCGAGGAGGGCGAGCCCGCGCCCCAGATCGAGTTCGAGATGTTCGACGGAGCGACACGTTCGCTGTCCGACTTCCACGGCGACCAGCCGCTGATCGTGAACTTCTGGGCGTCGTGGTGTCCACCCTGCGTCGCCGAGATGCCGGACATCGAACGTGTCCACCAGCAGCTCGAGGGAGAGGTCAACTTTCTGGGCATCAACACCCAGGACGGCGAGGAGGAGGCCCGCCGCCTCGTGGGTGAGACGGGGGTCACCTACCCGCTGGCGTGGGACCGCCAGGGCGAGATCTTCGCGGCGTTCGGCGTGTTCGGCATGCCGAGCACCTTCTTCATCAGCAGCGACGGCCGGGTCGCCGGACGCAACACCGGCCTGCTGACGCAGGAGGCCCTCGAGAAGAAGATCGACGAGCTCCTGCTCGACGCATCGCCGTGATCGAGGGCGCCTTCGCCCTGGCGTTCACGGCCGGGTTGGTCGCCAGCGTCAACCCGTGCGGCTTCGCGATGCTGCCCGCCTACCTGTCGTACTTCATGGGGCTGCAGGACGAGCGCGGTGATCAGGGTCGCGCCGCCAGCGTCCTGCAGGGGTTCGTGGTGGGCGGTGTCGTGTCCGCCGGCTTCATCGCGGTCTTCGCGATCGTCGGCGTGCCCATCGCTCTCGGCGCCCGGTCCGTCATCGGTGCCATCCCCTGGGCAGCCATCGTCATCGGAGTTGGCCTCGTCGTCCTCGGGGTCGCCATGCTCGCCGGCTACCAGCTGCAGGTCGGCCTGCCCAAGCTCGAGAAAGGGGGTGGCAGCCGCCGGTACCGCTCGGTGTTCCTGTTCGGGATCTCCTACGCGATCGCCTCGCTGTCGTGCACCCTGCCGGTGTTCCTCGTCGTCGTCGCCGGAGCCATCCCGCGCACGAACGTCGTCTCCGGGATCCTGCTGTTCGTCGTGTACGGGCTCGGGATGTCCCTCACGATCATGGCGGTCACCCTCCTCCTGGCGTTCGGGAAGTCGGCGATCATCGGGTGGCTGCGACGTTCGGCGCGCCACGTGAACCGGGTCGCCGGCGGCGTCCTGGTGCTGGCCGGGATGTACATCGTCTGGTTCTGGATCGCCAACCTCAACGACCCGTTCGCGGCCTCCGAACCGATCGTGTTCGTCGAGACCGTGTCCTCGTGGGCGACCGACCTGATCGGCACCCGTCCAGGGGTGTCCGCAGCGGTCCTCGGCGGCGTGGTGATCCTGGCCACAGCCGTGCTCGTCGCCGTCCGAGCCCGGGACACCGGCGCCGATCACCCCGCTGGGTGAAGGCCGCCGACGAACGTCGGCTCAGAGGACGACCTCGGCGAGCTGGTCGACCTGTGCCGGGTCCGCAACGGTCGGGTCGAGGATGAGTTCGTCGACCCCGACCTCGGCGTACGCCCGGACCGCTCCCGAGATGGCCTCCGGGGAACGCAGTGCGCTGTCGGCGATCATCTCGGCGCTGTCCTGGCCCATCGGTCGGTAGTAGTCGAGCAGGTTGGCACGTGACTCGTCCTCGGTGTCTCCGAGCGAGAAGTAGGCCAGCGCCACGATCCTCGGCTCGCCCTCCCGCCCCGCCTCGTTCCAGGCCTCGCGCACCTTGTCGGCCATCTCGCCGACCGCTTCCGGCGGCATTCCGCCGGCGGTCCAACCGATCCCGTACTCGACCGCCCGTTCAACGGCCCGCGCCGTGGAGCCACCGATGAGCAGCGGGACGCCGGTGCCCTGCGCAGGCTCGGGGACGACGGGCCGGGTGCCTTCGACCACGGCCTCGCCGGCCCACGCTCGACGCAGGTCACGGAGCTGTCCGTCGAACATCTCGCCCCGTTCGGCGAAATCGCGACCGGTCACCTCGTAGTCGATCCCGCGCCAACCGACCCCGAGGCCGAGCGTGAGGCGTCCACCGGACAGTTCGTTCACGGTGGCCGCCTGCTTGGCCAGTTCCCCGGTGCTGCGCGCCGGAGCGACCAGGATGTTGGTCAACAGACCGATCCGATCGGTCACCGCGGCAGCTGCCCCGAGGACGGTCAGCTCCTCGTAGCCGGCGTACGAGACCGCGCCGATCGTGGCGAGCGTCGAGAAGCCCGCGTCGTCCGCGCGACCGGCCCACTCGATCAGCCCGTCCCCGGTCGCCGTCGGGATGGTGTTGGGGATGCCGATTCCGATGTCCATCGTCTGTCCTCCTCGAAGATGACCGGTGCCTGTACACATGGTGTGTCGTCAACCGACCGGACTCAAACGGCGACGCCCCGCCCGGACGTACGCTGGATCCCGCCATGGATGCTGACGTCACCGAGGTCCTCCGAGCTCACGGTCGCCGCGTCACGCGGCCTCGCCGTGCGGTCTGGCGCGCGCTCGTGGACGCCGAGGGCCACCTCACGGTCGAGGAGCTCGCCGACCGCGTCCAGGAGCGTGAACCGGGGGTGAACCTCGCCAGCGTGTACCGGTCGTTGGCACTGTTCGAGGAACTGGACCTCGTCCGTGAGTCGCGGCTCGGCGACGACGGCGCCGGACGCTGGGAGCTCGCCCACCCCGACGAGCACTTCCACCTCGTGTGCGACGTCTGCGGTGAGGTGGAGCACCACGTGGGGACCGTCGTCGAACAGGTGCGTCAGCACCTCGACGAGGGGCACGGGTTCGAGGCTTACGCCGTCGAGCTGATCGTGTCCGGCCGGTGCCGCAACTGCCGCAGCCCCTGAGCTGAGCACACCGTCCTCCCGTCTGTTGCGAACGGGTCGCAGCGCGGCGTAACCTGAGATCCTGCGAACGGTTCGCGATAGCTGCGCCCTCCTGTCGACCGGGGCGCCGCCGGAGGCAGGATGCACGCGCCGGACGGGTTCCTGAACGCCGGGACCGCGATCACGACCGGCGCGCTCAGTGCCGGGACGATCGGCGCCGCGCTGCGTCAGACCCGCGACCAACTCGCCGACAAGCAGGTCCCGTTGGCGGGGGTCGCCGCGGCATTCGTCTTCGCCGCGCAGATGTTCAACTTCCCCGTGGCGGCGGGCACGACCGGGCACCTGCTGGGCGGGGCGCTGGCCGCGATCCTCCTCGGGCCCTGGCTGGGGTCTCTGGTCGTGACCGTGGTGGTCGTGGTGCAGGCGTTGGCGTTCGCGGACGGTGGCCTGACCGCACTCGGCTACAACGTGCTGAACATGGCCGTCGTCGCCTCCTTCGGGGGCTACGCCGTGTTCCGACTGATGCGGCGCCTGTTGCCACGGAACGGCACCGGGGTCGTCGCCGCGACGGCGGTCGCCGCGGGCGCCTCCGTGGCGCTCTCGGCGATGGCGTTCTCCATCGAGTGGTTGTTCGGCGCCACCGCCCCGGTCCCATTCGACACGGTCTTCGGCGCGATGGTCGGCGTCCACCTGCTGATCGGCATCGGCGAGGCGGTGATCAGCGGGATGGCCGTCGGGGCGGTCCTGGCCGTGCGCCCCGACCTGGTCCACGGTGCCGGTGACCTCGACCGGCAGGCGGTCGCCGATCGTCCTCCGATCGGCATCCGCGCCTTCGCGACGGGCGGGATGCTCGTGGCGGTCCTGTTCGCGGCCGTCGTCAGCCAGTTCGCGGCGTCCGCACCCGACGGCCTGGAACGTGTCGCGCAGGACACCGGCTTCGCGGGACAGGCCGCCGATCACGCGCTGGCCGACGCCCCGTTCGCGGACTACGCCACCAGCGGGATCGACAACGAGACGGTGAGCCTCGCCGTGGCCGGGGCGGCCGGGGTCGTGATCACCCTGACGGTCGGGGCCGGCCTGTTCCTCGCCGTCCGTGGCCGACCGGCCTCCGGCGCACCGGAACCGCAGGTACCCGAACCGCGAGCGACGGTCTGACATCCGATGGGAGCCGGCCACGCCCACGCCCTCTACGTCCACGAACACAGCCCGGTCCACCGGCTGGCGCCCGAGGCGAAGGTCGCCGCCGCGGTCGCGTTCGTCGTCGCGGTCGCGATCACCCCGCGGGAGGCGACGTGGGCCTTCGCGATCGATGCGCTCGCCCTGGTCACGGTGACCTGGACAGCCCGCGTCCGTCCGGGCTTCGTGGTGACCCGGATGGCGGTCGTGGTCCCGTTCCTGCTGCTCGCCGTCACCGTTCCGTTCGTCGCGGGTGGCGAGCAGGCACGACTGCTCGGGGTGGAGGTGTCGCGCGAGGGGCTGTGGGGCGCCTGGAACATCGTCGCGAAGGCGACCATCGGTGCCTGGACCTCGATCCTCCTGGCAGCGACGACCGAGGTACCACGCATCCTGCGGGGCCTCGAACGGCTCCGCGTCCCACGCGCGTTCACGACGATCGCGACGTTCATGATCCGCTACCTGGAGGTCGTGACCGCCGAGGTCGGGCGCATCCGCACCGCGATGACCGCCCGGGGCTACGACCCACGGTGGCTGTCGCAGGCACGGCCGATCGCGTCGTCGGCCGGGTCGGTGTTCATCCGCTCCTACGAACGGGGCGAACGGGTGCACGCCGCGATGCTCTCGCGGGGGTTCACCGGAACGATGCCGGACATGGACGATCGTCGCGCCGGTCGCCGCGAGTGGCTCTCCGCGGCCGTTCTGCCCCTGGTCGCGCTGATCTCCGCGGTCCTCGCACTGGCGGGGATCCGATGACCGACCCGGCGGTGCAGGTCCGTGGTCTGCGGTTCGCCTACCCCGACGGCACCTCCGCGCTGTCCGGACTGGATCTCACCGTCGAGCGCGGCGAACGCGTCGCCCTGCTGGGACCCAACGGAGCCGGCAAGACCACGCTTGCGTTGCACCTCAACGGGATCCACCGCGCCGACACCGGGACGATCAGCGTGGACGGGCTGGCCCTCGACGACCCCAACCTCCCGGAGATCCGACGGCGGGTGGGACTGGTCTTCCAGGACGCCGACGATCAGCTGTTCATGCCGACCGTCCGCGAGGACGTCGCCTTCGGACCGGCCAACCTCGGCCTCCAGGGAGAGGAGCTGGCGACGAGGGTGGACGAAGCCTTCGCCGCGGTCCGCGCGGGGGACGTCGCCGAGCGCGCCCCCCACCACCTCAGCGGCGGCGAGCGGCGACGGGTCGCCCTCGCGACCGTGCTGGCGATGCACCCCGACGTCCTCGTGCTCGACGAGCCCACGTCCGGGCTGGATCCGGCGGGGCGCCGGGAGCTGGTCGAGGTGCTGCGGGGTCTGACCGTGACCCAGTTGGCGATCACCCACGATCTGCCGTTCGCACTGG
Organism: uncultured Actinomycetota bacterium; assembly: GCA_964537235.1. Classification (GTDB taxonomy): domain Bacteria; phylum Actinomycetota; class Nitriliruptoria; order Nitriliruptorales; family JAHWKO01; genus CAZHZQ01. Next base: position 11,885 of record CAZHZQ010000006.1, on the reverse strand, counting down.
AGCTGTGTGAACGCGCGGTCATCATCGACCGCGGCCGTGTGGTCGCCGACGGCGCCACCGACGAACTCCTGTCGGACGAGGAGCTGCTGGCGGCCCATCGGCTGGAGCTGCCCTTCGGCTTCGTTCCGCAGACCCCACGTCCGACGGGGGCCTGAGGTCCGTCTGGAGAGAGTTCGGACCTGACTGGTCACCCCGTTCGGGAAGCGGCATTCGACCGAGCGCTCTCGTCGGTCACCTCCTCGTCCTCCTCGTCGCCGTGGCGTGCCACGAGAACCAGAACAGCCCGAGGAGGACGACCGTGAGGATGATGAGCCCTGTCGCGACCGGGATCAGCACCCCACGGTCCCGATGGAGGGGCACGTCCTCCGCTGCGACCGGTGCCGAGATCTCCCCCGGCTGGTCCGGGAACGAGATGGTGGCCTCAGCAGCTCGCTCGACCATCCCGGACCGTAGGTCGGCACGTGCCAACCACGGCCCGACGGGGAGATCAGGCTCCAACGCCACCCGAACCTGACCGCTGTCTCTCGGCCCGACGGTGCGTGGGACCGTGACGGGGAAGGGGCCGGCAGACAGGGATCCCGGCCCCTCGGTGAGCATCAGCTCACCGCTGACGTCGATGGCCCGCTCACCGGTGTTGGTCACCCCCACGATGACGAACGGCGTCCCGTCCTCTTCGCGCGCGCCCGTCAGGGTGTCGATCTCGAAGTCCTCAGCCGGAAGCTGCTCTCCCCGGACGAAGAGGTAGACCCTGATCCCGACCCGGCTGATGACCGAGACCTGACCCCCGTCACCGGTAGGGGGTCCCGCCGCCAGAACGGCGGCATAGCGCTCACCAGGCAGGGCGTCGTTCGGAACGTCCACGGTGACCGACGCCTCGACCGCCTCGCCGGGACCGAGTGACACGGTCGGAGGATCGACCGTGATCCAGCGGGCCAACTCGTTCTGCTCACGCCCCGGCTCGACCGTCCAGCCGTCCTCTGTGGATGCCCCGACGCTGTACAGATCGATCTGTCGGCGTTCCCCGGAGTTGTTGCTGACACGGATGAGACGATCGAACGTTGCACCGGGATCCACCTCGTCGATGATGTAGAGCCGAGCTCGGGGGTTGTCCTCGAGCGCCCGCGGGGCTTCGAGGAGCTGGATACCGATCCCCGTACCGCTGCTCTGCGCCAGCGCGGCTCCCACCGGGAGGACGACGAGCAGCGCGACGAGCAGCGTCCCGATGCGTCGCATCTGCGTTCCCTGTCATCCTCCGGCCACGTCCAGGTCGCTACCTACGTCAGCTGACCGTCTGTGTGACGGTCGTCGAGTACGTACCGGCCGGCGTTCCCTGCGGCACCGTCACGTCCATGCTCGGCGTGTAGACGATGTTCGGCGCCTCACCGAGGCCGAGGTCGCTCGTCGTGCCGTGGATCAACGTGTAGGCCGTGGAGAGGTTGTTGGTCCCCGCGGCAAGCTCGGCGCCCACGACGGTCATACCGGTGATCGCGCCGGAGAGGACGTTGGTCGTGAGATCGGTCAGGTCGGTCGCGGGCAGGTACACGTGCGCGTTGTCCAACGTGACCGTGTCTTCGTCGTTGTTCGTGAAGGCGCTGGCCGCGCTGACCTGGACGGTCCACGTGGCCCCCAGATCACCACGCTCGTCGGTCACGGTCGTCTCGGGCAGGGTGCCCGACACCGTCGTGTCGCCGGTGAAGCTGAGGGATCCGTCGGTGAGCGTCGCCACGGTCGACCCCTGCGAGAGCTGCAGGCCGTTGGTGGCCGTGATCGTGAAGTCGACGGTCGTGTCCTCGGCGACAGCCGGCAGAGCCGACAACGCGAGCGCGACCATCCCGGTAGCGATGAGAGCGATCAGTTTGCGCATGGTCTCGAAGCCTCCGAGGGGTAGATGAGAACTTCCTCATGTGCTACTAGAAGTATCGAAGCACTACGCTGTGTAGCGAATGAGCAGTGATGGCCATTTCGCGCCTAGTCAGAAATGACTACCTCGTGGGTGGTTCCCCCCTTTCCGGGCCAGTCGGTTCGACCACCGCCCGGTCGGACCGAAGCAGCACCGAACACCCCACGGCACCCAGCACCGCCCCACGGCTAGCCTCGCCCCCAGACCCCGCACAGGACCATCAGTCGGCGCGGGGAACGGGAGGACGGCATGGCCGACGCGAGCGACGTCAACACCGACGACAGCTACGAGGGCGTCGACGTCACCGACCGCTCGATCTACACCGACGTCGCCGGCATCTCCCACGACCCCCTCGAGGGCCCCCGGATCCACGAGGACGACCGAGGTCGCGAGGTCGCTCCGGACCTCGTCTCGCTCATCGGCGACACGCCGCTGGTGGCGATGGACCGCATCTCCGCGGACGTCGCCCCGACCCTGCTCGCGAAGGTCGAGTTCCTGAACCCCGGCGGCTCGGTCAAGGACCGCATCGGCATCGCGATGATCGAAGCGGCGGAGGCCGCCGGCAAGCTGAGGCCCGGCGGCACGATCGTCGAACCGACCTCCGGCAACACGGGTGTGGGACTGGCGATGGCCGCGGCTCGCAAGGGCTACCGGTGCATCTTCGTGATGCCCGACAAGATGTCCCAGGAGAAGATCAGCCTCCTGCGGGCCTACGGGGCGGAGGTCGTCGTCTGTCCGACCGCCGTGGAGCCCGAGGACCCGCGCTCCTACTACTCGGTCGCCGACCGCATCGCGACCGAGACACCCGGCGCCTACCAGCCAAACCAGTACTTCCACCAGGCCAACCCGATCGCCCACACCCTGTCGACGGGGCCGGAGCTGTGGCGCCAGACCAGCGGCCAGATCGACGCGTTCGTGGCCGGCATCGGCACCGGTGGCACCATCACCGGCGTCGGCCACTACCTCAAGCAGAAGAACCCCGACGTGCTGATCGTCGGCGCGGACCCGGAAGGTTCGATCTACACGGGTGAGGTCCACCCCTACCTCGTGGAAGGCATCGGCGAGGACTTCTGGCCCGAGACCTTCGACGCTGACGTCGTCGACCGCTACGTGCGCGTCGGTGACCGGGAGTCCTTCCAGATGGCCCGGCGGATCACCCGCGAGGAGGGGATCCTCGTCGGCGGATCGGCCGGCACCGCCGTGGTCGCCGCCCTCGAGGTCGCCGCCGAGATGGACGAGGACGCCACCATCGTCGTCCTGCTGCCCGACACCGGCCGCAACTACCTCTCGAAGCTCTACGACGACAAGTGGATGGCCGAGCACGGTTTCCTCGCCCGCTCCGGCGAGGCGCAGACCGTCGACCAGGCGCTGCGCAGCAAGCCGGAGGACCTGCCCGAGCTGGTGCACTGCCATCCGTACGAGACGGTCTCCCAGGCGATCGACCTCTTGCGCGAGTTCGGCGTGAGCCAGATGCCGGTCTTCCGCGAGGGCGAGCACGAACCCAAGGTCGGCGGGATCATCGGCTCGATCCGCGAGAACTCACTGCTGGACGAGGTGCTGAAGGACGCGAGCATCCTCCAGAAGCCCGTGGTCGAGGTGCTGTCGCCGCCGCTGCCGATGGTCGAGGTGGGTGCCGAGCTCGACGACGTGTTCTCGGACCTGTCCGCCGGCAGCCCCGCCGTGATCGTGATCGACGGCGAGAAGCCGATCGGGGTGCTGACCCGCGCGGACCTGCTCAGCTACCTGGCACAGACCCGTTGACACAGACCCGCTGACACCGAACCGTTGACACAGAAGGAGCGACCATGGCTGACGACGCGCTGGACCTCATCCAGGGGGACCACGACGATTTCCGCGACATGCTGAACCGTTACGAGGAGATCGAGGTCGACGACCACGACGCCAAGAAGCAGCTCATCGAGGAGCTGATCGGACGCGTGGTCGTCCACTCCGCCATGGAGGAGGAGGCCTTCTACCCCTTCGTCATGGAGCAGGTCCCGGAGACCGAGGACGACATCCGCGAGGAGATCGAGGAACACCACGTCGTCGAGATGATCATGGCCGAGCTGAAGGCCATGGACCCCGATGACGACCAGTTCGACGCCAAGGTCGAGGTCTTCGCCGAGAACCTGCTCCACCACCTGGAGGAGGAGGAAGACACGCTGTTCCCGATGCTCCGCGAGGAGCTGGACGAGACCACCCTCGAGGGCCTGCGGGGCAACCTCGAGCGGGCCAAGGACGGCGCCCCGACGGAGCCGGACCCGGAGCGCTACGGCAACTGAGGGCCGGTCGCTAGCGTGCCCGGCATGGAGTTCGAGACGCGCGCGATCCACGTCGGCCAGGACCCGGAGCCCACGACCGGGGCGGTCATCGTCCCGATCTACCAGACCTCCACGTTCGCGCAGCGGGGCGTCGGCGACCACGCGGGCTACGAGTACGCCCGCACCGCCAACCCCACGCGCACCGCGCTGCAGGAGTGCCTGGCGAGCCTCGAGGGAACCGACACCTGTGTCGCGTTCGCCTCCGGCATGGCCGCGACCGACGCAGTGCTGCGGCTGCTCGAGCCGGACGACCACCTGATCCTCGCGGACGACGTGTACGGCGGGACCTTCCGGTTGGTGTCGAAGGTGCTGGCGCGGGCGGGCCTGCGCTACACCACCGTCGACCTCACCGACCTCGACGCCGTCGCGGAGGCCGTCACCGCGACCACGCGGCTGGTGTGGGCCGAGAGCCCCTCGAACCCCCTCATGAAGATCGTGGACCTCACCGGACTCGCCGAGCTCGCCCACGACAACGGCGCCCGCCTGGCGGTCGACAACACGTTCGCCACCCCCTACCTGCAGCGCCCCGTCGAGCTGGGCGCCGACCTGGTGATCCACTCGACGACCAAGTACCTCGGGGGGCACTCTGACGTGGTGGGCGGAGCGGTGTGCTGTGACGACCGCACCGGCGAGGATCTCGCCTTCCTGCAGAACGCGGCCGGGGCGGTCCCCGGACCCTTCGATGCGTTCCTGACGCTGCGCGGGATCAAGACGCTGGGCGTGCGCATGGACCGGCACTGCGCGAACGCCGAGGCGGTCGCGAGCTACCTCGCCGAGCATCCCGAGGTCACGGAGGTCCACTACCCCGGGCTCCCGGACGACCCGGGGCACGAACTGGCCGCCCGGCAGATGTCGGGCTTCGGCGGGATGGTCTCCTTCCGGCTGCGGGGAGGGGCCGACGAGGCCAAGCGGGTCGCCGCCGCGACCGAGGTGTTCTTCCTGGCCGAATCCCTCGGTGGGGTCGAGAGCCTCATCGAGCACCCGGGGGTGATGACGCACGCCTCGGTGTCCGGTTCGCCGCTGGAGGTCCCGGACGACCTGTTGCGGATCTCGGTCGGGATCGAGCATGCCGACGACCTGCTCGCGGACCTGGAGCAGGCCTTGGCGTGACTCCCTCCGGCGCATCCTGCACACGCACGCACGGCAACGGCAGAGGTGAACGCCGTTCCTGGTCGCCCGTCCTCCTGACGTTTACCGTTCGTCCAGCGCCCGTGACGACCACGGTCGTGGAGGAGGTAGACCGTGCGGGGGAGGCGCCGTCGGGCGCGCCGCACGGCGGCGTGGGCCGTCATCGCGACGCTCGTGCTGTCCGCATGCGCTCAGGTCGTGACCCTCGACCCCCCGGACATCGACGCGGTCGAGAAGCGTCCCCCGGCGCAGTCGTTCGTGTACGACGACGCGGGCAACCGGCTGGCGGTGCTCCGCAAGGAGTTCCGCGAACGAGTCGATCTCGAACAGGTCCCCGACGTCATCGAGGAGGCCGTCGTCGCCGCCGAGGACCAGCGCTTCTGGCACCACACCGGGGTGGACGCCCGCGCGATCGCCCGCGCCGGCCTGCGCAACGTCGCCGAGGGCGAGACCGAGGAGGGCGGCTCGACGATCACCCAACAGCTCGTCAAGAACCTGTACATGCCGGACGCCCCACGCACCTTCGAGACGAAGTTCCACGAAGCGCTGCTGGCCCGCGACCTCGAGCGCAAGCTGACCAAGGAGCAGATCCTCGCCGACTACCTCAACACGGTCTACTTCGGCAACGGCGCGTACGGGATCCAGGCCGCGGCCTTCACGTACTTCCGCAAGGACGTCAGCGAGGTCACGCTGCCGGAGGCGGCGCTGCTCGCCGGGCTGATCCGCTCCCCCGCGACGCTGACGCCGACCTCCGCTCCGGACGCCGCCCGCGAACGACGCGATCGGGTTCTCGAACGGATGCACGAGGAGGGCTTCCTCGACGCCGAGGGGCTGGAGGAGGCCCTGGCGGTCGACACCGACGTGCAGCCCCGCCCCGCGTCGCCGGCCACCGCGGAGCCCCACTGGGTCGACTTCGTCGTCCGGACGCTGCTGGGCACCGAAGGGCTGGGCACCGACCAGACCGAACGCGCCGAGATGATCTACGGCGGGGGGCTGCGGATCCACACGACGCTCGATCCGGAGACGCAGGCGCAGGCACAGGCAGCGGTCGAGCGCTTCTTCCCGGACCCGGACGACGACCCCGGCGTCGCCCTCGCGGTCGTGGATCCCGAGAACGGCCGGATCCTGGCGACCGCCCGCAACCGCCCGCACGACGTCCTGCAGTTCGACCTCGCCACACAGGCGCAGCGTCAGCCCGGCTCGACGTTCAAGACCTTCACGCTCGTCTCGGCGCTGGCCGACGGGTGGCGCCCCGACTCCCGGATCAGCGGCAACCAGGCGACCTTCGTGCTCCCCGACGGCACGCGCTGGCCCGTCCGCAACTACTCGGGTGTGTCGTACGGGACGATCGACCTCGCCGAGGCCACCCGCGCGTCGGTCAATGCGGCCTACGCCAGGTTGGTCCTCGAGGTCGGGGTGAGCAAGACGATCGCCGCCGCGCGCGCGATGGGAATCGAGTCTCCGATCAACACCGATCCCCCGATCACGCTCGGTGGCCTCGAGCGTTGCTGCACCCCGTTGGAGATGGCCGCCGCCTACGCGACCCTCGCCAACATGGGGATGCGCGTCCCGGCGTCCCCGATCGACCGGGTCGAGGACGCCGAAGGCAACGTCGTCTGGCGCCCCAACCGTGTCCCGCGGCGCGCGCTGGACCCGGGGATCGCCTGGGTCACCACCCAGCTGCTCCGCAACGTCGTGGAGGACGGGACGGGCGTGCACGCGCAGATCGGTGGCGGCTGGGAGGTCGCCGGCAAGACCGGCACCGTTCAGGACTACACCGACGCCTGGTTCGTTGGCTACACCCCGACGCTCGCCGCCTCGGTGTGGATCGGGTGGCCGCAGGGGCGCGTCGAGCTGCGCAACATCGGCGGTGAGCGGGTCGTCACCGGGGGGTCGTGGCCCGCACGGATCTGGCGCGAGTTCATGGCGGCGGCGTTGGCCGACCAGCGGCCGACCGGCTTCGTTCTGGACGATCAGTACCTCGTCGAGCTCGAGATCGACCCGCAGACGGGGCTGCTCGCGGCCCCGTGGTGCCCGGGTGAGGTCGAGGTGATGCCACGCATCCTGGCCCCGGACGAAACCTGCCCGTCGCCACCACCCCCGCCGCCCCCGGCGCCCTCGCCGACCTCCAGCCCGACCCCCACGGCGTGTCCCAGCGGTCCGGCCGCCGGTCCGACGCCCCGCGAGCCCGACTGCCCCCCGGCCGGCTCCGAGGAACCGCAGACGGAGACGAGCCCGTCGCCGTCCCCCGAACCGTCGCCTCCCTCACCGGGTCCTGGGGCGACACCTGGCGACGGTTGATGCGGGCCCTGCTGCTGTTCAACCCGAACGCCACCTCGACGGACGAGGCGGTCCGCAACGTCATCGCGTCCGCGCTGTCCAGCGAGCTGGAGTTGGAGGTCCACTCCACGAAGCAGCGCGGTCACGCCACGCACATCACCGCCGGGGCCGTCCACGACGGGGTCGACGTGGTCTTCGCCCTCGGAGGGGACGGCACCGCCAACGAGGTGATGCAGGCGGTCGCCGGCACCTCCGTCCGACTCGGCGTCATCCCCGGCGGTTCGACGAACGTGCTCGTCCGCGCCCTGGGTCTGCCCAACGATGCGATCGCCGCGACCTCGGCGATGCTGGGCAAGCTGCGCAGCGGCGAGACGAGGACGATCCCGCTGGGCCGGGCCAACGGGCGCTACTTCGCCACCAGCGCCGGGTTCGGGTTCGACGCGGCGGTCGTCCGTCTCGTGGAGCGCCGCTACCGCTTGAAGCGGGCCGTCAGGCAGCTGTCGTTCGTGTGGTGCGCGCTGCAGGAGTTCTTCGTGAGCTACGACCGCACCGTCCTGCCGATCGTTGCCACCGAGCACGGCGCGACCCACGGGCCGTACGGCATGGTGATCGTGGGCAACACCACCCCGTTCACCTACCTCGGCAACCGGCCCCTCAACGTCACCCCGGACGCGTCGTTCGATCGCGGCCTCGACCTGGTGGGGCTGCGCACGATGCGGACGGCCACGGTGCTGCGGATCGTCGGCCAGGTGTTCACCACCGCCGGCCACGTGAACAGCGACGCGACCGACCACCTCCGCGACCTCGACCGGATCACGCTCGAGAGCGAGCCGCCCCTCCCCCTGCAGGTCGACGGGGACTACGCGGGCGAGCACCGCGAGGTGACGATCGAGCTCGTACCCGACGCCCTGCACCTGCTCGCCTGATGGCGCGGCCCGACCGCTGCCCCCGAGGTGCGAGATTCTGCAAGCATTCCCCTTGTGCGGTGCGGCCACCCTCTGTTAGAGTCCTCGCGACTTCGAGAAACCTTTCACAAGCCCCACAAGAACCCACGAGAACGCACCGACCCCCTGTTCCCCGCACAGGAGCCCCCCATGGAGCGGCGTAGCCACGACTGGCGTAGTAAGGCAGCCTGCACGGACGAGGACCCGGAACTGTTCTTCCCGGTCGGCAGCACCGGCCCGGCCGTCGACCAGATCGCGGAGGCCAAGAAGGTCTGTGCCCGCTGCGGGGTCCGCGAGTCCTGCCTCGAGTACGCGATCTCCTCGAACCAGGACGCCGGGGTCTGGGGCGGCATGGCGGAGGACGAACGCCGATCGCTCAAGCGCAAGCGACAACGTCAGCGCCGTCGTCGGATGGCCAGCTGAGGTGCCGCGGGGCCGGACCCGCCTGACGACACCGCCCGGCCAGGAGCCGGCGCCCCCTCTCAGCGAGGGCGCCGACGACGAGCACTACCTGCCGGCCTTCGAGATCCCCACCGAGCCGAGCTACCCCAGCCGGTTCCGGTGGCTGTACGTCACCGCCAGCCTGCTGCTGCTCATCGCCGCGATCGGGTTCGCCGTCCTGCAGCTGACCAGCGCCAGCCGCACCTTCGACCCGTCGCTGCAGGTCCCGGGCCAGGAGGCGCCCGCCTCGCCGGCACCGACCCCCGACGGCTGATCCCACATCACCCGCCGATGTTGCGGATCGGGGCGGGATTTGTTCAAGATGTGTTGAACAAAATCAACCCCGATCCGCTCCACGGGTGGGGTCAGCGGCCCGCTGGCGCTAGCCGACCGAGGGACTCGACCCGGGCAGCGGCAGCACCGCCGTGGCCGTCGTTCCCCCGTCCTCGCTGGTCCGCTCGACCTCCAGGGACCCACCGAGCTCGGAGACCAGCAACGTGCTGGCGATCTGCAGACCGAGGTTCGCGTCCCGTTCGAGCACCCACTCCTCGGGCATCCCGATCCCGCTGTCGGTGACCGTGAGCCGCAGCTCGGCGGCGGTCCGTTGGAGGACCACCTCGACGTCCCCGCCGTCGACCTCGGACGGGAAGCCGTGCTCGAGGCTGTTCTGCACCAGCTCAGACAGGACCAACGCGAGCGGGGTCGCGATCTCCGCCTGCAGCTCGCCGGCCGATCCGACGAGGCTCGTGTGGATCGGACGGCTCGGGTCCGACAGGCCGGCGGCGAGCATCTCGACGAGCCGGTGGGCCACCTTGTCGAACGACACCCGCTGGCGGGATTCCTGGGACAGGGTCTCGTGCACCAGGGCGATCGACGAGATGCGTCGGACGGACTCGCCGAGCGCCTCCTTGGCCTCATGGCTCTCGAGACGGCGAGACTGCAGCCGCAGCAGCGAAGCGACCGTCTGGAGGTTGTTCTTTACCCGGTGGTGGATCTCCCGGATCGTGGCGTCCTTGTAGAGCAGCATGCGCTCGTGCCGACGCAGCTCGGTCACCTCACGCATCAGCATCAGCCCGCCGAGCACCTCGTGATCGTCGATCAGCGGGATCAGCCGCCGCAGCACGACCGCCCCCCGGGCCTCGACCTCGCTCTCGAGAGGTTGTCCATCGGCGAGCGCCCCGACCACGGCCTCGTCGTCCAGGTCGAACTCCTCGAGGTGGCGACCGACGATGTTGTCCAGCACCCCCAGGCGGCGGTAGGCGCTGATCGCGTTCGGACTCGCGTACACGACGACGCCCTGGGGGTCGACGCGCATCAGGCCGTCGCCGACGCGGGGCGCGAGCTCGCGTTCCGGGTCCTCGCCGGGGAACGGGAAGCGGCCGTCGGCGAGCATCTGCGCGAGCTCACCGGCGGTCTGCAGGTAGGTCAGCTCGAGCTGGGATGGCGAGCGCACCATCGACAGGTTCGCCTCGCGCGTGACGACCGCGATCACCTCGCCGTCGAAGGTGACGGGGATGGCCTCCTCGCGGACCGGCACGCCGGTCGACCAGTCGGGGTCGCCCTCACGGACGATCCGCTCCTCCTCGAACGCTGTCAGGACCCCGGCGCGTGCTTCCTCCTCGTAGGTGCGCCCCACGAGGTCCTCGTAGTAGAGGGTCTGGGCGGTGTAGGGACGCATCTGCGCGACGACGATCAGCTTGGAGCGGCCGTCCTCGGAGTCGTCGCGGCAGAACAGCAGCAGGTCGGCGAACGAGAGGTCGGCCAGGACCTGCCAGTCGCTGACCAACGCCTGCAGGTGATCGACCGCATCGGGCCGGAGGCCGACCCGGACCTCCACCAGATCCTGCAGGGAAGACACGAGGTCCTCAGTCCTGCAGGAAGCGCTGGAGGTTCTTCAGCGGCACGACCTCACGGATGCGGTCGAACGCGCGCTGCTCGATCTCCTTGGCCTCGGCAACCGTGAGGTTCAGCTCGTTGGCCGTCTGCGTCAGGTTCTTCGGGTGCCCGTCGGTGAGCCCCATCCGCAGCTGGACGACCTCGCGCTCGATGTCCGGCAGCCGCTTCATGACGCCCTTCAACGAGCCGGAGAGCTGCCGCTCACGGGCATCGTCGTCGCGTCGTCGTCCCTTGGCCATGGGGCTGTCCACCGGTGTCGCTGCTCGAGGACGGGCAGGGACGAGCCTACCCCTCAGCGGCCCGGCCACTCCGGGTCCCGCTTCTGGAGGAAGGCGGCGATGCCCTCCTTGACGTCCTCCGTCTTGAGCGCGAGGTCGAACATCGCGTGGAGGTAGCCGTAGCGCTGCTCACGCGTCATGTGCCGGGTCTCGACCAGGCAGCGGCGCCCCAGCCGCTGCGCGACCGGCGAGCCCGAGACCAGCATGTCCACGTACCCACCGACGGCGTCGTCCAGCTCCTCGTCGGCGACGACACGGTTCACGAGCCCCCAGGACAGCGCCTCGTCCGCCCCGATGCGTCGACCGGTCAGGGTGAGGTCGTACGTGCGCTTGGGACCGAGGTGGTCGAGGATCACCGCCGAGATCAGGAAGGGCCACAGCCCGACGTTCACCTCGGGGGTGCCGAAGGTCGCGTGATCGACGCTCACGAGGATGTCACAGGCCAGCGCCAGCCCGAACCCGCCCGCGACCGCGTGCCCGTTGACCCGCCCGAGCAGGGGCTTGTCCAGGTCGTCCACGGCGGCGAACAGATCGCGCAGGCGCCCGATCGCGTCGTGCTGCGCCATGACATCACTGCCTCCCCGGCCGTCCTCACTGCCTCCCCGGCCGTCCTCACTGCCTCCCCGGCCGTCCTCCCGGGCCCCCTCGGCCAGCGAGCCGGCGAGGTCGGCGCCGGCGCAGAAGGCGCGGTCGCCCG
>CAZHZQ010000005.1:0-35948 GCA_964537235.1 uncultured Actinomycetota bacterium | reverse complement strand
CGAGCGATCGCGTACCGGCTGGCGCCGGTCAATCGCGTACCGGCTGGCGCCGGTCAATCGCGTACCGGCTGGCGCCGGTCGATCGCATAGACGTACGCATCGGCCAGGGCCATCCAGCTGGCCTCGACGATGTTGGCGTGCACCCCGACGGTGTCCCAGCTCTCCTCGCCGTCGGTCGTGGTCACGAGCACGCGGGTGACCGCGTCGGTGCCCTGCGACGACTCGAGGATGCGCACCTTGTAGTCGGCGAGGTGCACCCGATCCAGCGCCGGCCAGGTGCTGTTCGCCGCGTTGCGGAAGGCGTGGTCGAGCGCGTCGACCGGACCGTTGCCCTCGCCCGCACCCAGGCGCCGTTCCCCCTTGATCAGCATGGCCACGATCGCCTCGGCCGTGCGACCCTCCTCGTCGCCGCCGTCGACGGTGACCCGGAAGTGCTCGAGCTCGAACGGTTCCTCCCCGAGGTCGCCCGTGAGGCGACGCAGCAGCAGCTCGAACGAAGCGTCGGCCGCGTCGTAGCTCCAGCCGGCGTGTTCGCGGCGCTTTACCTCCTCGAGGACGTCGCCGGCCTGGGCGCGGTCGAGGTCGAGTCCGAGCTCCTCGGCGCGCATCGCGATCGTGGCACGACCCGCGAGGTCACTGACGACCATCTGCTGCTCGTTGCCGACCCGGATCGGATCGATGTGCTGGTACATGTCGGGCGCCTTGGCGAGGGCCGACGCGTGCAGGCCGGCCTTGTGGGCGAATGCCCCGGACCCGACGTACGGCTGGCTCGACGGCGGCGTCTGGTTCGTGAGCTCCGCGATGGCGTGGGCGACGTGCGTCAGGTGCTGCAGGCGCTCGTCGGGCACCAACGGCAGGCCCCGCTTGAGCTGGAGGTCGGCCATGATCGTGAACAGGTTGGCGTTGCCACAGCGTTCCCCCAGACCGTTGGCGGTCCCCTGGACGTGCACCGCCCCGGCCTGGACGCTCAGGAGGGAGTTGGCGACCGCACAGCCACCGTCGTCGTGGAAGTGCACGCCGACGTCGCAGGGCAGCATCGCGACCATGTCCAGGACGACCGCGGCCGCGTCCCACGGCATCGCCCCGCCGTTCGTGTCGCACAGGACGACGCACTCGGCACCCGCGGCGGCCGCGGCAGCGACCACGTCGCGGGTGTAGGCACGGTCGCCGGCGTAGCCGTCGAAGAAGTGCTCGGCGTCGAAGAACACCCGACGCCCCTCGGCGACCAGGTGCGAGATCGACTCGGAGACCATCGCCAGGTTCTCGTCACGAGGCACACCCAGGGCATCGTCGACGTGGTAGCCCCAGGACTTGCCGACGAGGCAGACGATCGGGGTCTCGGCCCCGAGCAGCGCCTGCAGGTTGGGATCGTGCTCCGCAGCGCGGTCCGGGTGACGGGTCATGCCGAAGGCCGCGAGCTGCGCGTTTCCGAGCTCGAGCTCCCCGTCGGCGGCTCGCCGGAAGAACTCGGTGTCCTTGGGGTTCGCGCCGGGCCAGCCGCCCTCGATCACGTGGACGCCGATGTGGTCCATCCGCTTGGCGATGCGCAGCTTGTCCTCGACCGTCAGGTTGACCCCCCGCTGCTGTGTCCCGTCGCGCAGGGTCGTGTCGTAGACGGTGAGGGCGGAGGCGGGCGACTCCTGGCGCTCGTCCTCGTGCTCGCCTCCGTGCCGGTCGTCGTGCTCCTGGTACTCGCGCTGGTCTGTCACCGTGTCCTCGTGTGCCGTCGGACGTGCGTAGGGAGTTCCCGCGAGCCGGGGGCGAGGGAGAGGACCGGAACCGGGCCGCTCCCGCAGCCCGGCTCGTGCCGCGCTACGGGAGCGTCGCGATGATGATGACGTCGATCGGGCGCCGCGTGCAGCGCGGGACGTCGAGGATCGTCATCGGCGTGTGGCTCCTGTCGGGCGTCCGCAGGGTGCCACCCACCACCCCCCACTGTCCAGTCGGGGCAGGATGCGCGTCCGGCCGCAGATAGCGTCGTGACTCCCCGGAGCCTGCCACGGACCCGACGGACGACGAGGAGTGAGCACATGGACGTCCTCATCAGCGGATCCCACGGACTGATCGGCAGCGCGCTGTACCGGGCGCTGCGCGGGCGGGGGGACCAGCCGATCCGTCTCACCCGTTCCGGCTCCTCGGAGGGCCACGGCCCGGCGGTCCACTGGGACCCACGGGGCGGCGACATCGACGCCGACGCGATCGAGGGTGTCGGCGCGGTCGTGCACCTGGCGGGCGAGCCGCTGTTCGGCCGGTGGACCGCGGCGAAGAAGCGGCGCATCCGTGAGTCACGCGTGCAGGGGACGTGTCTGCTGTCCGAGACGCTCGCGCGGCTCGACGACCCCCCGTCGGTGATGCTGAGCGCATCGGGGGTGCACTGGTACGGCTCGCGGGGCGAGGAGGTCATCACCGAGGACACCGGGCCGGGCGAGGGCTTCCTCTCGGAGGTCTGCCAGGACTGGGAGGCCGCCACCGCCACGGCGGTCGACGCCGGCATCCGGGTCGCCCACCTGCGCACCGCCCCGGTGCAGGCCCGCGACGCGGACGTCGTGCAGCTGCAGGCGATCCCGGCGCGGTTCGGGCTGGGTGGCAAGCTCGGCCACGGCCGCCAGTGGTTCGCCTGGATCGCGCTGCGCGATCACGTCCGTGCGATGCTGACGCTGCTGAGCCGCGACGACGCGAGCGGGCCGGTGAACCTGACCTCCCCGAACCCCGTCCGCCACCGCGAGTACGCCGACACGCTCGCTGGCGTCTTCGACAAGCCCCGGTTCCTCGCCATCCCGGCGTTCGCGGTCGGAGCCGTGTTCGGCAGGACGATGGCCGAGGAGATGGCGACGGCCAGCCAGCGCGTCATCCCCCAGCGCCTCACCGAGGAGTTCGGGATGACCTTCGAGTTCCCGCACCTCGAGCCGTGCCTGCGGGCGACCTTCGACCGCCCCGCTGCCTGACCGCTGCCCGACCCCCTGACCGACCGGTCGAGTGGCAGCTCAGTTGCGGATCTGCGACCTAGCTGCCACTCGACGGTTCGGTGTGCGGGGGTCAGTCGTGGACGAAGGTCAGCCAGTCCTTGTAGCGGTCGACCCTGCCGGCGACGACGTCGTCGAACGTGTCCTGGACGCGCTCGGTGATGGGCCCGCGCGGACCGATCTCGCGCCCGTCGGCCTCGCGGATCGGCACGACCTCCGCGGCTGTGCCGGTCAGGAACGCCTCGTCGGCGAGGTAGAGGTCGGTGCGCACCAGGCTGGTCTCGTGCACGTCGATCTCGAGGTCGCGGGCGATCTGGATCGCCGAGTCACGGGTGATCCCGCCCAGCGGCCCGTCGGACAGCGGCGGGGTCAGGATCGCGCCGTCCTTGACGATGAACAGGTTCTCGCCGGTGCCCTCGGCGAGGAAGCCCTGCTCGTTGGTCATGATCGCCTCGTCGAAGCCCTGCCTGACCGCGTCGACCTTCGCCAGGGACGAGTTGATGTACTGCCCGCACGTCTTGGAGGCCGGCGGGATCGTGTTCTTCCCGATGCGCGTCCACGACGACACCATGACCCTCACGCCCTTCTCGAAGGCCTCCTCGCCGAGGTACGCGCCCCACTCCCACGTCGCGATCGCGATCGCCGGGTCCGACGGCAGCGGGTTGAGCCCGATCTCGCCGTAGCTCAGGTAGATCAGCGGCCGGATGTAGCAGCCGCCGTCGTGACCGTTGCGGCGGATCGTGTCGAGGATCGCGTCGCGGACCTGGGTGCGGTCGAAGGGGATCTCGTCCAGCGGCGGGTAGATCTTCGCCGACTGGAACAGCCGGTCGACGTGCTCGTCGAGGCGGAACACCGCCGGACCCCGGTCGGTGGCGTAGGCGCGGATCCCCTCGAACACCCCCCAGCCGTAGTGGATCGTCGGGGTGAGTACGTGCACCTTGGCGTCGTCCCAGTCGACGAACTCACCGTCCATCCAGATCACGTCCGAGTGTGGGAAGGGCATCGGGGTGGCTCCTCTCGTGCGTGCGGGTCAGGTCGCGGCGAGCTCGGCCAGGCGGTCGCCGATCCGTGATGTCGAGTATCCCACCTCGGAGGTGCCGCGTGCAGCGAGCCACTCGGCGACGGCCTGCTCGACCCGCTGCGATCCCTTCCGCTCGCCGAGATGGTCGAGCAGCAGCGCCAGGCTCAGCACCGCGGCGGTGGGGTCCGCGGTGCCGGTCCCCGCGATGTCCGGCGCCGAACCGTGCACCGGCTCGAACAGCGACGGCGAACGCCGCTCGGGGTCGAGGTTCGCCGACGCCGCCAGCCCCAGGCCGCCCTGCACGGCCGCCCCGAGGTCGGTGACGATGTCGCCGAACAGGTTGTCCGTGACGACGACGTCGAAGCGCTCCGGCTGGTTGACGAGGTACAGGCACATCGCGTCGACGTGGACGTAGTCGGTCTCGACGTCCGGGTGGTCGGCTGCGACCTCCTCGACGGTCCGCGCCCACAGGTCACCGGCGAACGCCAGGACGTTGGTCTTGTGGCACAGGGTCAGGTGCCCGCCCCGCCGCCCCGCCAGCTCGAAGGCGTAACGCACCACCCGCTCGACCCCGTGGCGGGTGTTGACCGACTCCTGGGTCGCGACCTCCTCCGGGGTGCCGCGGTAGACCACGCCGCCCCCGCCGGTGTAGAGCCCCTCGGTGTTCTCGCGGACCACGATGAGATCGCAGCGCTCCGGGGTCAGCCCGGCGATCGGCGACTCGACGCCGGGGTACAGCTTGACGGGACGCAGGTTGACGTAGAGGTCGAAGACGGCCCGCAGCCGCAGCAGCAGACCACGCTCGAGGACGCCCGGCGGCACCTCCGGGGTCCCGACGGCCCCCAGGTAGATCGCGTCGAAGCCGTACAGCTCGTGCAGCGTCGCGTCGGACAGGGTCTCACCGGTGTCGAGGTAGCGGCGCCCGCCGAGGTCGTACGTCTCGGTCCCGACCTCGAAACCCTCGGCGTCCGCGACGGCCTCGAGCACCTTGCGGCCCTCGGTCACGACCTCGGGACCGATGCCGTCACCACCGAGGACGGCGATGCGGTACGTCCGGCTCACGCGGGTCCTCCTGACGGGCGCGCATCCATCGCGCGGGGCGCGCATCGTACGGGGTCGAAGAGCCGGGCCACTTCCGAGCGCGGCACGGGGTGGTTAGTCTCGGCGGCATGGGAGGGAGCGTCCGGGACTTCGACAAGCAGGCGCTGCGTGATGCGCTGCGTTCCCATCACCCGTGGCTGGACCACGATCAGCTCGGCCCGCGGGCCGTCCAGGCCGGCGAGTGCGACCGCTGCGGTCACGAGGCCCGCATGGTCGAGACGTGCGGCCCGTCGATCCACCGCTACCTCGGCCGTCGGTGCGCACGCCAGGTCGGGGTCGAGGCGTGGTGCGAGGGCCATCGCGACGACGCGCAGCGAGCCCTCGAGTGGCTGGCCGAGCTCCCCGACGAAGCCGACGACGTGGCCCGGCTGTGGTGGGTCGCCACCGGCGAGGTGCAACTGGAACCGAGCCTGATCGCCCACTCCCCTGCCCTCGCCGAGGTGGTCGCCGGGGTGCTCGACGACCGCGCCGACTGACGCGCGGAACGAACAGTCAGATCTCGGCACCCTCCCGGCGGATCCGCTCCCGCAGGTCGTCGGCCCCGGCGAACAGGTGCGCCCGCAACCCGAGGTCGAGGGCGGCCTCCACGTTGTCCTCGCGGTCGTCAACGAACAGGACCTCGTCGGCTCGTCGGTCGATCCGGTCCAGCAGACGCTCGTAGAACGCGGGATCGGGCTTGCGTACCCCGAGGTGGTGGGAGGCCAGGATCTCTTCGAAACAGCCGGCGAGCATCCCGTCGGCCAGTTCCTCGATCCAGATCGGGTAGTTCGAGGCGGCGACCCGCTGCACGACGCCGTCGAGGTCGTCCAGCAGCTCCCGCATGCCGTCGATCCACGCGTAGCCCTCGCGCCGCGCGCGGTGGAACGCGGCCACGTCGACCTCGATGTCGGCGTACGTCGCGAAGTACTCCTCCTCGGTGAGCTCCCCGCGCTCGAAGGCCGGCCACGCGCTGAGGTCCTTCGTGGCGAACAGCTCACGCGTCTCCATGCCGGTCCCCGCGTGCAGCGCCTCGCGGTACGGGTCACGCACGACGGTGTCCATCAGGTCGAAGGCGACGGTGCGCAGCGGGATCACGCCGAGCGGCTCGTCGCCGCGCCGGTGGGCCAGTCCCACGCCTCGACCCCGTCCAGCTCGTCCCCGAGCAGCCGACCCCCGAGGGTCGTGAAGGTCTCCTCGTCGCCGCTGGTGAGGAAGGTGTGACGCCCCGGTCCCTCCTCCTGGGGACGTTCGAGGCCGGTCCGCTCCATGATCTCGCGGACCTCGAAGGCGGTCTCCTCGGCGCTGGACACCAGCACGACGTCGCGACCCATCACGTCCCCGACCGCTCGGAACAGGTGCGGGTAGTGGGTGCAGCCGAGGATCAGCGTGTCGACCTCGGCGACACGGATCGGGGCGAGGGTCCGGGCGACGAGCCCGTAGGTCCGGGTCGACCCCAGGTCCCCGGACTCCACCAGCTCGACGAAGCCGGGACACGCCAGCGTCGACAGCTCGACGTCGAGCTGGAGCTGCTCGACCGCGCGCTCGTAGGCGCCCGACGACACCGTCGCCGCGGTGCCGATCACGCCCAGCCGTCCAGCGGTCACCTCGGCGGCCGCGCGGACCGCGGGCTCGATCACCCCGACGATCGGGACCGTGTACTCCTGGCGCAGGTGCTCGAGCGCGGCGGATGACGCGCTGTTGCACGCGACCACGACCATCTTCGCATCCTGGTCGAGCAGCAGGTCGACGATCTCGGACGAGAACCGCCGCAGCTGCTCGGGGCTCTTCGAGCCGTACGGGAACCTGGCCGTGTCGCCGAAGTAGACCAGACGCTCGTTCGGCAGGAGGTCGGCGAGGGCCCGGACGATCGTCAGACCGCCCAGCCCGCTGTCGAACACCCCGATGGGTCGTGCATCCACCTACGCTCCTACCCGTGACGTGACGCCGCGAGCCTACGACGGCGACGCCCCGACCCCTGGACGGAGGAACGAGCAGACATGCACCTCGGCATCACGATGTTCGCCACCGACACGTCGATCGCACCCGACCGGCTGGCACGGGAGGTGGAGGACCGCGGGTTCGAGTCGCTGTTCGTCCCCGAGCACACCCACATGCCCGTGGACCACAGCCCGCACCCCTCTGGCCGGGGTCTGCCGGACGAGTACAAACGGACCCACGATCCGTTCGTCGCGCTGACCGCCGCCGCGGCCGCGACGTCCGACCTGAAGCTCGGGACCGGGATCTGCCTCGTCGCCCAGCGCGACCCGATCCTGCTCGCCAAGCAGGCCGCATCGCTGGATCGGCTCTCGGACGGCCGGTTTCTGTTCGGGGTCGGATACGGCTGGAACCGCCCAGAGGCGCAGCACCACGGCGTCGACTTCGACCGCCGTCGCGACGTCCTCCGCGAGAAGGTGCTGGCGATCCGGGGGCTGTGGACCCAGGAGGAGGCCGGCTTCGACGGGGAGCACGTCTCGTTCGCGCCGAGCTGGTCGTGGCCGAAGCCGGTCCAGGAGCCGCACCCGCCGATCCTCCTGGGCGCCGCAGCGGGCGGATCCACGTTCGCGCACGTGATCGAGTTCTGCGACGCGTGGCTGCCGATCGGGGCGCGGCCGGTGTTCGAGGACCTGCCCCGCCTGCGTCAGGCGGCCGAGGACGCCGGACGGGACCCCGACACGATCTCGGTGACCGTGTACGGCACGACGCCGGACCCGGGGCGGCTCGTCGACCTGGCCGAGGCCGGCGTCGAACGCACGGTGCTGTGGGTCCCGTCCGTCGACGCGACCCAGGCCCTGGAGCACCTCGACCGGCACGCCGCGCTGCTGGCGGAGCTGTCGTGACGATCGCCGCCACCGCCACCGGGATCCGCGACGTGGACACCCAGACCCACGTCGGTCTCGCCGACTCGGCGGTCACCGCGCTGATCCGCGCCGACGAGGGGAGGTGGATCGCCGTCGTGGATCGGACCACCGTCCTGGTGGGGGCTCCCGCCGGCGGTTGGGAGACCGCCGCCGAGACGCCGGGTCCGGGGCTGACCTGTCTGGCAGCCGCCGGGGACACCGTGCTCGTCGGCAGCGAGGAGGCACGGGTGTTCCGGCTCGAGGTTGGCGGTGACACCGAGGGCGGCCTGGTGCCGGTCGAGGGGTTCAACGACGCGCCCGGCCGCGACGACTGGTACACGCCGTGGGGTGGGCCGCCCGCAGTGCGCTCGGTGGCCGTGGGCGGCGACGGCGCGTGGTACGTGAACGTCCACGTCGGTGGGATCCTGCGGTCCGACGACGGCGGCGCGTCCTTCACCCAACTGGTGGACCCGGACGTCGACGTCCACCAGGTGATCACGGTCGAGGGACTCCTGGCCGCGGCCTGCGGTGCCGGTGGGGTGATGCTGAGCGACGACGCCGGCGATTCGTGGCGCACGGTCACCGGGGGGCTGCACGCCACCTACTGCCGGGCCGTGACCGTGTGCGACGGCACCCTGATCGCCAGCGCGTCCACGGGACCGCGGACCGAACAGGGAGCGATCTACCGGATGCCGCTGGACGCGGAGGACCAGACGTTCGAACGCTGCCGGCTCGGGTTGCCCGAGTGGCTCGAGGGCAACGTCGACACGGCGTGGCTGCATGCGCAGGACGAGCAGGTGGCGTTCGCCGCCCCGGGCGGTCGCATCTACCTGTCCAGCGATGGCGGCGGAACCTGGATGCTGGTGGACGGCGGTCTGGAGGGCGTCAGCGCCGTGGTGGTGGAACCTGGCTCACGCCGGAACGACGAGTGACCACCCACGTCCCAGCGACTGCCGCTCTCGCTACTTGAGTCGCGAGCGGCTCACGCCGTGCGCGGCATCCACGAGGGACGACGTTCCTCGAACCGGGAGATCTCGTCCTCGTGCTCCATCGTGAGGCTGATGTCGTCCACCCCGTTCAACAGCCGGTGCTTGGTGTGCGGGTCGACGTCGAAGGACGCCTCGAACCCCTCGGCCCGCACGATCTGGTCCGGGAGATCGATCGTGACCTGCAGGTCCGGGTCCTCGGCGACCAGAGCGAACAACCGGTCGACCTCCTCGGACGCCAACGCGATCGTGAGCAGGCCCACCTTGGTGCAGTTGTTGCGGAAGATGTCGGCGAAGCTCGGGGCGATCACCGCGTCGAACCCGGCCTGGTCCAGCGCCCACACGGCGTGCTCCCGGGACGAGCCGCAGCCGAAGTTCGGCCCGGCCAACAGGATGCCGGCGTCCTCGTGCTCGGGGCGGTTCATGGGGAACGAGTCGACCGGGTCGCCGTCGTCGTCGTAGCGCCAGCCGTGGAACGCGAAGGGCCCGAAGCCGGTGCGGTCGACGCGCTTGAGGAACTGCTTGGGGATGATCTGGTCGGTGTCGACGTCCGCCCGGTCCAGCGGGCAGACGGTGCCGGTCACCCGTTCGACCTGCTTCATGCGTCGACCTCCCGGATGTCCACGAACCGACCGTGCAGCGCGGCCGCGGCGGCCATCGCCGGGCTGACGAGGTGGGTGCGGCCCCCGGCCCCCTGTCGGCCCTCGAAGTTGCGGTTGGAGGTCGAGGCGCAGCGCTCGCCGGGCCCGAGGATGTCGGGGTTCATGCCGAGGCACATCGAGCAACCGGGTTGGCGCCACTCGAACCCGGCCTCGGTGAGGATGCGGTCGATGCCCTCGGCCTCGGCCGCTTCCTTCACCAGTCCGGAGCCGGGCACGACCATGGCCCGGACGTCGTCGACGACCTGCTTCCCGTCGACGATGCGGGCGACCTCGCGCAGATCCGACAGCCGGGCGTTGGTGCACGAGCCGATGAACACCCGGTCGAGGGTGAGGTCGGCGATCGCCTCCCCCCCCTGCAGCCCCATGTAGTCCAGGGCGTGGCGCCACTGGTCGGCGGTCTGCCGATCGGGGGCCTGATCGACCGTGGGGACCCGGCCGGTGACCGGAACGGACTGCGCGGGGGTGGTCCCCCACGTGACGGTCGGTTCCAGGGAGGTCGCAGCGATCGGGACGACGCGGTCGAAGGTCGCGGCGTCGTCGGTGTACAGCTCGCGCCAGGACGCCACCGCCTCGTCCCAGGCGGCCCCGGACGGGGCGTGCGGACGGTCCTTGAGGTAGGCGAACGTCGTCTCGTCGGGGGCGATCATCCCGGCGCGAGCGCCGGCCTCGATCGACATGTTGCAGACGGTCATCCGCTCCTCCATGGAGAGGTCACGGACCGCCTGCCCGCGGTACTCGATCACGTGGCCGGTCCCGCCGGCCACACCGATCTCGCGGATCACTCCGAGGATGAGGTCCTTGGCCGTGACCCCGAACGGCAGCTCGCCGTCGACCTCGACCGCCATCGTGTGCGGCCGGGCCTGCGGCAGGGTCTGGGTGGCCAGGACGTGCTCGACCTCGCTGGTGCCGATACCGAACGCCAGGGAGCCGAACGCCCCGTGCGTGGCGGTGTGGGAGTCGCCGCACACGATCACGGTGCCGGGCTGGGTGAGGCCCAGCTCCGGCCCGATGACGTGGACGATCCCCTGGTTGCGCGCGGCCATCTCGAAGAGCCGGATCCCGAACTCCTCGCAGTTGCGCCGCAGCGCGTCCATCTGGGCGCGGGACATCTCGTCGGCGATCGGCAGGCGGCCGCTGACGACCTCCGGATCGGTCGGGACGTTGTGGTCCATCGTCGCGACCGTGAGGTCCGGACGCCGGACGTGGCGCCCCGACGCCCGCAGACCGTCGAAGGCCTGGGGGCTGGTCACCTCGTGCACGAGGTGCAGGTCGACGTACAGGAGGTCGGGCTCCCCGTCAGACCCGCCCGGCCCACCTCCGGCCCGGACCACGTGGCGGTCCCAGATCTTCTCGGCGAGCGTCCTCGACGCGGTCACGCGCTCCTCCTCATCGTGTGAACGTTCTGGCCGGAGTCTCCGCCGTAACCTTCACAGCTCGGCGTGTCACGTCAGCGGTTCCATCGGTCGGTGTTCTGGGACCGCTGCATCACGGCCTGGTAGCTGACCTCCTCGGGCTTCTCGAGCTCGAAGTGGATCTCCTCGTCGCCGGTGCGCGCCGAGATCGCCGCCGCCACCTCGGCGACGAGCCGCGCTTCCTCGGCCGGTGTCTGGTCCGGCGGTACCTGCAGTTTCACCTTGTTCATGGCTTCGTCCTGTCGTACGTCGCGTGCGGGGTCAGTGCCATCGGGGGAAGTCGACCGGGTCACGGCCTGAACTCCCGGGCACGCTGGGTGAGGCGTTCGCTGCGGTTCAGCGCGTCCAGGTACGCCCTGGCGCTCGCCTCGACGATGTCGGTGGACACGCCGCGCCCGGTGAAGCGCGTGCCGTCCTCCACCTCGATCTGGACGGTGACGTCGCCCAGGGCGTCGACGCCCTCGGTGACGGCCGCCACGTGGAACGAGACCAGTTCGATCCCGTCCCGGCCGTTCGGGTCGCGCCCTTCCGAGAGGGCGACGGCGCGGCGGATCGCGCCGCAGGCCGCATCGACCATCCCGTCTCCCGTCGCGGTGGCGGAGTGTTCCTCCCCACCGGGCGGGATCCAGAGGATGACGGTCGCGGACGGCTCCGCATCGGTGCCGCCGCTGACCGTCAGGCTCTTCAACTGGTAGGCGTCGTCGGCGGTGACGTGGGTCTCCGACGCCACGATCGCCTCGACGTCCTTGGTGCCGACCTCCTTCTTGCGGTCGGCGAGCTCCTTGAAGCGGGCGAAGGCACGGGCCAGCTCGTCGTCGGACAGCTCGAAGCCGAGCTCGTCGACGGCGTTGCGGAACGCGTGCCGTCCGCTGTGCTTGCCGAGGACGATCTGGGAGCCGTCGGCTCCGACGTCCTCGGTCTTCATGATCTCGTAGGTGATCCGGTCGGCCAGCACCCCGTGCTGGTGGATGCCGGACTCGTGGGCGAAGGCGTTGTCGCCCACGACCGCCTTGTTGCGCTGGACCGAGTAGCCGGTCAGCGTCGAGACCAGGCGCGAGGTGCGCGTGATCTCGGGGGTGTTGACCCCTGTGCCCACCTGCATGAGGTCGGCGCGGGTCTTGAGCGCCATGACGATCTCCTCGAGCGAACAGTTGCCCGCGCGCTCGCCGATGCCGTTGACGGCGACCTCGACCTGCCGCGCCCCGTTGCGGACCGCCTCGATCGAATTGGCGACGGCCAGACCCAGGTCGTTGTGGCAGTGCACGCTGATCACCACGCCCCGCTCGTCGATCGCCGGGACCCGACGCCGCAGCTCGGCGATCCAACCGCCGAAGTCGTGGGGCAGCGCGTAGCCGACGGTGTCCGGGATGTTGACGGTCGTCGCCCCCGCCTCGACGGTCGCCGCGACCAGGTCGACGAGGAACTCGAAGTCGGTGCGGGTGGCGTCCTGCGGGCTGAACTCCACGTCGCCCGTGAACGACCGGGCGAGCTCGACCGCCCGGACGGCCTGGGCGAGGACCTGCTCCTCCGACGCCTTGAGCATGTGCACGCGGTGCAGCTCCGACGACGAGATGAACACGTGCAGCCGGTGGCGTTCCGCCGGCGCCAGCGCCTTGGCCGCGCGTTCGATGTCGCCGTCGACGCAACGGGCGAGCCCCGCGACGACCGGCCCGTCCGAGCTGCCGACCTCCTCGGCCACGGCCTTGACCGCGTCGAAGTCCCCGTTCGAGGCGGCCGGGAAGCCGGCCTCGATCACGTCGACGTTCAGCCGGGCGAGCTGCTGGGCGATCTCGACCTTCTCGCGGGCGTCCAGCGAGATGCCGGGCGCCTGCTCGCCGTCGCGCAGGGTGGTGTCGAAGATGACGACGTCGCCCCCCGAAGCGACGGCGTCACGGACCGCGTCCGCGGCGCTCACGTCTGCCGGTGCTGCCACTGGCCTCTCCTCTTGTTCTCGATGCTCCGCTGGCGGGAGCGTGTGTATCTGTCATCCGGGGGAGTTCCACCGCGGTCGCCGTCGATCCGGTTGGACGGCGCCGCGGCCTCAAAGGATGAGCAGGAGGGCCAGGAGCAGGCCGCTGAGAGGCAGGACGGGACGCGCGACCCCACGCCGGGTGCGAACCCCGGCGTGCTCGATCGTCGCGTCACAGGTGTCCATGCGACCTCAAGGTGTACGTCTGATGGTCGTCCGATGCAACCTGCGGCCCCGGTTGGGCCCCGGAACGGGACCCGGAAGCCAGGTTCCGTGCGCTCAGCGAGGTAGGTGTGTGCGCTCCACGCACGCGGCCGGAGGCACTAGGATGATGTGGACCACCCCGCAGTCGACGGGAGAACCTCCCCCGTGAGCGACCTGGACCGACGCGCGCCGTACGGGAGCTGGCCCTCGGCCATCACCGCCGACCTGGTGGCGGAGGACGCCGTCGGGCTGTCCCAGCCCCGCCTCGACGGCAGCGACCTGTACTGGATCGAAGCCCGTCCCGAGGAGGACGGCCGCAAGGTGATCGTGCGGCAGAACAACCGCGGCACGGTCTCCGACGTGCTCCCCGAGGGGTTCAACGCCCGGACCCGGGTCCACGAGTACGGCGGCGGCGACTACTGCGTCCACGAGGGCACGGTCTGGTTCTCGAACTTCACCGACCAACGCCTGTACCGCGTCGACCGGGACGCCGACCCGACCCCGGTCACGCCGGCACCGGACGACCCCGGGACGTTGCGGTACGCGGACGGCGTCGTGACCCCGGACGGGGCGTGGGTGATCTGCGTACGCGAGTCCCACACCGGCGACGAGGTGGTCAACGACCTGGTCGCGGTCCCCGCCGACGGCGGCGACGTGGTCGTCCTGACCAGCGGCCGGGACTTCTACGCCCACCCCCGGCTGGACCCGGACGGTCAGAAGCTGGTGTGGCTCGAGTGGGACCACCCCAACATGCCGTGGGACGGCACGGAGCTGCACGAGGCGACGTTGGCGGACGGTCCCGACCTGACCGGCGTCCGGTCCGTGGCAGGCGGCGAGGACGAATCGGTCTTCCAGCCCGAGTACGACCCGACCGGGACGCTGTACTTCGTGTCGGACCGCACCGGCTGGTGGAACCTGTACCGCGAGGTCGAGGGCGACGAGCTGGAGGCGCTCTACCCGAGCTCGTCGGAGTTCGGTCTGCCGCTGTGGCAGCTGGGCTACTCGACCTACGCGTTCCTCGACGACGGCCGCATCGCCGCGAGCCGGTTCGAGGAGGGTGCGGACCGCATGTTCATCCTCGACACCGAGGGGCGTCGGGCCGAACCGGTAGACCTGTCGCACACGTCGCTGTCGTACGTGGTCGCCGGTGACGACCACATCGTGTTCGTCGGAGCGTCCCCGTGGGAACCGCCGGCGTTGCTCGAGTTCGACGTCGAGACCGAGACCGTCACCCCGATCCGCTACTCCACCGACGAGTTCATCGAGCCGTCGCTGATCTCGATCCCCGAGGCGATCGAGTTCCCAACGGACGACGGCGAGACCGCGCACGCCGTCTTCTACCCACCGACCAACCCCGAGGTCGACCCGCCCGAGGACGAGCTCCCACCCCTGATCGTCGAGATCCACGGCGGTCCCACCTCCCACCGCGATTCCGGCTTCGACATCAGCGGCCAGTTCTGGACCAGCCGGGGCTTCGGTCTCGTCGAGGTCAACTACCGCGGCAGCACCGGCTACGGTCGCGCGTACCGCGAGGCGCTCGACGGTCAGTGGGGCGTGTACGACGTCGAGGACGCGATCGCCGCCGCCCGGTTCCTGGTCGAACGCGGCGACGCCGACCCCGAGCGACTGATCATCCGCGGCGGCAGCGCCGGGGGGTTCACCGCCCTCCTCACGCTCACGACCGACGACACGTTCGCCGCCGGCGCCAGCTACTACGGGGTCGCGGACGTGCGCGAGCTGGTCGCGCACACCCACAAGTTCGAGTCCCGCTACATCGAGCACCTGATGGACCCCTCGGTGATGGAGGAACGGTCCGCGCTCTCCCACGTGGACGGGCTGTCCGTCCCGGTGATCCTGTTCCAGGGGGCCGAGGACGAGGTGGTGCCACCCGAGCAGGCCGAGGTCATCGTCGGAGCGCTGCGCGAGAAGGAACTGCCGCACACCTACCTGCTCTTCGAGGACGAGCAGCACGGCTTCCGGCGTTCGTCGACGATCCGCCGCTGTCTCGAGGCCGAGCTGTCCTTCTACGGACAGGTGTTCGGCTTCCAGCCCGCGGACGACATCGACCCCGTGAAGGTCGAGAACCTCTGACACCGGTGGACGAACCGTTGCGGTCCGACGGGAACGACCCGTTGCGCTCCGGCGGGAGCGGCGCGAAGCCCGCGCCGGGACGGCTGCTCGTGGCCACACCCTCGCTGGGCGACCCCAACTTCGACCGCACCGTCGTCCTGCTGCTCGCCCACGAGGAGCAGGGCAGCCTGGGCGTGGTGCTGAACCGCCCCGGCGACGTCGGCGTGGCGGAAGCCGTCTCCGGCTGGGAGGCGCACGCCGCCGACCCGGACACGGTGTTCGTCGGCGGACCGGTCCAGCGCCAGGCGCTGATCGGGCTGGGGCGCGCCCCGTCCGGCACCGCCGGTTTCGAGCCGGTGTTCGCCGACGTGGGCGTCGTTGACCTCAGCCTCGACGCGGCGACGAGCACCATCTCCGACGTCCGGGTCTTCGCCGGTCACTCCGGCTGGGGCGCGGGTCAGCTCGACGCCGAGATCGAGGCCGGCTCGTGGTTCGTGCTGGACGCCCACCCCACCGACGTCTCGTCGACGGACCCCGAGGACCTGTGGCTGTCGGTGCTCCGCCGCCAGGAAGGCGTGTTCTCGACGTTCCCGGCCGACCCGTCGCAGAACTAGAACCAGAACGAGAACTGCACACGGTCGCCACCGGTCCGGATCGTCAGCCGAGGATCAGGTCGGCGGCCTTCTCGGCGATCATCACGGTCGGGGCGTTGGTGTTGCCGCGCACCACGTCCGGCATCACCGACGCGTCGACGACCCGCAACCCGTCCACGCCACGGACTTTCAGGTCCGGGTCGACCACGGCGTCGTCGTCGACCCCCATCGCACAGGTCCCCGCCGGGTGGTACAGCGTCTCGGCGCGTGCACGCACGAAGTCCGCGAGGTCGGTGTCGCTGCGCACGTCCTCCCCCGGCCACAGCTCACCACCCCGCCAGGGGTCGCACGGGCTGGACCCGATGATGCGGCGCGAGAGCTTCACACCCTCGACCAGCACGTGCAGGTCGTGGTCGTCGTCGAGGTAGTTCGGCTCGATCACGGCATCGTCGAACGGATCGGCCGACCGCAGCGTGATGCGGCCGCGACTGCGGGGTCGCAGCACACAGGGGCCGATGCCGAAGCCGCGCTCGTCGACCTCCACCAGCCCGTGCTGCTCGTAGATCACGGGTCCGAAGTGCAGCTGGACGTCGGGTGCGGGTTCACCGAGGTCGGTCCGCGCGAAGGCGCCGCCCTCGGCGAGGTTCGAGGTCAGCGGTCCGCGGCCGAGCAGCAGCCACCTCGCGAGGTCAACCACCGTGCCGGCGTCCTGCAGGGTCCGCCCCTTCAGGGTCTCGTAGAAGCAGCCGACCGCGAGGTGGTCCTGCAGGTTGCGCCCGACGCCGGGCAGCTCGTGAGTGACCGTCACGCCGACCGCCTCGAGCTCGTCCACCGGCCCGATGCCCGACAGCAGCAGGAGTTGCGGGGAGTTGATCGCGCCTCCGCAGAGGATGACCTCACGCGTCGGGCTGGCCGTGTGCCGCGCCCCGGACTTGACGAACCCGACGCCGGTGGCGCGACCCTCCTCCGTCAGCACCTCCGTGACGCGCGCGTCCGTCACGACCCTCAGGTTGTCGCGGTCGAGGACCGGCTCGAGGTAGCTCGTGAAGACGCTGGCCCGTCGCCCGCGCTCATCGATGTTGCGCTGGTACGTGCCGACGCCGTCCTGCTCACCGTGGTTGAAGTCCGGGTTGTACGGGAGCCCGGCCTCGACCGCGGCGGCGACGAACATGTCGGTCAACGGGTGGACGTCGGTGGGGTCCGAGACGTGCCACGGCCCGCCCACGCCGTGCCCGGGCACGGCGCCACGCCCGTTGTCCTCGGCGCGGATGAAGTACGGCTCGACGTCGTCCCAGCTCCAGCCCTTGCTGCCGCGCTCGGCCCAACCGTCGTAGTCCAGGGGGTTGCCGCGGATGTAGATCATGGAGTTCAACGACGAACTGCCGCCCAGCATCTTGCCGCGCGGCCAGTACAGCTCACGGCCGTCCAGCTCGAGCTGTGGGGCGGTGGTGTAGTCCCAGTCGACGGCGGTCTTGAACAGCTCCGAGTTCGCTGCGGGGATCGTGGCCTCCCGCGGCAGGTCGCCGGTACCTGCCTCCAGCAACAGCACGCCGACGTCCGGGTCGTCGGACAGCCGTCGGGCGAGGACGCATCCGGCCGATCCCGCGCCCACCACCACGTAGTCGCACCTGTTCACCACGCTGCCCCCTCCTGTCGGACGAACCATAGGCGCCGGACCGGATGTGGTCCTACTCGTGGCCCGTCAGCAGCGCGACGGGCAGGTGCGCGAACGCGTCGTCCACGCCGAGGATCCCCCCGTCGACGCGCAGGTCGCGGCCGGTCAGCACCTCGGTCACCTCGCCCTCCAGGCCGTGGGCCCCGAGATCGACGTCCGACTTGCGCCAGGTCGTGCCCAGGGGCCAGTCGTCGGTCAGCGCGCGCGGCAGCCGCGCCCCGAGCGCGGCCGCCCAACGGTCGCCGTACCGACGGACGAACCCCACGACGTGGTCGGCACGCCGCCCACGGACGGTCAGCGGCTCGTAGGCACCGGCGAGGTAGAGATCGCGGTGCGCACGCCGGTGCCGGAGCGCACGCGCCACGACCAGCAGCTTGATGCGTCCGTCCCGCCAGGACGCCCGCAGGTCGTCGACGTCCTCGGGGGTCTGGATCCCGTCGACGTCGCGCAACGCCTCCCGACGCCGCGTCCAGTCCACCGGCCGCCGGTTGTCGGGGTCGACGAGGCTGAGGTCCCACAGCTCGGTGCCCTGGTAGCGGTCGGGCACGCCCGGGGCGGCGATCTGCAGCAGCACCTGGGTCAGCGCGTTGACCGCGCCCGGCACCGCGATGTCCTCGACGAACGACCGCAGGTCCTCCGTGAAGGCCTCGTCCGCCAGGGACTCCCGCAGGAACGCGTCGACGGCCGATTCGTGCTCCTCGTCGGGATCGAGCCACGACGTGTGGACCTTCGCCTCGCGCAGGGCCTTGCGGGCGAACGCGGTGACCCGCGGGACGACCTCGTCCTCCTCCTCGGGATCGAGCGGCCACATCCCGACCAGCGTCTGGTAGAGCAACCACTCCTCGTTGCGGTCGGGGGCACGGTGACCGCCCACCTCGCGGACTCGCCCGTCGTTGATCCCGTTCCACCGCACGACCGCGTCCGCCCAACGGTTGGTGACCTCGGTCAGGACGTCCAGTCGCGCCCGGACGTCCTCGCTGCGCTTCGTGTCGTGGGTCGAGGTCGCGTTCATCGTGTGAGGCCGACGTTGCGCCCGCGCCGCGACGCGTTCGTGGAAGGTCTCCGTGTCGGCGGGGGTGACCATCCCCGCGACGTCGACCCCGACCTCGTTCAGCGAGATCAGGCGGTTCGCGACGTAGAAGGTCGTGTCCTCGAACCCCTTGGCCATGACCGGCCCCGTCAGCTGCTGCCAGCGCGTCACGACGTCCAGCCACCGCCGACGCAACGCGTCGCCGACCCCGTGGGGCACGTCGAGCATCAGGACGTGCTCGAGGAACACCAGGGCCGCTCCGTCGACGTCCCGGTGGCGCTCGCGGGTCGTGGCGAAGGCGCGCTCGAGCACGGCGCGGTCCCGGGCCTGCAGCTCCAGGTCCCGCACGTAGGTCCGGTAGACGGGCACGCAGGCGGTCACGGCCACCAGCGCCCCGCGCAGGGCGTGGGCCGACAGGGGCGGCACGTCCGGGACGTCCCGGGCCAGCGCGGTCAGGTCCCCGGTGAGCCGGTCCACCTCCGCGGGGAACAGCGTCGTGAGGGCGTCGAGCCGCCGCGCGTGGACGATGTCCGCCACGTCGCGGTCGTCACCGGTGAAGGCCCGGTGGAAATCGCCGATGCGCGCCAACCCGTTGTGGTCGAGGAGGACGCCGTTGACGTCGTTGAGGAACGCGTACCCGGTGGTCCCGTCCACCACCCACGACCCCGGGATCTCCTCGTCGGCCTCGAGGATCTTCTCGATCACGAGGTAGACCGGGGCGCCGGCGGCCTCCTCGGAGCGGTCGCGGAGCCGCTCCAGGAAGCCCTGGGGGTCGAGCAGCCCGTCGATGTGGTCGACCCGCAGCCCGGTGACGGGGCCGTCGGCGATCAGCGCGAGGATGCGCGCGTGACGGTCGTCGAAGACGTCCGGGTCCTCGACGCGCACGCCGACGAGATCGGTGATGTCGAAGAACCGGCGGTAGTTGGGGCGCCCGGTCCGCCAGTCGGTCAGCCGGTAGTGCTGTCGGTCGAGGACCTTCTCGATGCCCGCGTCGGGATCGGTCCCCGGGGCCAGCGGGAACGTGTGGTCGTGGTAGCGCAGCACCGGCGGGTCGGTGTCCCGGTCCACCTCGAGCTCGCCGGCCGCGATCACCTCCTCCAGGGGATCGCCGAGGACCGGCAGGACCACGACCCCGTCGCCGGCCTCCCAGTCGATGTCGAAGTGGGAGGCGCGATCGGCCTCGCGACCGTGGATGAGGACGTCACGCCACCAGGGGTTGTCCGCCGCGGCGCGCAGGTGGTTGGGAACCACGTCCAGCACCACGCCCAGGCCGTGCTCCCCGACCCGTTCGGACAGCTCGGCCATGGCGTCGTCGCCCCCCAGCTGCGGGTCGATCCGGGTCGGGTCCACGACGTGGTAGCCGTGCGCCGCGCCCTCCGGGGCCGTGAGGACCGGCGACAGGTAGACCGCCTCGATCCCGAGCGCCGCCAGGTAGTCGGTGCGCTCCGCGGCATCGTGCAGGTCGACGCCACCGTGCAGCTGGAGCCGGTAGGTGGATGCCGGCACGTGCTCGGCAGGTCCGTGCTCGACAGGTCCGTGCTCGGTGCTCACCTGGCTGCCCCCTCCTCGACCGCGACCCCGAGCGCGTCCCCGAGCCGACGGAAGTGCTCCACCCACACCTCGGCCAGCTCGTCGCCGGCCGCAGCGCGCTCCGTCAGCTCGGGGTACGTCAGGTGCACCGCACGGTAGAAGGTGTTCTGCGCTCGCCACAGGTCGACCTCGAACGGCAGCTCCGCGGTGAGCCGGATCAGCCGTTCGGCCTGTTCGAGGAACTCGACCCCCTCCTCGGCCAGCCGGTCGAACAGCCCGGGGTCGGCGAGCTGTCGGGAGACCTGGCCGGTCAATCGCTCGATCGTCCCGTTCAGGGCGTGGGCGAGGCCGGCGGCGTCCAGCTCCAGCTCCCACGCCCCGGCATCGGCAAGCAGGGTGCGGACGCGGTCGATGTCGGGGTCGGGGCGGCGGAACGCGCGCCGGAGGTCGTCGTTGACGGCGACCTCGGCGGCCCGGTGGAACGTCTGTGGCAGTCCCACCCCCATGTCGACGAGGTAGCGCATCAGCGGGGCGCGCGACCGGTGGATCCGCCGGTAGGCCTCCCGGGCGTCCTCGATCGACGAATCCAGGATGCGTCGCAGGATGCGCCGTTGCCCGTCCCGGAACAGGTCGCGCAGGGAGTACCGCGTCTCGCCGAAGTGGTGGTCGAGCCGTCGGATCACCTCGGGGAGGTCGGCGAGCGCGAAGGCCTCCTCCAGATCGGTGGCGATGCTCTCGAACCGGCGTCCCGTCCCGACCGGCCGGATGCCCCCGTCGAGGTTGTGGTCACCGAGGTGCAGGACCGCGTACTCGAGCTCCGCGCGACCGCCCGTGATCGTCGAACGGACGTCGATGCGGCCGAGCGCCAACCGCGCGTCCCCGGCCTCGAGGGTGCGTTGGGCGTCGCGGACCACCTCGTAGCAGTGGATCCGTGCGGTCGCCGGGTGGTCCTCGAACAGCGAGCTGACCGCGTAGTGGGCGCCCACGGCGGGTAGGCCCACCTCCGAGGGACGCACGTGGCGGTCGAACACGTCGCGGCCGTCACCCAGCTCCGGGTCGTTGCTGCGCGCCTTGGCCAGGAGGCCGAGGAACCGCCGCTCGAGGTCGGGGCCGCCGAACACGGCCCGGGCGAGCTGCAGGGCCCGACCGGCGTACCGCAGAACCTGGATCGTCTCGATGCGCCCGAGGTCGTCGAAGAACCACCCGCAGCTCGTGAACATCAGCATCGCGTGCCGCTGCAGCTCGAGCAGGCGCCGCGCCTCGATCCGCTGGTCCTCGTCGAGCCGTCCCTCCGCATGGTCGTCGAGGAAGGCGTCGGTCCGCGACCGGTCGAGCAGCACCTCGATGTAGTCGTCGCGCGCCTGCCAGGGGTCGGCCAGGAGCGCCGCAGCACGCTCCTCGTAGCGGCGGTCCAGCTCCGCGCGCAGGTCGTCCAGCGCGTCGCGCAGCGGGCCCCGCCACTCCTGGCTCCACTCGGGATGCCCACCGTCGGCACAGCCGCAGTCGGAGCGCCAGCGTTCGATCCCGTGTGCGCACGACCAGGAGGTCTCCTCGGCGATCCGGACCTCGTGCTCGGGCGGTCGACGCTCCAGGAACATCCCGTAGTTGGTCAGCTCCACGTCCTCGTGCTCCTCGAGGTGCTGGAGCGCGAACGCCAGGGCCATGTCGCCGTGTCGGTGGTGGTGGCCGTAGCTCTCGCCGTCGGTCGCGATGTGGACGAGGCGGTCCCCCGCGCGTTCGATGTCCGCGGCGGCCAGCAACCGCTGCGCGAGACGCGCGCCGTCCGCGAGCAACCCCTCGAACGCGACGGCCCGGGAGATCGGCCCGTCGTAGAGGAACACCGCGATCTCGTTGCCCGACGGCAGCCGCACGAGGTAGGGCGCCGTGGTGTCCACCTCGCTGACCGTCACCTCGGTCCAGTCGCCGGGTCCGCCGTCCAGTGGCCGGATCGCGGCGGCCTGGTGGGGCGCGAGGATCGTGAAGCGGATGTCGTGCTCCGCGAGGGCCTCGAGCGTGTCGGTGTCGACCGCGGCCTCCGGCAGCCACATGCCCTGCGGATCGCGGCCGAAGCGGTGACGGAAGTCCTCGACGCCCCAGCGGACCTGGGTCCGACGGTCACGGGGCGAGGCCAACGGCATGATCAGGTGGTTGAACGGTTGCGCCAGCGCCGATCCGTGCCCGTCGAAGCGCTCCTGGCTGGCCCGGTCCGCCGCGACGACGGCGTCGTGAACGTCCGGGGCGTTGTCCTGCATCCACCCGAGCAGGGTCGGGCCGATGTTGAAGCTGATCCGCTCGTAGTTGTTCGTGATGCTGACGATGCGTCCGCGCTCGTCGAGGATTCGCGACGCGGCGTTCTGCGCGTAGCACTCGCCGGTGATGCGCTCGTTCCAGTCGTGGTAGGGGTAGGCCGATCCCTGGAGCTCGACCGATTCCAGCCACGGGTTCTCCCGTGGCGGTTGGTAGAAGTGCCCGTGGATACAGACGTAGCGCGTCACGGACCGAGGGTACGCGACCGTTCGGGACCCCAACCGACGTTCGGAACGGTCCCACCCATCTTCCCGCGCATCCGCGGGGAAGTGTCACCTTCGGCGGCCCTGGGGGGCCGGATGGCGCGTTGACCTGACGGTTCCCCGCGGATGCGCGGGAAGTTGCCATCGAGCGTCGTAGCCACATCCGGGCCGGACACGAACAGGTCACAACCGGTGGACCCCGACGCCCCACGGAGGGAGGGCCACGGTCCGGTGGCCGTCCACTTCGATCGCGTCCGGGCCGTCGCCGAGCACACGATGCCACGTGCCCTCCGGGAGGTGGACGAGCACGGCGGCGTCCGCGCCCGAGGTGTTGACGATCACCACGGCGTGGTCGCCGTCGTCGGTCCACCGGTGCCACGACAGCCCGTCCCCGTCGACGGTGACGGTGGTGCGGTCGCGGTCCAGCGCCGCGAACGCGGGGATCTCGCGCCGCAGCCGGAGCAGGTCGCGGTACCACGCCAGCAGGTCGGCGTGGGGCTCCTCGTCCCTCCGTGCGTGGTCCAGCTTGGATCGTTCGAAGGTCTCGACCGCCTGGGGGTCGGGGACCTCCCCCTCCCAGCGGAACCCCGAGAACTCCTCGCGGCGCCCCGTGCGCACGTCGGCGACCAGTTGCTCGTCGGTGTGACTGACGAAGTACTGGAACGGGGCGGTCTCGCCGTACTCCTCGCCCATGAACAACAGGGGCACGAACGGGCTCAGGATCACGGCCGTCGCCGCCACCCGCAGCGCCCCGTGCGGCACCAGCTCGCTGAGCCGGTCGCCCGCCATCCGGTTGCCGACCTGGTCGTGGTTCTGGCTGCACACGACGAACCGCTCCCCCGGCACCCCGACCGGCGGCCGGCCGTGCGAGTGCCCGCGGTAGGTCGAGTGGCGCCCCGTGAACACGAACGCGTCCTGCAGCGCGGCGGCGAGGTCCGCGACGCCGTCGTAGTCGGCGTAGTACCCGTCGTCCTCACCGGTGAGGGTGACGTGCAGCGCGTGGTGGAAGTCGTCGGACCAGGTGCCGTCCAGGCCGTAGCCGCCCTCCTCGACCGGCCGGACCAGGCGCGGGTCGTTGAGGTCGCTCTCGGCGATCACGTGGACCGCGCGCCCCCGCTCTGCGGCCCGGGCGTGCACGGCGGTGGCGAGCTCCTCGAGGATGTGGACGGCCGACTGGTCCAGGATCGCGTGGACCGCGTCGAGCCGCAGCCCGTCGACGTGGCAGCCGTCGGTCCACCACAGCGCGTTGTCGACGACGTAGCGGCGGACCTCGTCGCTGTGCGCACCGTCGAAGTTGATCGCCGGGCCCCACGGCGTCTCGTAGCGGTCGGTGAGGTAGTGGGCGATGTCGACCTGTCCGGCACCCTCGGGGCCGAAGTGGTTGTAGACGACGTCGAGGAACACGGCGAGCCCGCGCGCGTGGCAGGCGTCCACGAACCTCCGGAAGCCGTCGACGCCGCCGTAGGTGTCCTGGGCGGCGAACGGCAGGACCCCGTCGTAGCCCCAGTTCCGCCCGCCGGGGAACTGGGCGATCGGCATCACCTCGACCGCGGTGATCCCGAGGTCCGCGAGCTCGTCCACCCGGTCGATCGCGGCGTCGAACGTCCCCGCGGAGGTGAAGGTGCCGACGTGCAGCTCGTACAGGACGAGCTCTGCGAGCGGTACACCGGTCCACCCGTCGTCGGTCCAGCCGAAGTCCGGGTCGACGACCTCGGACGGACCGTGGACCCCTTCGGGTTGCGACCGGGAGGCGGGGTCGGCGACCTCCAGCACCTCGTCGTCGACGGTCACCCGGTAGCGGTACCGGTCCCCGACTCCCACGTCGTCGAGGGTCGCCGTGAAGTACCCGCGGTCGTCGGGCCCGTCCATCACCACGGTGGCTCCGTCGACGATCACGACCTCGGCGGCGTCAGCCTTCGACGCCCACAGCGTGAACGCCGTCCGCCCGTCGTCGAGCGGCCACGCCCCGACCCTCACGGACGTTGGCCGATCGGCTGCGCCTTGAGCACCACGACGCCCAGCGGCGGCAGGGTCAGGTTGATCGAGTACGGGCGCCCGTGGTTGGGTACCGGGGCGGCCTCGACCCCGCCGAGGTTGCCCAGGCCGCTGCCGCCGTACTCCTCGGCGTCGCTGTTGAGGATCTCGCTCCAGTACCCGCTACGCGGCACGCCGACCAGGTAGTTGTGCCGCGGCACCGGCGTGAAGTTGCAGCCCACCAGGACGACGTCGTCGGGCGATGTGCCCTTGCGCAGGTACGCCACGATCGACTGCTGCCAGTCGGAGGCGTCGACCCACTCCCATCCCTGGTGGTCGCAGTCGAGCTCGTGCAGGGCCGGCTCGTCGCGATAGACCCGACCGGCGTCGCGGACGAACCGTCGCATGCCCTCGTGGGCCGGATCCTCCAGCAGGTGCCAGTCGAGGCTCGACTCGTGGTTCCACTCCCGCCACTGGGCGATCTCGTCGCCCATGAACAGCAGCTTCTTGCCCGGGGTCGTGTACATGTAGCCGTACAGCGCCCGGAGGTTCGCGAAGCGCCGCCAGGGGTCACCGGGCATCTTCTCGATCAGCGAGCCCTTGCCGTGCACGACCTCGTCGTGGGACAGCGGCAGGCAGTAGTTCTCGCTGAACGCGTACATCGCCCGGAAGGTGAGCTGGTTGTGGTGGTGCGACCGGTGGACCGGCTCCTTCGTGAAGTACTCCAGCGTGTCGTGCATCCACCCCATGTCCCACTTGAACCCGAAGCCGAGCCCACCGACGTAGGTCGGCCGCGACACCATCGGCCAGGCCGTGGACTCCTCGGCCATCGTCTGGACCCCGGGGAAGGCCTGGTAGACCTCGGTGTTGAAGCGGCGCAGGAAGTCGATCGCCGCGAGGTTCTCGTTGCCGCCGTACTGGTTGGGGATCCACTCGCCCTCGCGGCGCGAGTAGTCGAGGTACAGCATCGACGCGACGGCGTCGACGCGCAGCCCGTCGATGTGGAACTCCTCCAGCCAGTACATCGCGGACGACAGCAGGAAGCTGCGGACCTCGTCGCGGCCGTAGTTGAAGATGAAGCTGTTCCAGTCCGGGTGGATGCCCTGGCGCGGGTCGGCGTGCTCGTACAGGTGCGTGCCGTCGAAGTACCCCAGCCCGTGCTCGTCCGTCGGGAAGTGGCTGGGCACCCAGTCGAGGATCACCCCGATCCCGTTCTGGTGGAGATGGTCGATCAGGTACTTCAGGTCCTGCGGCGTGCCGAAGCGGCTGGTCGGCGCGAAGAACCCGGTCGTCTGGTAGCCCCACGAGCCCCCGAACGGGTGCTCGGTGATCGGGAGGAACTCCACGTGCGTGAAGTTCATCTCCACCAGGTACTCGGTGAGCGGCTCGGCGAGCTCACGGTAGGTGAGCGGCCGGTTGTCCTCCTCGACCTTCCGCCGCCACGATCCCACGTGCATCTCGTAGATGTTGACGGGAGCGTTCACGTTCTGGCGGTCCTTGCGGGCCGTCATCCACTCCTCGTCACCCCACGTGTAGTCGCGGTCCCAGACCTTGGAGGCCGTCTTCGGCGGGGTCTCCGCGTGGATCGCGTAGGGATCGGCCTTGTCGGCCGAGTACCCCTCGTGCTTCGAGGCGACGTGGAACTTGTAGCTGTCGGCCTTCTCGACGCCGGGTACGAAGCGTTCCCAGATCCCGGAGCCGCCCTTCTCGTACAGCGGGTGGGCGCCCTCGTCCCAGCCGTTGAAGTCCCCGACCACGGCGACGTCGTCCGCGTTCGGCGCCCAGACCGCGAAGTACACGCCCTGCTCGCCCTCGGACTCCATCAGGTGCGCCCCGAGCTTGTCGTACATGCGCAGGTGGGAGCCCTCGTTGAACAGGTACACGTCGTCGTCGCTCAGACGGGTGACCTGGCTGTCGCCGGTGGGCGCAGCCGCAGTCTTCTCGTCCTGGTCAGCCATGGTGATCATCCCTCCGGCCTTCGCGGGCACGGTCGAGTCGTCGCAGCGGACCGGTCACGTCCGAGCGCTCCCGGAACGTGTCCATACGTAGCGCGGTCCGTCGTCGCCAGTTCGGACGTTCGGCCTCGGTGCCGGGCGTGTTCTGCGGTTCGTCCTCGACCCAGAGATCCTCGAGGTTGGCCAGCACGACGGGAGCCTCGCTCTCACCCAGCCACTCCAGCAACGCGGCGTGGACCTCGGCGGGGTCGTCGGTGTCCGACGGTGCGACCCTCCCCTGTGCGGCGAGGACGGCCCCCAACCGCCCCACGAGCCTCGCGCGTCGGGCGACGGCCCGGTCGGCCTCGACCTCGTCCATCAGCCCCAGATCCACCGAATCGTCGGCGTCCAAGGCCTTCCACCACCGTGCGAACGGCGGCATGTCGTGGGTGTTCACGCTCGCCACCACGTCGTCCGGGACCTGCGGCAGGACCGGATTACGGTCGGGGTGAAGCTCGTACTGGAGCACGAACATCCTCACCGTACCCCGGTCACGGAGGGTCTCCTCGACCTCCGTCGGTACCGTTCCGAGGTTCTCGCCGACGATCCGTGACCGGTGCCGGTGGGACTCCAGGTTCAGGACGGCGTACAGCTCGTGGGCCGGGTAGCGCACGTAGACACCGTCCCGTGCGCCCACGTCCTCCGGGATCCAGAAGAGCCGGTGCAGCCCCATGACGTGGTCGATCCGCAGGTCGTCGGCGAGCGCGAGGTTGTGGCCGAGGACCCGCCGGAGGTAGCGGTAGCCGTCCTCGCGCTGCCCCTGCGGATGGGGTGGCGGGATCCTCCAGTTCTGCCCACCGGTGAAGATCGTGTCGGGAGGTGCACCGGTGTCCGCGCCGGCCGCGAAGGTGTCCCGGTGCTCGTACACGTCGAACCCGTCCCGACGTGTCCCGACCGGCAGGTCGAGGTACGGGTGCTGTCCCGCCTGCCGGAGCGTCGTCGACAGGTCCGCGACCTGCCGGTCGACCAGCAGCTGCCCGTAGAGGTGCTGGCGGGCGACCCCGAGATCGACGTCCTCGAGGTCGAGCTCGCCGTCCCGGTGGGGCTGGGGCCACTCCCACCACCGCGCCCCGTACCGGGCGACCGCCCCGCGGAACAGGGCGTAGCGTTCGACCTCGGGGCGCCGCTCGATGAACCGTTCGAGAGCGGCGCGGCGGTCGCCCGGCGCGGCGAAGTACGTGTCCGACAGCGCTCGGAGGACGCGGCGGTGACGGTCGGCGACCTCCTCCCAGTCGACGTGGCGGGACCCGCCCTCCGGGCTCCGCCAGCTCCCCATCAGCTCGCGCGCCCGGCCGCTGCGCTCGAGCTCCGGTGAGCGCGACAGGTCCAGGTACAGCTCGTTCCAGAACAGGCGCGACACCGGGCTGTACGGGCTGGGGTCGAAGGGCTCGTTCTTCCCCCCGATGAAGACCGGCAGCAGGGGCAGCGTGCCGACGACCGACCCGCCCAGATCCCCCAACCACCCGGCCAGCTCACCGAGATCCGTGAGGTCCCCGATGCCGCGGTCCCGGCGGGTGCGCAGGGCGTACAGCGGGAGCAGCGCCCCCCATTCGCGACCACGCTCGCCGTGCCAGGCGCGATGGGGCGCGGCGATCAGTGCGGTGCGGTGTCGCTCGCCGGCCAGCTCCACCGCGAGCTGGTGGTAACCGTGCGGCAGGTCGGTGACCTGGACGGCCACCGCCAGGTACCGCTCGCCGTCCACGTGTTCCTCACCGACCCGCTCGGCGTGCGCGAGCTCGACCGGCCACGTGTGGACCTCGCCGCTCTCGAGGGTCAGGTGCATCCCGATCGTCCCGGCAGCCTGCCGCTCCGGGAGCCGGATCACGACGCGCAGGTGACCGCCGAACCCGGCGACGACCGGCTCCAACGGTCGGCTCCAACGGTCGCGCCGCCACTCGGCGACCCGGTGCCCCGCGTCCGCAGGATCGTGGATCTCGACCCCCAAGGCCCGGAGGACCGCGAGCAGCTGCTCGGTTCCGGCCTCGACCCGCCGGCCGTCCACGTCCTCGTAGGCGAGCTGGACGCCGTGGAGCTCGGCGAGTCGGGCCAGGTCCTCGTGGAGAGCGTCCACCTACGCCTCCAGCAGCGTGAGCGCACCCTGCAGCGGGATCCGCACCCAGCTGGGGCGGTTGTTCAGCTCGTACCCGACCTCGTAGATCGCCTTCTCGAGCAGGTAGGCGTCCAGCAGCAGACGGCGCTCCTCGGCGGTGTCGGGCAGCACGTCGCTGTCCCCGACGGTCTGCAGGTAGCTGCGGAGGTAGGCGGCGCTCACCCATGCGCTCCAGTAGCGGCCCCAGGTCTCGAGCGCGGTGACCTGATCCTCGGAGCCGACCACGCCCCGGTCCTCCTGGTCGAAGAGACCCGCATAGGCCGCGTAGTGGAACGACCGCAGCATCCCCGCGACGTCACGCAGCGGCGACCGCTTGAGCCGACGTTCACCCAGCGACCGGGCGGGCTCGCCCTCGAAGTCGATGATCACGAAGTCCCGCCCCGTGTAGAGCACCTGGCCCAGGTGGTAGTCCCCGTGGGTCCGGATCCGCATCGCGGAGAGCCGCTGATCGGTGAGTCCGCGGAACCGATCGAGCAGCTCGTCTTCCCGGTCGGCCAGGGTGGCCGCATCGGTGTGGGTCGGCTCACCGATGTCCCCGAGCCGGCGCCGGAGCACCTGGAACGTCTTGCGCGTGAGCGTGCGCATCGACTGGTACAGCGACCGCTGGTACAGGCTCGTGAAGGGCTCCGGAGCGAACGCCTCGTCGCGGCGTTCGGAGGCCAGCGCGAGGTGCAGCTCGGCGGTCCGTTCGCCCAGCAGCTCGATCGACTGGACGTACGGGCCGATCGTGTCGTGGACGTCCTCGGGGAGCTCGCGCCCCGAGAGTGCGAGCGGGTGCTGGCGCGGTACCTGGGGCGCGCCCTCCCCGCCGTCCTGGATCATCGACAGCGCATCCTCGTAGAACCGGCTGAGGTCGTCGAGCGTGTAGCTCCACGCGTCGCCCTCGTTCTGCACGAAGCCCTGCATCAGGCCGAGCGTCAACGGCTCGCTGCGAGGTCGCTTCAGCTCCAGCGTCCCGGCGAGGGTCGGGGTGTGGGCGAAGTCGGTCCGTTCGGTGAGGAAGCGGCCGATCTCGAGATCCGGGTTCTCGCCGGCCTCGAGCCGACGGAAGATCTTGAGGATGAGACGGTCGCCGTACAGCACCGACGTGTTCGACTGCTCCGCACGGCTGACCTGCGGCTCGAGGTGCTCGTCCACGTCGCCCCGGAGGTTCTCGAACGCCCGGGCCGGCTGGGCGACCAGCTCGCCGGTGGCGCCGGTGATCCGGCGTCGCTCGTCGAGCATGTCGAGCAGCACGCCCGCGAACTCGCGCCGCCACATCGCGTCGAACAGCACGCCGCTGTCGGCCCGCTTGCCACGCGGACGGACCCGCGCCAGCAGCGCCGCCGGGATCTCCTCCGCGACCTGTTCGGCGAACTCCTCCTCGGCGAACGCCACGGGCAGCAGGTAGGTCTCGGGCTCGCCCTCGAGGTACTCGACGCGCACGATCGCGACCATGCACGGGCCCTCTTCGGTCTGCACCTCCACCGACTCGACGAGCGTGGTGTTCTGCACGGTGCGGGCCTTGCCACCGAACCAGCGCCGGTTGGCGAGCACGCGCGGCAGGGCATCCTCCAGCTTGCCGGCCCCCTTGCCGGAGAACAGCTGCTGCCAGCCGCCGGTGATCGTGATCGTCGGCAGGGTCTCGAGGGTGGGGATCTCGCGCTCGCCGGTGTCCTCCTGCCCCCGGAACGACAGGGCGATCTCCTCCCGGCCGTGGGTGATCGAGAACCAGTAGAACCCGTGTGGCCCGAGGGTCAGGAAGTAGGGCAGCTCCCCGATCTGGGGGAACGGGTTGCGTCCGAACATCTCGACCGGCGTCATCCCCTTGTGGTCCGACAGGTCGAGCTCGACGGCCTGGACGAACCGCGAGAGGTTCGCCACGACCAGGACCCGTTCGCCGTCGCCCGAGGCACGGGCGCCATACGGATCGTACTCCCGGACGAAGGCGAGTACCTTGGGGTTCTCGGGGTAGAGGAACTCGATCGAGCCGCGACCGAAGACCTTGTGCTGCTTGCGCAACGCGATCAGCCGCTTCATCCACCACAGCAGCGACGAGGGGTTGTTCTGCTGCGCCTCGACGTTGACGGTCTCGAAGTGGTACTCGGGATCGATGATCGGCGGCAGGTACAGCTTCTGCGGGTTCGCCCGGCTGAACCCGGCGTTGCGGTCCGACGACCACTGCATCGGGGTACGGACCCCGTTGCGGTCACCCAGGTAGATGTTGTCGCCCATCCCGATCTCGTCGCCGTAGTAGAGGACCGGGGTGCCCGGCATCGCGAACAGCAACGCGTTGAGCAGCTCGACCTGTCTCCGGTTGTTGCCGAGCAAGGGCGCGAGCCGACGGCGGATCCCCACGTTCACGCGCATGCGCTGCTCGTGGGCGTAGTGGCGGTACATGTAGTCGCGTTCCTCGTCGGTCACCATCTCTAGGGTGAGCTCGTCGTGGTTGCGGAGGAACACGGCCCACTGGGCACCGTCGGGGACCTCTGGGGTCTGCTGGAGGATGTCGATGATGGGGAACCGGTCCTCCTGCCGGATGGCCATGAACAGCCGTGGCATCAGCGGGAAGTGGAAGTTCATGTGGCACTCGTCGCCGTCGCCGAAGTAGGCGGCGGCGTCCTCGGGCCACTGGTTCGCCTCGGCCAGGAACATCCGGTTCGGGTGGTTCGCGTCGAGGTGCTTGCGCAGGTCCTTCAGCAGCTCGTGGGTCTCGGGGAGGTTCTCGCAGTTCGTGCCCTCGCGCTCGATCAGGTACGGGATCGCGTCGAGCCGCATCCCGTCGACGCCCATGCCGGCCCAGAAGTCGAGCACGTCCTTGACGGCGTCGAGGACCTCGGGGTTGTCGAAGTTGAGGTCCGGTTGGTGGCTGAAGAAGCGGTGCCAGTAGTAGGCCTGCGCCTCGTGGCTCCAGGCCCAGTTGGAGGTCTCGGTGTCCTGGAAGATGATCCGGGTGTCCTCGTACCGGTCCGGATCGTCGGACCAGACGTAGAAGTCCCGGTGGCTCGAGCCCGGCTCGGCCTCGATCGCCCGCCGGAACCACGGATGCTCGTCGGAGGTGTGGTTGATCACGAGCTCGTTGATGACCTTCAGCCCGCGCTTGTGCGCCTCACGCATGAAGGTCTTGAACTGCCGCATCGTGCCGTAGGCGGGGTGGATGCCCGTGTAGTCCGCGATGTCGTACCCGTCGTCGCGCAGGGGGGACGGGTAGAACGGCAGGAGCCACAGCGCGGTGACCCCGAGGTCAGCCAGGTAGTCGAGCTTCTCGGTCAGGCCCTGGAAGTCGCCGATCCCGTCTCCGTCCGAGTCGAAGAACGCCCGGACGTGCAGCTCGTAGATGATCGCGTCCTTGTACCAGAGGGGATCGGTCTCCTCCTCGG
Organism: uncultured Actinomycetota bacterium; assembly: GCA_964537235.1. Lineage (GTDB taxonomy): Bacteria > Actinomycetota > Nitriliruptoria > Nitriliruptorales > JAHWKO01 > CAZHZQ01. Next base: position 3,969 of record CAZHZQ010000005.1, on the reverse strand, counting down.
GGTGCACGGCGGTCGCGGTCGTTCTCGGGACGGTGGTCATCGGCTCCTCTGGGCGCGGCGACGGTCGGCGGTCGCGCGGGGGTCGGCGGGGTCAGCGGTAGGTCGCGAAGTCGTGTTCGGTCCGATCCTGGGGCAGGACCTCGAAGACGTGACCGGAGATCACCTCCGGGTTGAGCTCGACGAAGTTCGCCGGGTCCTGCCACCGGTAGCGGGCCCCGGTGATCAGGTCGTGGACCTGGAACTGCTGCCCGGGCTCGACGCCGAGCTCGGCCAGGTCCAGGTGCACCCACCCTCCCTGGGTCCAGTGGGGATCGAGGTTCACGACGCACAGGATCACGTCGTCGTGGTCCGGCATGCTCTTGGAGTAGCACAGCAGCTGGTCGTTGTCGACGTGGTGGAAGCGCAGACGACGGTTGAACTGCAGCGCCGGGCGGGCGTGGCGGATCGCGTTCACCCGCGCGATCAGGTCGTGCAGGGAGTCCTCGCGGTCCAGGTCCCAGTCGCGGATCTGGTACTTCTCGCTGCCCGCGTACTCCTCGGAGCCGGGACGCACCGCCTCGTGCTCCTGCAGCTCGAACGCGGGGCCGTAGATGCCGTAGCTGGCGGTCAGGGTCGCGGCGAGCAGCAACCGCTGGACGAACGCGCCCCGTCCCCCGTGCTGCAGGAACTCGGTGAGGATGTCCGGCGTGTTCGGCCAGGCGTTCGGACGGTAGTAGTCGACCATGGCGGTCTGGGTGAGCTCGGTCAGGTACTCGGTGAGCCCGTGCTTGTCGTTGCGCCACGCGAAGTAGGTGTAGGACTGGTCGAACCCGAGCTTGGCGAGCTGCTCCATGACGCGCGGCCTGGTGAAGGCCTCGGCGAGGAAGATCACGTCCGGGTGCTCGGCGTGGATCTCGCCGATCACCCACTCCCAGAACGGGAACGGCTTCGTGTGCGGGTTGTCCACCCGGAAGACCCGCACGCCGACGTCGATCCAGAACTCGAACACGCTCTTCAGCTCGGTCCAGAGGGCTTCCCAGTCCTCGGTCTCGAAGTCGAACGGGTAGATGTCCTGGTACTTCTTCGGGGGGTTCTCGGCGTACTGGATCGTCCCGTCGGGGCGGTGCTCGAACCACTGCGGGTGCTCGGTCACGTACGGGTGGTCCGGGGAGCACTGGAACGCGATGTCCAGCGCCAGGTCCATGCCCCGCTGACGGCAGGCGTCGGCCAGGTCGCGCACGTCCTCGACGGTGCCCAGCTGCGGGTGGACCGACTTGTGGCCGCCGTCGGACGACCCGATCGCCCAGGGGCTGCCGACGTCGCCCTCCTCGGCGGTCGGGACGTTGTCGCGTCCCTTCCGGGCGGTCTCCCCGATCGGGTGCACCGGAGGCAGGTACAGCACGTCGAAGCCCATGCCCTCGACGTCGTCCAGCCGGTGGTCGATGACGTCGCGGATCGTCCCGTGCTGACCGGGCTCAGGCGACGCCGATCGGGGGAACAGCTCGTACCAGGTGCTGAATCGGGCCCGCTCGCGGTCGACCACGACCTCGAGCTCCCGCGGGTAGGTGGTGATGAAGCGACGCTCCCCGTGACGACGCACCAGCTCGAGCAGCTCGTCGGTCAGCGCCGCCCGTGACCGCTCCTGCATCGACGCCTCGCCCCGCAGCAGCTTCACGTACGCCTCGAGCCTGTCGGCGTCCGCCCCGGCCGGGGCGGACGCCACGGCATCCTCGACGAGCTCGGCGCCGATCATCAGGTCGATCGACACGTCCTGGTCGGCGTCGACCCGCTTGTGCAGGTCGTGCTGCCAGGTCTTGAAGCGATCCACCCACCCCCGGATCGTGTACCGGTACCGGCTGCCGACCCCGCCCACGTCGAAGGTCCCGGCCCACCGGTCGTTGACGAGGGGCACCATCGGCTCCTCGTGCCAGCCGTCCTGGTCGGTGGACCGCCAGAGCACGTCGCAGGAGATCTCGTCGTGGCCATCCGTGAAGACGTCCGCCTCGACGGTCACCGGCTCCCCCGGCGTGCGCTTGATGGGGTGCCGCCCGGCATCGATCTCGGGGCTGACCCCGCGGATCACGACGCGGTTGCGCCCCTCGTCGATCCCCACCACCTGGGCACCTTCCCGGCTCGCGTGTTGCCTCCTCATCTGACTCTAGGTGAGGTCGGTGGACCGCTCAGGGGGCGGGTGGACGGGCCGGGCGAGACGCGAGGTCGACGAGCCAGCGCCACAGCGGCCCGCTGGCGTACCCGGCGGTCGCCCCCGCGACCGCCCCGACCAGCACATCGGACGGGTAGTGCATCCCGGCGTGCACGCGTGAGTACCCCATGGTCACGGCGATGGCGTACAGCGGCGGGGCCAGCGGCGGGAACCGCGGAGCGACCCCTCCGGCGAAGGCGAACGCACTGGCGGTGTGCCCACTGGGGAACGAGAACGTCGAGGTCGACTTGACCGGATGGCGGTCCTCGGGGACCAGGTCGAGGTCGGGCCGGGTCCGACGGACCAGGAACTTGATCGAGTGGTTGAAGACCGCGGACGAGATGCCGATCGACAGCCAGCCGCGCAGCGCCGCGCGACGCCCGCGCTTCCCGCCGAACAGCGCGAGCAGCAGCGCGGTCACGATCCAGATGACCGACCAGTCGCCCGCGCGGGACACCGCACGCAGCAGCGCGTCCCCCGCCGCGCTGTGCGACGTGGTGGCGACACCCCGGAACGCCGCGTGGTCCACCTCCCCGACCACCCCCCAGGCCGCCCGCAACCCCCCTTCTTGACGTCGAGTGGCAGCTCGGTTGCAGATCTGCGACCGGGCTGCCACTCGACGGGTCAGTGCGTGTGGAACGGGGTGCCGTTCGCGACGAGGAAGGCCTCGCCGACCGCCTCGGCGATCGTGGGGTGGGCGTGCACGATGCTTGCTACCTCGGACGGGTAGGCGCCCCACTGTGTGATCGGTGTCGCCTCGGCGATGACGTCGGTGGCGTGGGGGGCGACCACGTGGACCCCGAGCGTCTCGGCGTCCGATCCCCGGTGCACGACCTTGACGTGGCCGTTCAGTCCCGAGATCAGTCCCTTCGCGTTCGCGCGCAGCGGGTACTTCGCCGTCTCCACCTCGTCGAACCGATCCCGGGCCTGCCCCTCGGTCAGACCGACCGAGGCGACCTCGGGCCGGCAGTACGTGACGCGCGGCACCTGCGCGTGGTCGACCGGGCGGACCTCGTCGACCCCGGCGATCATGTCGGCCACGACGAAGCCCTCGGCGAAGGCGGAGTGGGCCAGCTGCAGCCCCGGCGTGACATCGCCGATCGCCCACACGCGGTCGACCGACGTGCGGCCGCGGTCGTCGACCTGCACGAAGCCGTCGTCCCCGACGACCCCCAGCTGCTCGATGCCGGCATCCTCGAGGTTGGGGCGGCGACCGATCGCGACGAGCACCGCGTCCGCGTGAAACGTCCTCACGTCGTCGCCGACCTCGACCTCGACCGTGGCACGTCCCTGCTCGACCTTCGCACCCTGGACCATGCCACCGGTGACGACCTCGATGCCGGCCCTGCGGAACGCACGTTCCATCGCCTTCGAGGAGTCGGCGTCCTCGAGCGGCAGCACCCGGTCCAGCGCCTCGACAACCGTGACGTCCGCGCCGACACCGGACCAGAACGTGGCGAACTCCATCCCGATCGCCCCGGCCCCGATGATCACCGCCCGCTCGGGGATCCGGTCGACGCGCAACGCCTCGTCGGAGGTCATCACCACGTCACCGTCGACATCGACCCCCGGCAGGTCCCGCGGGACCGATCCGGTGGCGATCACGACGTTGTCGGCCTCGACCCGTTCGGTCCCCACGTCCGCCAGGTCGACCTCCACGACGCCGGGCTCGATGATGCGGCCCCAGCCGTGGTGGTAGGTGATGCCCCGCTGCTCGACGAGCCCCTGCAGGCCCTGGTGCATCGTGCCGACGACGTGGTCGCGGAACCCGTGGAGGCCGTCGAGGT
>CAZHZQ010000004.1:32767-43778 GCA_964537235.1 uncultured Actinomycetota bacterium | reverse complement strand
CCGTGTGGCGCCGCCGTGCCGTCGCCCAGCTGGTGGCCACCACCTGACCTGACCGGACCGCTCCGTTGCCCGACCGGCCGGACCGCTCCGTACAACGACGAACCACAAGGACCGTGCCGTGAGCCATCACTTCGGATCGCCGACGAGCCCGCTACGCGGGCGGCTGATGCATCGTGCGATGGCGTCGCTGGCGGCGATCGCGCTGCTGGCCTCGATGACGGTCGCCTGGCCCGCACCCGCGGGCGCGGTCGGTCACCTGACCATCAGCATCGCGGACGGCGGCCCGGTCGTGGAAGGCGACGACGGCAAGAAGCAGATCTCGTTCGAGGTCAGCATCGATCCCGACGATCTCCCCCCCGAGACCGACATCGAGTTCACGTGGAAGACCGGCTCAGACGCCGACCCCGACCCCGACACTGCTACGGCGGGTGAGGACTACGACGCGGTGGTCGCAGGCACTACCAAGGGCACTGGAACGATCGAGAGCCCGAGCGTCGAGAACACGGAAGGTGAGAAATTCACCACGGTCACCGTCGACCTGATCGGCGACGTCGACATCGAGGACGACGAGACCTTCACCGTGCAGCTCGAGGCGGTCACGTCGAACAACGCCGACATCGATGACGGCGAGGCGATCGGCACCATCGAGAACGACGACCCCAAGGTCTCGGTGACCGAGCCGGAGGTCGACGTTGCCGAGGGGGACGACGCCATGGTGGGCATCGAGCTCACCGCACCCGCCCAGGCCGACACGCTCGTCACCTACACCGTCGCCGACGGCTCTGCGACCGCCACCGACGACTACACGCCGCCCGATCCGGCCGAGGTCACCATCCCCGCCGGCGCCAGCACGGCCGTGATCGAGATCCCGACCGCCCAGGGCCCGGAGCTGGAGGAGGACGAGACCTTCACCGTCGAGCTCACCGATATCGCCCCCGGGGACCTCGCAGTCGAGCCCGCGGACCTGGTGGCGACCGTGACGATCCTCGACGACCGGCCGCGGGTCAGCATCGCCGATGCCGAGGTGGTCGAAGGGCACGACGGCACCACCGAGATGGCTTTCACCGTCCAGGTCACTCCCACCCCGGACGGGCCCGCGACCGTCCAGGCCACGACCGGTGACGGCGACGACGAGAACGACGCAACCGAGCAGGCGACCGAGGGCGACGACTACGTCGGGGCATCCGACGAGACCCTGACCTTCGATGCGGCCAACGGGTTCCAGGCCACGTTCGTGGTGGAGGTCGTCGGTGATGTCGACGGCTTCCACGGCGCCGAAGACCCCGAGACCGACGAGACGTTCTTCGTCCACCTCAGCGAGGCCACCGGACCCGCCTACCTGCCGCCGGACACGTCCGCGATCGGCACGATCCTGGACGACGACGGCCTGCCGGAGATCTGGATCGACGACGCGTCCGTGGAGGAAGGGGCGCCGGGCGAAACGCCGACGATGTCGTTCACGGTGACCCTGTCGGAGCCCAGCGGTGGGGACATCACGCTGGCCTACGAGACGGCCGACGGTGATAACAGTGCAACTCGGGCACGGGACGGTTCGACCGAGTCCGGGGACCACGACTTCGACCCGATCGACGGGGCGCAGTTCGTCGTCCCCGCCGGGACGACCGAGGTCGAGGTGCCCGTCACGATCGTCGGGGACGACAAACACGAGGTGGACGAGCTGTTCGAGGTGACCCTCGCCGCCCCGAGCGACATCGACGACAACCCGCCCTTCGAGCTGGCCGACGGGACGACGGACGAGACCAAGACCGACGAGGCCACCGGCACCATCGTCAACGACGACGCGGAACCGACCGTGATCATCCGTGATCGGACGTTCGCCGAGGGTGACGACGGCCTCAATGCGCAGCGCAACGTCGAGGTGACGCTGTCGCACCTGTCGTCGCTGGACGTGGACGTCACCTACGCCACACGCGACGGGACCGCCACCGTGGACGACGGGGACTACACAGAGTCGGAGGGCACGGTCACGCTGAATGGCCGGCCGGGCAGGGACGGGGTCATCGACACCGACGTGATCCAGATCGAGACCCACGGCGACGACCTCTCCGAGCCCAACGAGCACTTCTTCGTCGACCCGTCCAATCCCATCAACGGCCAGATCGCCGATGACGGCAGCTCCTCCTCCACCATGACGCTGCTCAACGACGACGGTCCGCGCCTGACCATCGACGACGTCGAGGTCGACGAGGGCGACACCGGGACCACCGACGTCGAGTTCACCGTCACGTTGGTCGAGCCCGAGGACGAGGAGACCAGCGACGGGGTCAGCGTCGACTGGACCACCGTGGACGGCTCGGCCGTGGCCGGCACGGACTACCAGGCGGCGTCGGGGACACTGGAGATCGCGGCAGGTGAGACCGCCGGCACCATCACGGTGACGGTCGTGGGCAACTTCGAGCACGAGCCCAACCGCACGTTCGGGGTGCACCTGACCGACGCTGTCGGTGCCACCGTGTTCGACGACGAGGGACTGGTGCTGATCCGCGACGACGACGCGGGGCGTCCCACCGCGAGCATCGCCGATCCGCCGGACGCGGTCGAGGGCTCCGCCGTGACCCTCGATGCGTCGGCGAGCGCCGATCCCGACGGTGCGATCGTGAGCTACGCCTGGGACCTCGGGGACGGGTCGGACCCGGTGACGACCTCGAGCCCGACCGTCACCCACACGTACGGCGACGACGGCACCTACACGGTGGAGCTGACCGTGACCGACAACGACGACCTCGCGGCCTCCACCACCCGGAAGGTCGCGGTGACCAACGCGGCCCCCACCGTCGAAGCCGGCCCTGACATGTCCGTGGAGGTGCGTCGCTCGGTCACGTTGCAGGCCAGCGGAAGCGACCCGGGCGACGACGAGCTGACCTACTCCTGGGACCTGGGCGACGGCAGCGAGCCCGCGACCGGCGAGAAGGTCACGCACACCTACACCGACGCGGGCAAGCACACCGTGACCGTGACGGTCCGCGACGGCGACGGGGGCAAGGACTCCGACACGCTGGTGGTGGACGTCGCCCCCGATGTGGGTGAGGTCGACCGCCTGTCGGGCGGTGACCGCATCGCCACGGCTCTGGAGGTGTCGCGTGCCGGCTGGCCCAGCCCGGACGACGGCACGCCGGCGTCGCGCGACGTGGTGCTGGCGACCGCGTGGAACTACCCCGACGCGCTGGCCGGCGGGACGCTCGCCGCCCTGCTCGGTGCTCCGATCCTCCTGACCGATGCGGACCAGCTGCCGGCGGCGGTGGCTTCCGAGCTCGACCGGCTCGGCAGCACGCGGGTGTGGATCCTCGGCGGCGAGGCCGCCGTGTCGCAGGGGGTCGCGAACCAGGCGGCCGGCAACGGTCGGCAGGTGTTCCGTCTGGAGGGCGGCGACCGGTTCGAGACGGCGGCGACGGTCGCCCGCGCGACGGGTGCCTCCGACGCCGGTGAGGTCGTGATCGCCCTGGGCGCCCACGAGGTGGCCGATCGTGCCTGGCCGGACGCGGTGTCCGCGGGTGCGTTGGCCAGCGCGCCGGACCCCCCGCCCGTCTTGCTGACCCTGCCCGACGCCCTGCCGCCGTCCACCGAGCAGGCCCTGGCCGACATCGAGACGCAGACCATCTACCTGGTGGGCGGCACCGCGGCGATCGCGCCGTCGGTCGCCGACCACCTGACCGGGCTCGGCTACGAGGTGATCCGCCTGTCCGGCGGGGACCGTTACGCCACGTCGCTGGCCGTGGCCGAGCTCGCGCTGTCGCGTCACGGGGCCGACAGCAACCGCCCACTGGTGTTCGCGACGGGGGCCGCGTTCCCCGACGGCTTGACCGCCACGGCGCTGGCAGCCCGGCTGGCGGCCGTGGTGGTGCTGGTGCCGCACGGCGACGTGCCGGAAGCCACCGGCACGTTCCTGACCGACGGTGCCGACCGCTTCGACGAGGGTTGGGTCGTCGGCGGGACCGCCGTGGTGTCCGATGCCGTCCGCGACCAGCTGCGCGCGGCCATCACCAGCGGCTGAACGCCCGCAGACCGCGGAACACAGGTCCGCGGACCGCCGTAAGACGGCGGGCCGCTCATCCGTACCAGTATGTGAACGCACCACCAGATACGTCCACACGGACCCGGAGGTTGTACGACATGCAGGCCAACGGCTCGCAAGGTTCCCCAGGCTCACCAGGCTCTCCCCAAGCCTCCCAAGGTGTGAGCACCGCCTACAAGAGCATCGTCATCTTCGTCGCGGGCGTGCTCTTCGGCTCTGTCGCGGCGGTCGAGGTGCTCCCCAACCAGGGAGGAGGTCAGCCCAACTTCGCGCTGGCGGACGTCTCGGGTGGCACGAACGGCGAGGGCGTCGCGGTGGTCGATCCCGAGACCGGAGAGGTCACCTCGGGCGACGGGCTCGCAGACGACGGGTTCGATGACGGCGGGTTCGAGGTCGGAGACAGCGGCGACCTCGAGGTCGGCGACAGCGGGAACGTGGCCCAGCCCGGCAGCCCGTCGGGCGCCGACGGAGCGCAGTCCGACGACGGCACCAACTCGACCTCCGCGAGCGGTGACACCGGCGACACCACGTCCGGCGACACCACGTCCGGCGACAGTTCGTCCGGCGACACCACGTCCGGCGACAGCTCGTCGGGGGACGCCGACAGCGACACCAACAGCGGCTCGGTCTCCGTCGGCGGCGGCGACGGCTCCGGAGGCGGCGCCTCCGGCTCCAGCGGCAGCGGTGGCGCGGCCGCCGGCTGCAACCCTTCCGCCAACGACAACGTCAGCACCGGCGTCACCGAGGACACCATCAACGTCGCATCGACCGTGGTCAAGGACGGCGCAGGCGCCAGCCTCCTGTCGTCCTCCCCCGTGGGGATGCGCGCGGTGCTCAACAAGGTGAACCGCGACGGCGGGGTCTGCGACCGACGCATCGAGCTCAAGACCGTCAACGACAGCTGGGACGCGGCCCAGGGCCAGCAGACCATCAAGCGCTTCATCGAGGACGGCTACTTCGCCCTGCCGGTGGTGCCCTCCTCGGAGGGCCTGGGCCAGGCGATCCTGGCCGGTGACATCCGCAATGCGGGCATCCCCGTGGTGGGCACCGACGGCATGCGCATCGACCAGTACAACGACCCGTGGGTGTGGCCGGTGGCGACCGCCACGGTCTCGACCATGCGCATCATGGCCAAGCACGCCTACGACAACGGCGCGCGGACCTTCGGCATCGTGTGGGACAACCGCTTCCGGTTCGGGCTGGAAGGTGCGGACGCCTTCAAGAAGCAGGTCAAGGCGATGGGCGGGACCGTCAAGGCGGACGTGCCGATCGAGCCGGACCGCACGAGTTACGGCTCCGAGGCCACCAACTTCAACAACGCCTGCAACAACACCAGCAGCGGCAGCGGCTGCGACGCCGTGGTGCTCCTGCTGGTCCCGTCGACCGCGGAGACGTGGAAGGGCTCCAACTCCGGCGCCAACGCCGGGCGCGGCGACGAGACATACGGTCACCAGACCCTGTTCACCGACGACTTCGCGACCAAGTGCCGCGACTGGTGCAACGAGATGATGGTGTTCACCGGCTACAACCCGCCGATCCCGCCGCTGGACAAGAAGGCCGGCGTGGCGGAGTACGTCCAGGACGTGCGCTCCGAGCGGTCGGGCATCGACTACCGCAACCAGTTCCTCCAGGGCGCCTATCTCGGTATGAAGGTGTTCGTCGAGGCGGTCGCCCGCTGCTCGCCCGACGTCAACCGTGCGTGCGTCCAGCAGACGCTCAACAGCATGGACTACCAGAGCGACCTCGCCTCGACGCTGTCCTGGCGGGCGAACTCCCGCCACGCGAACAAGACGGCGCAGGGGTTCCGGGTGGAGGCCACCGGGGGCAGCTTCAACGGGTGGCAGTACATGCAGACCGGGTGGTTGAAGGACCCCGCCCTCTGATCCACGCAAGCTCGGGACGACGACCGACACGGAACGGCGAGGAGACGCACGGTGGGACCGTTGGACATCCTGGTGGGCCTGGTGCTCTCCATGCCGCTCGTCGGTGCGTATGCCATCCTGGCCATCGGCATCGTGATGATCTACCGGGCCTCGAAGGTGCTGAACCTCGCCCACGGGGTCATGGCCACCTTCCCGGCGTACGCCCTGTACACGCTGGACAGTGTGGGGATGCCGCTGGTGCTGGCGCTGCCGCTGGCGATCGCACTCGGGGGAGCGCTGGGCTGGCTGGTCCAGCGGATATTCGTCCGCCCGATGCGCAAGCTCGGTGAGACCGCCCAGACCGTCGGCACCGTCATCGTGCTGGGTCTCGGGGTCGCCATCATGGCCCAGATCTGGGGGGCGCGTCCGCTCACGGGCGTGACGCTGTTCCCGGAGGGGCACATCACCGTGGCCCGGTCGACCATCCGGTACGGCGAGCTGGGACTGTTCGCCACGATGCTGGTGCTGTTCGGCGCGTTGAGCGCGCTGTTCCGGTTCACCGACCTCGGCCTGTTGATGCGTGGCTCGGCGCAGAACCCGCGTGCCGCCTCGCTGATGGGGGTCAACCCGGAGCTGATGACCTCGCTGACCTGGATCATGGGCGGCGCGCTGGCCGGCGTCGCGGGCATCCTGCTCGCGGCCGTGGCCCCGCTGCACCCCTACATCCTGCCGCTGCAGGCGCTGCCTGCCTTCCTGGCGGTCCTGCTGGGTGGCCTCGGGAGCATCGTCGGCGCGGTCGGAGGCGCGGCGGTGGTGGGTGTGGTGCTGGGCATGGTCCCGCTGATCCCCGGGCTGCTGCACCTCCAGGGCGCCCCGCAGCTGATGCTGGCGATCCTGGCGATGGTCGTGATGGCGATGCGCGGTGAGCGCGTCGTGGCCACCGACGTGCGAGGGGGCATCGTATGAGCGGCATGAACCGCATCCAGGTCGCTGCGCTGGGGCTGCTCCTGGCGTTCCCCTTCGTCCCCGGTGGTCAGGAGGTCCTGCCCAGCGTCAACGAGGCCGCGGTGTTCGTCATCGTCGCCGCCTCGCTGGTCATGCTGACCGGTTGGGTCGGCCAGATCTCGCTCGCCCACGCCGCACTGGTGGGCATCGGGGCCTACGCCGCCGGCTTCGCCGCGAACATGATGGGCCTGCCGTTCCCCCTGAACCTCCCGGTCGCCGCTGCGGCAGCGGCCGGCGCGGCCACGCTGCTGGGCATCGTCGCCCTGCGCGTCCGCGGCCTGTACCTGGCGGTCGCCACGCTGATCTTCTCGTGGGCAGCCAGCGAGTTCCTGTTCCGCCAGGACTGGGTCACCCGTTACGGCTCCATCGAGGGCGTGCCGATCGGCAGCGAGAACAGCCTGCTCCAGTTCGACCTGTCGGGCTCGCGTGTCGCGTTCTTCTACGTGGCATGGGGCATTGCGATCGCGGTGGTCTACGGCCTGACCAACCTGCGCGATTCCCGGACCGGCCGGGCGTTCTTCGCGATCCGCGGGTCGGAGATGGCCGCCGAGTCGCTCGGGATGAACGTGCTGCGCTACAAGGTGCTGGCGTTCGCGCTGTCCGGGGGGCTGGCGGGGATCGCCGGCAGCCTCATCATGACCGAGGCGCGCGTGGTCAGCCCGGAGACGTTCGGGTTCAACACCTCCTTGTTCTACCTCGCCATCGCGGTCGTCGGGGGCCTCTCGAGCCTTCCCGGTGCGGTCGGCGCCTCGGTGTTCTTCGCCGCACTCGGTGAGCTGTTCTTCCGCTACACCTTCCTCGGGGACTACCTGGAGCTGGTGTCCGCGGTGCTGCTGGCGGTCGTCTTCCTGTCGTACCCCGGTGGGCTGGCCGCACTGGCCACCACCTTGAGCGAGCGCGCAGGCCGCGCCGCGCAGCGGATCCGTTCCCTGCCAGCGGTCGCCATGGACCGGCTCGCGGCGCTCCAGGCCGACGCCGACGCCGAAGCCAAGGCCGAGGCGGCTGTGGCAGGCGTGGAGACGGCGGACGCGGCAGATGCGGAGACGGCGGACTCGGCGGACTCGGAGGACTCGGAGGAGTCCGAGGTGCCCGTGGTCGCGGCAGAGGCAACCACCGCGGAGGAGTCCGAGCTGCCGCTGCTGCCTCGGCTGTTGGTGGCAGCCAAGGAGCGGGTGCTCCTGGGCGTCGCCCGCCGCGTGGCGTCCCGACGCCTGGTGGAGGACGCCGCGGACGAGATCCTCGACTTCGAGCTGGACGTGGCCGAGGAGCCGGCGGCCACGACGACTGCGGACGGGCCCGACGCCGCGTCGGCGACGGCCGAGGACGACCAGGACGTCGAGGTCGCCGAGGACGAGGTCGAGGACGAGGACGAGGACGACGAGACCCTGTCGATCTCCACCCGGGCCAAGCGCGCGGAGCTGCCGGACCCGGCACGTCGCGACGAGCGCGAAGCACTGCTCGAGGCACGGGGCATCACCGTGCGCTTCGGTGGTCTGGTCGCGGTCGACGACGCCTCGCTGAGCGTCCGCGAGGGCGAGATCACCGGGCTGATCGGGCCCAACGGCGCCGGAAAGACCACGCTGTTCAACTCGATCGCCGGCTTCAACAACCCCAATGCCGGCGAGGTGCGGGTGCGCGGCCGGGACGTCACGAGCCTCCCGGTGTTCCAGCGGGCACAACTCGGTGTGGCACGGACCTTCCAGCGGATCCAGCTGTTCCCCCAGCTGACCGTGTTCGACAACCTGCTCTCCGCCACGCACCTGCAGAACCGCACCGGCTTCATCCAGCACATGGCCGCGACCCGTCCGGCCCTCGAGGCCGAACTCTCCGCCCGGCTGCGGGTCCGCAAGGTGATCGACCTGCTCGACCTCAACGAGCACGCCAACCGTCAGGTCGCCGGCCTGCCGTTCGGGGTGCTGCGGATGGTCGAGGTCGCCCGCGCGCTGGTCACCGGGGCACGCGTCATCATGCTGGACGAGCCCGCCTCCGGCCTGGACGAGCGCGAGACCGACCGTCTGACCGAGGTGCTGCGGTTCGTGCGCGACCTCGGGGCGACGCTGCTGCTGATCGAGCACGACGTGCGCATGGTCACCGGCGTCAGCGACTACCTGTACGTGCTGGACCAGGGCGCGATCATCGCCGAGGGGCCGCCCGCCGAGATCCAGTCCAACGAGGCGGTCATCGCGGCCTACCTCGGCCAGGCCGACGAGGACACGGCTGCTGACCCGGCGACCGAGGACGACGCGACGACGGACGTTCCCGAGAACGAGTCCGAGACGGTGGGAGTCTGATGGCGCTGCTCGAGGTGAACGACGTGACGGCGAGCTACGGAGCCGTGACCGCCCTGCGTGGCGTGACCATGGAGGTGGACGCGGGCGAGGCCATCGCCCTGCTCGGCGCCAACGGCGCGGGCAAGAGCACGACCCTGCGGCTGATCTCGGGGTTGGTGTCGCCCGACGACGGCACCGTGGTGCTCGACGGCAAGCCCATCCACGGCCTGCCCGCTCACAAGGTTGTCGGTCACGGGGTCGGGCAGGTGCCGGAGGGCCGCGAGCTGTTCCCCGACCTCACCGTCGAGGAGAACCTGCGCTACGGCTACTGGCCGCGGCACAAGGACAAGGCCGGCTACCAGCGCCAGCTGGACATGGCCTTCGACCTGTTCCCGCGGCTGAAGGAACGGCGCAAGCAGCACGCCATCACCCTGTCGGGCGGCGAGCAGCAGATGCTGGTCGTGGCCCGTGCCCTGATGTCGTCGCCCAAGGTGCTGATGTGCGACGAGCTGTCGCTGGGCCTGGCGCCCAAGATCGTGTCCCAGCTGTACGACATCCTCGCGGCGGTCAACGCCGAGGGCACCGCGGTCATCATCGTGGAGCAGTTCGTCCACACGGCACTGCGCAACACCGATCGCGCGTACGTGCTGGAGAAGGGCCAGGTCGTCGTCGACGGCAAGTCGAGCGAGCTGGCCGACAGCCCCGAACTTCTGGCCGCCTACCTCGGCGGCGAGGCCACCGAGGGCGCCGACGCCGGCGCCGAGGCGGTGGCGTCATGATGACCCAGCTCATGAGCCCACCGGTCCACGAGGAGCCCGCGACGTCGCCGCCGACCTCCCGCCTGGCTGCACGGATGCGGCTGGTCGCGATCGGTGTCGTCGGCATGGCGTTGAGCTTCGGCGTGCTCACCTGGCTGGGCGTGGGAACGCCGCCTGCAGACGCCCCGCCGCCCCCCGTGGCCGATCCGGTCGAGACGCCCGACGCTGCCGCCGATCTCGCCGCGGCGGCGGCCTACCTCGATGAGTTCAAGCCGCTGGCCGAGGACGCCGGCTTCGTGGTCGAGAACGGCCTGAAGCTGGGGATCACCGACATCGGACAGCGGCGCTACGACGACGAGACCCTGCGCGAGATGCCCGTGACGTGGGGCCGGATGCTCGCCGAGACCCGCGAGGACGTCGCCGCCCTCACCCCGCCCGACGCGCTGGTGGAGGCCCACGACCGGTTCCTCGAGGCGATCGACAGCTACCGCGAGGTCGCCACGCTGCTCACGGAGGCCGCCCGCCTGCCGGGCGACCGTGACGAGGCGGTCGCACGCGCGGCCGCACAGGGCGAACTGAGCGACCAGATCTGGAACGACGGCGCGGTGATCGTGCAAGACCACCTGCGGTCACTTGGCGCCGAGACCGTGTACTGGCTGCCCGACCCCGAACTTGATGGAAGGCACGAACCGTGAGGATCACGAAAACCATGTTCGTCCGCGGGGTGCTGCCGGTCGCGGTGGCAGTGGCGTCACTGATGACGCCGTTGGCCACCGCCGTGGCGTCGGAGCCGTCCCTCAGTACCGACACCACCACGTCCGACACGTCGCTCACCGAGTCGGTCGACGACACGACCACCGACGACACGACCAGCGACACCACGGACACCACGGACGCGACTCTCGACGACGCCGCCGAGTCGACCGACGGCGACGAGACCCTCCTGGATGCCGGCGAAGAGCTCACCGGCGTCGTCGACGACACCGTCGATGACGGCACGGAGGCCACGGACCCCACGGCCAACGAGGTCGAGCGCGTCGTGACGGGCGAGGAGCCCGAGGAGAACGAGGAGGACGACCAGAC
>CAZHZQ010000004.1:0-32667 GCA_964537235.1 uncultured Actinomycetota bacterium | reverse complement strand
TCGAGCGCGTCGTGACGGGCGAGGAGCCCGAGGAGAACGAGGAGGACGACCAGACCGGGGAGGACGACCAGACCGGGGAGCCCGCGAACGACAGCGGGGACAACGGTGCCGAGGACGACACCTCCGCGCAACAGGAGCAGAGCGGCGACCAGTCGGCCGCAGATGATCAGGAGCAGGCCGACGACGGTCGCTATGGGCGTGACGCCCGCGGTGTGCCCCGTGGGCTCCGTTCGCTCTTGGCGGCGACCCCGGAGGACCGGAACGCCGAGCGCGGAACGTACGCCGACGGGCCGCTGCTGGGGCCCCGCGCACAGGTCCAACGTGCGTCCGACCCCACCCCACCCGAGATGATCACCCGCGTGGCGGAGCTCACGTACCAGCCGTCCGCCGGATCGCGATCCACCAAGCCGATCATGGACATCCTGCGCAGCACGGGCGCCCTGCCGAGCACCACCGCCCGGATCATGGCCCCCTTCCCGATCGCTGGCTTCGCCAGCTACGGCGACGACTGGGGCGCGCCCCGCCACGGCGGCCGCCAGCATCGCGGTGTGGATGTCTTCGCCGCCCGCGGAACGCCCATCATCGCCTCCATGGACGGCGTGGTCACGGGCCTGCGTCATGACCAGGGTCTCGGCGGCAACTGGCTCCGCGTCGAGGCGCCCGACGGCACCTACCTCTACTACGCACACCTCGAAGCGTTCGGTCCGGGCATCGAGGAGGGCGTGTCGGTGGTCCGCGGACAGGTGCTGGGCACCGTCGGCACCAGCGGCAACGCACAGGGCACCCCGCCCCACCTCCACCTCCAGATCCACCCGGGCGGCGGCGCGCCCGTGCCGCCCCTGCCGTACCTGGACCAATGGTTGGACCAGGCGTACCAGGCGGCACAGTCGTACCTCGCCTCCACCGGTGGCGTCCCCGCGCCCGAGGTCGCACCTCCGGCCTCGGCCGAGATGGCGACGGCCTTCGGTCCCGGGGGCTCCGTGCCTGCTCCGGCCGGTTCATCCGACGTCCAGACGGGCCAGTCCTACCCACTGGAACCGGCGTCGACGTCGACGACGGGCGGACCCGCCACGGTCGCGCTGGTCGTGCTCGGACTCATCGCCTGGGTCATGCTGCGACGGCCACGCAGGCGCAGCGACGAGGAGTCCGAAGGGTTCCTCGACGTGGGGCACGCGCCCCCGCCTCCCGGCCTGCCGCTGCGGCTCGACGTGACCGAGATCGTGGGCTTGGCCGACGAGAACGACAGCCACGACCGCGAGCTCGTCGGGGCCAACACCCCGTAGGGCCCACCCCGCACATCTAGAGGTCGACTGCCGCCGCTTCCCCACCACGGTGATCCCCGCTCAGACGGCCTGACGATCAGCGTTCGACCTGGACCTTGCACCCGGCGCACACCATCACCTGGCGACGGTTGGCGCCGGTGGGGGCGTCGGTCACGGTGAGCATCCACGCGTCGTCGAGCAGTCGGGTCCGACCGCATCCGTGGCACGGCCAGGTCGCGAACGCGGGCACCGACCCGGAGGCCTCGGACCGTTCGACGGCGTGCACGGTCACCTCACCGAAGGCCAGTTCCACGACACGCTCCGTCATACGCGACACAAGGTACCGATGCCCGGTCCGCTGGTCACTGCCGAGGCCGACCCGTGCGGCGCAGGACCGACACCGGACCGAGGCACCGGACCGACACCGGACCGGAGGGCATGGCCGCACGCCCCGAGCTCACATCAGGAAGCCGTGCTTGACCCCCTCGGCGACCGCTCCTGCCCGGTTGCGGGCCTCGAGCTTGTCGTAGAGCTCCTGGGCGTAGGCCTTGACGGTGCGTTCGGTGATGCCCAGATCCGCGCCGATCTCCTTGTTGGTCATGCCCTCGGCGATGCGTTCGAGCACCTGCTGCTGGCGTGGCGACAGGTCGGGGCCGGTGGCGACGGTCGGCAGTTCGAGCACCTCCGTGGTGTGATCCTCGCTGACGGACGCGGCCGGGTCCTCGAAGCGGCCCTCGACCCCGCTGAAGGCGATGGTGTCACCGTGGTGGAGGCTGCAGGGTCCGTCGATGGCGTTGCCGTTCACGGTCGTCCCACCGCTGCTGCCGAGATCGGTCACGATCACGGTCCCCGCCTGCTTCTGGAGTCGCGCGTGGACCCGGGACACCTTGGGATCGGTGACGACGTAGGCGTTGTTCTCGCTCCTCCCCAGGGTGCTGTCGTCCTGGTCGATCCGGATCGCTCGCCCGGCGACGGCGCCGCCGTCGAAACGGATGGTGGGCACGGGCACGATCCGTGCGGCCTTCTTGGTCGGCATGGCGTCGGTGGACATGGCGGGAGACCTCCTGGGGGACGACCGCGGGTGGACCACCCGCGGCGAGTATCGACGTCGGTCGGTGCCCACGCCATGTCCGAACGGGCGCCTGGCCGTCAGCGGCTGTCGGTCCGCGGGGCGAGCGCCGGCAGCACGAGGGTGAAACGGCTGCCGTCGCCGGGGCGCGACTCGAGTTCGATGCGGCCACCTTGGATCCGTGCCAGCGTGCGGGCGACGTACAGACCGATGCCGCTGCCGCCGCTGTCGCCTCCCCGGTGCAGCTTGTCGAAGATGCGGTCCTGGTCGTCCGGGTGGATGCCGGGGCCCTCGTCCTCGACGGTGGCGGCGACGGTGTCGGGATCGTGGGGCCCGACGTGGAGGGCGACGCGAGCGTCGGGTGGACTGAAACGGACGGCGTTGTGCAGGAGTTCGATCAGGATCTGGCGGGTGCGGTTCGCATCGGCCAGCACGCTGGGGACGGTGTCGTCGACCTCGAGTTCGATGGGCCCGTCGGCGGCGAAGACGTCCTGGGCGTCGCGGGCGAGCTCGACCAGGTCGACCCGTTCGGGGGTGACCGTCGGAGGGCGGTCGGCTTCGATGCTGGTGAAGTCCAGGTAGCGGTTGATCATCCAGTCGAGCTGACGGATGTGGCGGTGCATCATGGTGCGTCGGGCTTCGGCGTCGAACTCGTCGTCGGGTTCGAGGCTGACGAGGCCGTTGAGGATCGAGATGGGGGTGCGCATCTCGTGGGAGATGCCGGCCAGCAGCGACTCGCGGAACGCGGCGGCTTCCTTGGCTGCTTCGAGCTCGATGGTGCGGCGGGCCGCCAGCCGCAGCTCGAGTTCGTCCATGACCACCGCGGCGAGGTCCGTGAGGGTGTCGATCTCCTCCTGGGTCGGTTCCCGGGGTTCGACGTCGATGACGTTCAGGGTGCCGAGCCTGTACCCGTCGCTGGTCGTCAGCGGGATACCGACGTAGAAACGCAGGCCCAGCTCCCCACGGACCAACGGGTTGTCCAGGGTCCGCGGGTCCTCGATCGCATCGGTGACCACGTGCGGCTCGTCGCGGAAGATCGCCGAGGCGCACAGTCCCGGGTCGCGGCCGACCTCGTCGACCTCGAGGCCGTGAGAGGACTTGAACCAGATGCGGTCCTCGTCGACGATCGAGATCGTGGCGATCGGGACGTCGCAGAGGCGGGCCGCCAGCGCGGTGATCCGGTCGAACGCCCCGTCGGGAGGGGTATCGAGGATGTCGTAGCGGCGGATCGCGTCCAGCCGTGCCTGCTCGTCGGACGGACGCAGCTCTTCGGTGATGGTCATGGTCCCCCGTGTCGCGGACCGACGGGCTTCCGTGGGCCTTCTCGCGACATCGTGCCGGTCTTGGTCTGTCCCAGCAGCGTATAGTCTCGTGACGCTCAGACGCGTCGGAGGATGCACCGTGAGTGGGCAGGACGCGAACGGTGGGGAGCAGGACCGGACCGCTTCGGTCGTGATCGTCGATGACGAGCCCGATCTCGTCTTCCTGGTCGAGAAGCTGCTCACGCGCAGCGGTTTCGATGTGGTCGGCACCGCCCGCGACGGCCGCGCCGGCATCGAGACGGTCGCGGACCACCAGCCCGACGCCGCCTTGCTGGATCTGTCGATGCCGCACCTCGACGGTGCGGCCGCGTTGCCCGACATCATCAGGCAGGCCCCCAGCACCATGGTCGCGATCCTGTCAGCCCACCTCGATGCGGACAGGGCCGAGGAGCTGATGTACCGGGGGGCGTTCGCCGCCTACGACAAGGGCGACCTCGGCCGACTGCCGGCGATCCTCGAGGAGGATCTCGCGTCGTTCCGTCGGGTGCTCGACGGTGAGGACGACCTGCCTCCCGTCAAGCGCCGCTACCGCCGGCTGTGAGCGAGGCGCGGATCCGTCGTCGTGACCGGTCCGTTCATCCTCCGCTCCGGCACCGTTCCACGTAGTCGTCGTGGTCCCAACCAGTCAGGAAGCGTTCGACGGACTCGTACCCGCTGGCGTACAGCGCGTCGTTCGTCTCGTCGTCGATCCCCAGTTGGAGCGCGCGCACGCCCAAGGTGTCCACCGTGACCGTCCGTTCCCGGTCGCACGGGCGATCGGTGGCCAGCTCGTCGGTCGAGCTGAGGAGCGTCTCGACGAGCGCCCGCAGCAGCTCCCGGTTCGTCGCGATCTCGCCTCCGGCGGGGGTCCGCCCCGGCATGAGTCGGATGGCGAAGGTCGGCCACCTGGGGGGCCGACCGTCGGTGCGATCGAACACCGAGACCGGGAAGTGGGTGACCAGCCCGCCGTCCAACAGGCTGCCGGCCATGTCGTCGGTCCCGAGCGTGACGGGGTCGTAGACGAACGGGATCGACATGGAGGCACGCACCGCGGTCGTCACCGGCAGCTCGTTCGGGGAGATGCCGTACCGCCCGGTGTCCCACGGCAGCCGGACCACCCGGCGGTTCACGACATCCAGCGCCCCGGCCACCAACCGGTACCGGCGCGTCGGCGGCAGGTCCGACCCCTCGTCCTCCTCACGCAGGTCACCGAACGTCTCGACGCCGTGGGTCGCGAGGATCTTCCGCAGCCAGTCGTCCGGTGCGTGCCCCCCGAGTCCGAGCCGCTCCACCACCGTGCTGAGGGCTCCGCGGAACCGCAGGCCGTCGAGCAGGTCCGAGAGCGCGAACGCCCGGTAGTCGAGTTCGCGGGCGAGCGAACGCATCCGCACGGCCGGGACGCCGGCCACGGCGAGCGCCCCGACGATCGCTCCGGCCGAGACCCCGGCCACACGGCGGACCGTGTACCCGGCGTCCTCGAGGGCGGCGATCGCCCCGGCGAACGCCACCCCCCGCACACCACCACCGCCCAGCACCAGATCGATATTCACGCTCACGAGCGTGGTCGCTCCGGGCCACCGCTGCAACGTGGGACCACCCCGGTCGATGACGGGACGTCCTCGGGGTGGTTGGATGCGCCCCACCACTCACGGTTCGAACGTGGTACCCGTTTCGAGGCCGTCGAGCTCGCCGAGTACGGTCGTGGTGCGAGCGATGACGGGGGCCGTCTACCGACCGGACGAGGAGTGAGAGCCATCCATGGGTGAACAACTGGTCGGCCGTCCCGCCGTCGAACTCGCCGCTCTGGTCCGGGAGGGCGAGGTCGACCCCGTCGAACTGCTCACCGCACACTTCGACGCGATCACCGGACGCGACGACCGCATCCGTTCCTTCCAGTGCTTCCGGCGGGGGCCGGCGTTCGAGGAGGCCCGGGAGCTCGAACGGCGCATCCGGCTCGACGATCCGGAGCTGGGGCGCCTGCCCCTGGCCGGGGTGCCCATCGCGATCAAGGACAACATCGACGTCGCTGGCCTGCCGACCCGCAACGGGTCGTTGGCGACCTCGCCCGAGCCGGCGGAACGGGATGCCGAGATGGTCCGCCGCCTGCGCGCGGCCGGGGCGATCGTCGTCGGCAAGACGCGGGTGCCGGAGTTCTGCCTGTGGGCGTTCACGCAGTCCATGGCCTACGGGGCCACCCACAATCCCTGGGACCTGCGCCGCACGCCGGGAGGCTCCAGCGGGGGCAGCGCCGCGGCCGTTGCCGCCGGCATGGTCCCGCTGGCCCTCGCCGCCGACGGGATGGGATCGATCCGGATCCCCTCGGCCGCGTGTGGGCTGTTCGGCATCAAACCCGGCGAGGGGATCGTCCCCAAGGCCGACTTCGGCTTCGACTGGTACGGGATGAGCGAGTGGGGGCCGGTCGCGACGACGGTGGCGGACGCCGCCCTCATGCTCGACGTGCTGGGTGACCGGACGGATCTGCGCGATCCTGCGGAGCCCCCGAGGCCCCTGCGGATCGCCGTCTCCAAGAAGCCGTCCGTCCCCGTGGGGGTCGGCGATGAGCTGGCGGCGGCGGTCGATCGGATCGCCGCGGATCTACGCGCCGCGGGCCACGCGGTCACCTCCGCTGATCCGCCGATGACCACCGCGGCTTCACTGGCCATCACGAAGCGGCGCATGGAGGGCCTGCTCGACGAGTTCGACGCCGCTCCCCGCGATGTCCTCGAACCCCGCACCCGCACCGAGGCGAGGATCGGGCGCCTGCTGAGACGGGTCGCCCCCGTCGATCCGGCTGAGGCGCGAGCGTTCGCCGCCACCATGGACGGTTGGTTCGCCGAACGCGACCTGTTGCTCCTCCCGACGATCGCCAAGCCGATCGGCGTGATCGGGGAGAACCACGGTCACGGTTTCGTCGCGACGGTGCTGCGCCAGCTGCCGTACACGGTGTTCTGCAGCCAGTGGAACCTCGCGGGGTATCCGGCCGCGTCCGTCCCGGCGGGGCTCGACCGTGACGGCATGCCGATCGGCGTGCAGCTGGTCGCTCCCCGGGGAGCGGAGGGCCTGCTGCTGTCGGTGGCCCGCCAGCTCGAGCAGCGGCAGCCCTGGCCCCGCCACGCTCCCGACGCCACGTGACCACCCAGCACCTCGGGCAGGCCCTGCTGGTGGTCTCGTTGACCACCTGAACCGGGTGTCCGTTCGGCCACGGTCGAACGGGGAACGCGTGCCCTTTACGATCGATGCTGTCGAGCCACACCAACACCGCGTCAACCGGACGCGGTGACGTCGACAACGGAGGGATCGCGGTGTCCGAAGAAGTCCAGAAAGCACGCAAGGTCGTGCCTGTCCCGACGCTCAGCGGCCGCGACGGCGAGACGGCCGGCGTGGTGCTCCGCCTCGAGGAGGACGAGGGCACGATCGGTCGCCGTGAGGACAACACGTACGTCGTGGAGGATCCACGGGTGTCGCGCGTCCACGCGTCGATCCGCAAGGAGGCCGGCGCCTACATCATCACCGACCTGGGCAGCAGCGCCGGGACCGAGATCAACGGCGAGGAGATCTCCGGGCCCCACGTCCTGCACCACGGCGACATCGTGAACCTCGGCCCGCTGGAGTTCGTGTTCGAGGATCCGAGCGCCATGCCCGACGCCGACGACGAGACGATGGTCATGGACATCCCCAAGGAGATGGACACCGGGCCCAGTCTGTCCCCGCGACAGACCCAGGTGCTCGAGCTCATGGCCGAGGGGATGACCAACAAGGAGATCGGCGCGGAGCTCGGCGTCACCGAACGCACGGTCAAGGCGTACGCCCAGGAGCTGTACGACAAGCTCGGGGCGCGGAACCGCGCCGGCGCCGTCGCCGAGGCCGCCAAGCACGGGATGCTGTAGCGACTTACTAGCCTGCCCGTCCGAGGCAGGAGGCACCGGTGCTGGGACATCTGCACGACGTCATCCGGCTGTTGCGGGGACGGGGCGTGCACCTCGGCGACCTCACCGACGTGCTCGCCACGCGCTACAAGGACCGCCCCGCGCTCGAGACCGTCGATGCCGTCTCCAGCTACGCGCAGGTCGAGACCACGGTGGGCCAGCTCGCGGCCGCCCATCGCGCGGCGGGAATCGAGAACGGCGACGTCGTCCTCGTCGTGATCGACAACCGTCCCGAGATCCTCTTCCACGCGCTGGCGTTGGCCCGTGCGGGGGCGGTGGCGGCTCCGGTGAACGCGCGGCTGTCCCCGCACGAGGTCGCGGCGGTCGCCGAGGCGGCCGATGCGACGGGTCTGCTGGTCGATCCGCACCTGCTCCCCGATCTCCGTGACGCGGAGCCTCTCGAGGATCTGCGCTGGCTCGTCACCGCAGCCGACGACGACCAGCCGCCGGACGTCTTCGACCTGCGGGCCTGGCTGACCGCCAACCCCGGCGAGCGCCGTGGACCGGTGGGCGGTGACCCGGATGCGACCGTCATGCTGCTGGCCACCTCCGGGACCACCGGCAGACCCAAGGCGGCACGCCTCACGAGCCGTGGCCTGCTGTCGGCGCTGGGACGGCTGGCGGTCGCCCCGGTCGGTCACCGCATCGGGGTGCGGGGCGGACGCGATCTCGCGATCGCCGCGCTGCCGCTCACCCACGTCATGGGGTTCTCGGTCGCGCTCGGGACGTTGTGCACCGGGGTCCCGCTGCTGCACCTCGACCGGTTCGACGCCCCGACCGTCCTGGACGTGATCGAGGAGCGCCGCCCCAACATGTTCGTCGGCGTCCCGACGATGTACGCCGACCTGGAGTCGGCCGGGGCGGCCGACCGCGATCTGACGAGCATCCAGCTGTGGGTCAGCTCGGCGGACGTGATGCCCGTCGAGCGCGCGCGACGCTTCCAGTCCTACGGGGCGGCCGCCAAGGTCGTCGGCAAGCCGGTCGGCACCGCGGCCTTCGCCGACCTGTTCGGGATGGTCGAGCTGTCCGGTGCCGCCGCCCTGCGTGTCTACCCGCCCTCCCTCGTCAAACCGGTCCCGGTCCCGTCGGTGAGCGTCGTCCTCCCCGGGGTCGAGATCCGGGCGGTGGACGACGAGGGCGAGGAACTGGGCTGGGGCGAGGTCGGTGTGCTGCAGTTCCGCGGACCGAACGTGCTGCAGGGCTACGCCGGTGACCACGGGGACGCCGGCCCCGACCGGGAGGGGTGGTTCGGTGCGGGTGACCTCGGACGGGTCTGGCCGGGCGGGATCCTCCAGTTCGCCGGTCGCCGACACGACCGCCTCAAGGTCGGCGGGTTCTCGGTGTTCCCGGCGGAGGTCGAGAACGAGCTCCGCGAGCACCCCGGCGTCGAGGACGTGGCGGTGGTCGGCCTGCCGGACGAGCGTCAGGGCGAGGTCCCGGTCGCCCTGGTGGTGCCGTCCGGGCAGGGGTTCGACACCGCGGCGTTCCTCGCGTGGGCCGAGGACGAGGTCGTCGGCTACCGGCGCCCACGACGGGCGTTCGTCGTGGACGGCCTGCCACGGGGCAACCACGGGAAGATCGACCGTGCCACCGCCACCGAGATCGCCCAGGAGCACGCCACGGAGGCGGCGGGGCAGGACGCGTGAGGGTCGTGCGGCTGTCCGCCGGCGACGGCAGCGAGGTCACCGCCGCCGTCCACGAGCCGGTCGAGCCCACGGGACCGGCGGTCCTGCTCACCCACGGGGCGGGCGGGGACCGTGACGGTGCCGGCCTGGTCGCCCTGGCATCCGGGCTGGCGGGGCGCGGCCACCTCGTCGTCAGGGCGAACCTGCCGTACCGGGAGGCCGGGCGGCCGCTGCCACCGAAGGCGGAGCGCATGGTCGGGCCGTTCGCCGCGATCGCCGCTGGGGCGCGGGACTCCCTGGCGCCCGAGCGGGACTGGGTGGTGGGCGGCAGGTCGTACGGGGGGCGGGTGGCCTCGATGGCGGTCGCCGACGGGCGGATCCCGTTCGCGACGGGCCTGGTGTTCTACAGCTACCCCCTGCACCCGCCGGGGAAGCCCGACCGGCTGCGCGTCGACCACTGGCCCGGGATCGAGGTGCCCAGCCTGTTCCTGCAGGGCACCCACGACCCGTTCTGCGACCTCGACCTGTTGCGTGCGCACCTCGAGCGGACCGGCGCCCCGGCCACCCTCCACGTGGTCGAGGGCGGCGATCACGCCCTGGTCGTCCCGGCCAAGCGGGCCGACGACGGCAGCCGCCACCCCGAGGGCGAGGTGGCTGCCGGCCTGGCCGGGCCGGTCGCCGACTGGGCGAGGCAACTCAACTAGCCTCCGGCTACATCGGAAGGGGAGGGAGGGGCAGCGTGCTGCAGGAGTTCCGCGATTTCATCAACCGAGGCAACTTCGTCGACATC
This sequence comes from uncultured Actinomycetota bacterium, assembly GCA_964537235.1. Taxonomy (GTDB): domain Bacteria; phylum Actinomycetota; class Nitriliruptoria; order Nitriliruptorales; family JAHWKO01; genus CAZHZQ01. The sequence goes on along the minus strand of CAZHZQ010000004.1, from coordinate 22,694 downwards.
GCGGTGGCGTTCGTCGTCGGGGCGGCGTTCGGGACGGTGGTCAGTGCGCTGACGGGGCGGATCGTGACCCCGCTGATCGGGATGCTGTTCGGCGCCCCGGACTGGGAGAACCTCGGGACCTTCGGGGACGTGTCACCCGGGGCCGACGGCCAGCTGGGTACCCCGGACGACGTCCCGGCCGGGAGCGTCGGGGCGTTCCTCGAGGCCGCGGTCAACTTCCTTATCGTGGCGTTTGCGATGTTCCTCGTGGTGAAGGCCTACAACACCTTCAAGGTCCGGACGGCCGACCCGGCGGTCGAGGAGGAGACCACCGAGCCGGAGGACATCGTCCTGCTGCGCGAGATCCGCGACTCGCTCCGGTCCGAGTGACTCCGGGTCGCGAGCGAGCCGGCGGACGCTCCTTGCCGACTTCCCTCGCATCCGCGGGGAAGCGTCGCCTAGCCTCCAGCCGCTGTGGACGACCTGGACGCTTCCCCGCGGATGCGAGGGAAGTCTTGAGAACCCCACGCAGATGTCATCCGTCGTCCGGCTCGCCGAGGCGCTCGGTGGCGCGGATCACGGCCCGCTTGGCGGCCTCGTGCGCGCGGGCGTCGAGCTCCGCCTGCAGCGATCCGTACGAGCCGGGGCGGACGTGGCCCTCCTCGCGGGCGGACTTGGCCACCGCCTCGGCGACGGCCGGGGCCACGGAACGGTCGAACACCGAGGGGATGATGTAGTCCTCGGAGACCTCGTCGCCGACGATCCGCGCGATCGCGTGAGCGGCGGCGAGTTTCATGCCGTCGGTCACGGCGGTGGCGGCGGCATCCAGCAACCCCCGGAACAGCCCCGGGAAGCACAGGACGTTGTTGATCTGGTTGGGGAAGTCCGAGCGGCCCGTGGCCATCACGCGCACGTGGGGTCCGGCGACCTCGGGCATGATCTCGGGCACCGGGTTGGCCAGGGCGAACACGATCGCTTCCGGGGCCATCGTCTCGACGAGCTCGACCGGCAGCAGGTTGGGTCCTGACAGGCCGACGAACAGGTCGGCGCCCGCGATCGCCTCGGGCAGGTTGCCCTCGATCTCGCGGGGGTTGGTGTCCTTGGCGAGCCGCCGCTTGATCGGATCGCTGCCCTTCCGGCGACGGGTGAGGATGCCCTGCCGGTCCACCGCGACGATGTCCTCGAGCCCGGCGGCCTGCAGGAGGTTGGCGACCGCGACGCCGGCAGCCCCCGCCCCCAGCATGACCATGCGCATGTCGGCGAGGTCCTTGCCGACGAGCTTGGCGGCGTTGATCAGGGCGGCGAGGACGACCACGGCGGTGCCGTGCTGGTCGTCGTGGAAGACCGGGATGTCCAGCTCCTGGCGGAGCTTGCCCTCGATCTCGAAGCACCGGGGCGCGGAGATGTCCTCGAGGTTCACGCCGCCGAACCCGCCGGCGATCCGGACCACGGTCTCGACGAAGCGGTCGGGATCCTGCTCGTCCACCAGGATCGGGTAGGCGTCGACCTGCCCGAACTCCTTGAAGAGCATCGCCTTGCCCTCCATGACGGGGAGCGCCGCGAGCGGGCCGATGTCGCCCAGACCGAGCACCGCGCTGCCGTCGGTCACGACGGCGACGCTGTTCGACTTGATCGTCAGCCGGTAGGCCTCGGACGGGTCCTCGGCGATCATCTGACTGACGCGCCCGACCCCGGGGGTGTAGACCAGCGCCAGGTCCGACCGGTCACGGACCTCCTGCTTGTTCTGGATCTGGATCTTCCCGCCGAGGTGCATGCGGATCACGTCGTCGGTCAGCGCGAGCAGCTCGACACCCTCCAGCGCGTCCAGGGCGACGGCGATCTCCTCGCCGTGGGCCTCGTCGCGGGTGTCCACGGTCAGCTCACGGGTGACCATGTGCCGGTGCGCGCGCACGGCGTCGACCGAGCTGAGCTGCGCGCCGTGCTTCTCGATCGTGGCGGTCACGCGCCCGAGCATCCCCGGCACGTTCTCGAGGGCGACCCGGATGGTGACCGGGTGCTGCAGGGTCGACACGGACGCTCCTGTGGCCGGACGGGCCCGGCGAGGATAGCCCCGCACCCGCCCGCCACAGACCGGACCGCGGGGTCCCGGGTCCCGACGCTGTCCGCCTCCGACTCCGGTTACCATGCCCTCGACGGTGACCGTGGCATCATCGCCCCCGGTCTTCCCCGCGCCCGTTCTCCCCACCGACACATCCGGAGGAACGATGGCCGACCTCAGTACGCGCCCCACCACCGAGCCGTCCGACGTGGCCGCCGACGACCTCGAACAGCTCGCGATCAACACCGTGCGCACGCTCGCGATGGACGCCGTCCAGGCGGCGGAATCGGGTCACCCGGGCATGCCGATGGGGGCGGCCCCGATGGGCTACGTCCTGTTCCGCGAGGCGATGCGGTACGACCCCGCGCACCCGGACTGGCCGGACCGCGACCGGTTCGTGCTCTCCGCCGGACACGGCTCGATGTTCCTGTACGCCTACCTGCACCTCGTCGGATACGACATCACCCTCGAGGACATCCGCAACTTCCGTCAGTGGGGCTCTCCGACCGCCGGGCACCCGGAGTACGACATCGTGCCCGGGGTCGAGACGACCACCGGCCCGTTGGGGCAGGGCTTCGCCAACGCGGTGGGCATGGCACTGGCCGAGGCCAAGCTGGCCGCGGAGTTCAACCGCGAGGGCCACGTCGTCGTCGACCACCGCACCTACGGGGTCGTCTCCGACGGTGACCTCATGGAGGGGGTCACCAACGAGGCCGCCTCGCTCGCGGGGCACCTCAAGCTCGGCAAGCTGACCCTGCTGTACGACGACAACAAGATCACGATCGACGGAGACACCAACCAGACGTTCACCGAGGACGTGCTGGCGCGGTTCGACGCGTTGGGCTGGCACACCGACCGCGTCGAGGACGGCAACGACCTCGACGCGCTGCGCCGGGCGGTCAAGGACGCCGAGTCCGACGATCGCCCCAGCCTGATCGCGATCCGCACGGTCATCGGGTACGGATCGCCGAACCTCGCCGGCACCGCCGCCACCCACGGCGCCGCGCTGGGCGAGGAGGAGGTCGCGGCGACCAAGGAGGCGCTCGGCTGGGACTACGCCGAGGACTTCACGGTCCCGGAGGAGGTGGCGGAGCACCTCGACGCAGGCGACCGCGGCCGGCAGGCCCGCGAGTCCTGGCAGCGCCGGATGGAGGCCTACCGGCAGGACCACCCCGAGGACGCGGCCGAGCTCGAACGGCGCCTGCGGGGCGACCTCCCCGACGACTGGCGGGAGGCGACCCCGACCGTGCGCGGCGACATGGCCACCCGCAAGGCCTCGGGCGAGGCGCTGGACGCCTACGCCCAGGTCCTTCCCGAGCTGTTCGGCGGTTCGGCCGATCTCGCGGGCTCCAACGTGTCCGAGATCGAAGGCAGCGGGGTGTTCGGCCCGGTCAACCGTCTGGGGCGCAACCTGCGCTTCGGCGTCCGCGAGCACGCCATGGGCAGCGTCTGCAACGGCATCGCGCTGCACCGGGGGTTCATCCCGTACGGGGCGACGTTCCTGATCTTCACGGACTACGCCCGCCCCGCCGTCCGGCTGTCCGCGCTGATGGAGCAGCGGGTCGTCTGGATCATGACCCACGACTCGATCGGGCTCGGCGAGGACGGTCCCACCCACCAGCCGATCGAGCACCTGGCCAGCCTGCGGGCGATGCCCCACATGCACGTGATCCGGCCCGCCGATGCGGGCGAGACCGTGCAGGCCTGGACGTGCGCGCTCGAACGTGGCGACGGGCCGACGATCCTCGCCCTGACGCGCCAGACCCTGCCGGACCTGGGTGACAAGCCCGACGACGCGGTCGAGCGGGGCGCCTACGTCCTGCGCGACGCGGAGGACGGCCAACCCGACGTGATCCTGATCGGTACGGGCTCGGAGGTGCAGCACGCGGTCAGCGCCGCCGATCTGCTGGCGGAGGACGGGATCCCCGCCCGCGTCGTCTCGATGCCGTGCTGGGAGCGGTTCGTCGCCCAGGACGCCGACTACCGGGCGTCCGTGCTGCCCGATGACGTCGAGGCTCGCGTCTCGGTCGAGGCGGGGGCGACGTTCGGGTGGGAGCGCTGGGTCGGCAGCCGCGGCGTCGCGGTCGGTATCGACCGGTTCGGCGCATCCGCGCCGGGTGGCCGCCTGATGGAGGAGTTCGGCTTCACGGGCGAGCGCGTCGCCGGTGTCGCCCGCGAGGTGCTCGCGGCGACCGGACGTGCCCGGTGAGACCGGACGTGCCCGGTGAGCTGGCGGGGCCTAGACGAGGACGTCGTCCTCGATCCACCGGAGCATGACCTCCAGGGGGGCACGCCAGCCCGCGTCCAGCATCATCGAGTGGCCCATCCCCTGGAAGATCCGCGCCTGGGTGTCGTAGGCCTGCGCTCGGCGGGAGACCTCGTGCGGGGCTGCGAAGACGTCGTGCTCGGCGCCCATGACGAGCACGGGCCGGTCGGTCTGCGCCGGCGACCGCGGGATCATCATCTCCCACTGGGCCAGGGCCGACTCGGGATCCATGCGGTCGAGGTAGGCCTGCGCGGTCTCGTCATCCAGACGGTCGGAGAACAGGTACTCGCGACGGGCGGGGACCGAGCGGCCGAGCGCCGCCCGTGCGACGTCCATCGGGTGCCGGCGCGCCACACGCACCGCGATCCCCGGACCCGAAGCGGGCGCCAGCAGGACGGTCCCGCGCGGCGCGTAGGCGTGGAGGACGCGTTCGACGACCGCCGCGCCCATCGCGTGGCCCACCAGGACGGGAGGTTCGGGCAGCGCGGTGACCGCCTGCATCACGTCGTGTTGGTAGTCGCGCAGCTTCCAGCGGTGCAGCTGCGAGCGCCCCTCGCTGGCGCCGTGGCCACGCAGGCTCACGGCGTACGTCGGCCAACCCCGGCGCGCGGCCTCGGGCATCCAGTTCTCGTCCCAGCACCACGCGCCGTGCAGGCCGCCGTGCACGAACAGCACGGGAGGACGGAAACTCGGCCGGTCGGGCAGGCGAGTGAGGATCTCGCGTTCGCTCAGCGGTTTGGGCGGGAACGCCCATCCGACCGTGCGCAGGACCTTCGTGGGCATGCTCAGCGCATCGACAGCTCACCGATCGATGCGGCGAGCGTCTCCTCGAAGGACGCCGATCCCTCCGTCGTCAGGGGGCCGACACCGGGCAGGGTCGCACCGGCGCGGCGGTACGCGTCCAGCTTGGCACGGACCTCCTCCGGCGTCCCGATCCCCGCCAGCCGTCGGATGAGACCGTCGGAGATGCCGGCCATCGCTCGTTCGACGTCTCCTCCGTCCATCCCGGCGTCGAACCGCTCGAGGTCGTCGCCGAACCCCGCCCGGTCCAGCATGTTCCGGTAGAAGGGCAGCGACAGGTAGGTCACGAGCATCCGGCGCATCTTGGCGAGGGCCGGTTCCGGGTCGTCGGTGACGCAGCACGTGACGGCGGGGACGATCTCGATGTCCGAGGGGTCACGCCCCACCCGTGCGGCACCCTCAGCGATCTGCGGGACGACGGTCTCCTCGATGTAGCCGGGCTCGCACAGCCACAGCACCACCCCGTCGGCGACCTCGCCCGCGAGCTGCAGCATCCGGGGTCCCAGGGCGGCGAGGTAGATCGGGATGTCCGGACGCGGCTGGAAGCGGTTGAACCCGAACGGCCCGACCCGGACGTACTCGCCGTCGGCGTCCACGCTCCCCTCACGGAACAGGCTGCGCAACGCCGCGACGATCTCGCGCATCGCCGCGACCGGATCCTCGGGGAACTCCTGTCCGTGGAAGCCCTCGATGACGGGGCGGTGGCTCGTCCCGAGCCCGAGCACCAGGCGCCCCTCGAGCACGGCGTCGAGCGTCGCCGCCTGGTGCCCCAGGGACAGCGCGGTCTGCAGGAACGCCGGGTACACGCCGGTGCCGAGCTGGACCCTGGAGGTGGTGGTGCCGTAGGCAGCCAGGGCGATCAGCCCGTCGGCGTCGGCGATGTGGTTGTCCATCACCAGCTCGTAGCCGAGGTCCTCGGCGACGCTGGCTCGGAGCGCCGCCTGTTGCAGGGATGCTCCCGCGGTCACGAACGCTGCCAGACGTGACACGGGTCTGCTCCTGGAGGTAGACGGTGGGTGCGAGGCTAGACCACGACGTGCCGCCGGAGGTGTGCCGCCGACACCGGGTCGCCACCTCCCTGTAGCGTACGGCTCGGACCAGGGAGGGGTGCGCATGAAGGTTCGCGTGCGTCGGCTCGTCGTCCTCGGGACGATCGTCGCGGCGATCCTCCCCCTTGCACTGCAGGCAACGGCCTCCGCCGCGCCCGCCCTCACGGTGCAGAGCATCAGTTGGAACGTCGTCGGTCTCGACTCCAACGACGTCACCACCGGTCCGAACCGTTTCCTGCAGGGCGGTCGGATCTGCAACTCGGGAGACGAACCGGCCACCGACCTGGCCACCACCTTCGTCTGGGACTCGTCCAACCCGCTGTTGTCCGTCGAGGGGCCGACCACCGTCTCGGACCCTGTGCTGGACCCGGGCTCCTGTGTCGACGCGTACTTCCTCGTCACCGTCGCGCGCGATGCGGCTGCCTACGACACCACGCGCAGGTACCACCTGGAGGTGACGGCTGACGGTGGCGCGGCGGCGACCTCGGCGTCCGTCCCGCTGTACGTCGAGCACCTGATCTCGCAGAACCGCAACGACGCCATCTCGATCGACGGCCCCCAGACCGTCCACGTCGGCGGCACCTACACCTACACCGCGACCTCGAGCACCGCCCCCCAGGGCTACGAACAGCTCGCGTCGTTCCTGGACTGGCCCACGACGATGTTCCGGATCCTCGACATCGAGACGTCGCTGACCCACCCGCCGGGCACCGTCATCGACACCACCTATGCCGATGCGTGCGGGTGGGACCCCGAGACGCGCACCTGCACCGGGACCGGGAAGGCCGGCGGCGACATCGTCACGGAGTACACCGTGCAGGTCCTCGGTGCCGGCACCGCGACGCTGCGCAACCTCATCTACGACTTCTCGGGTTCCAGCTACCACTACAACGCCGACTTCGACGACGACGTGCCGCCCCTGTCGTCGCGGATCACGATCGAGGCGCTCGAGCCCCCGGACCTGGCCATCTCCAAGGACCTCACCGACCAGCTGGTGGCCGGCCGTCGTGGTGGGTACGTCCTGAGCGTCACCAACGTGGGACCGTCCGCGACCGTGGGGGAGGTCACCGTCGTCGACGAGCTCCCCGAGGGCTTGACGTTCGTCGCCGTCGCTGCGGACGGGTGGAACTGCGATCACCAGAGCGGCACGGTGACGTGCACGACGACGCAGCCGGTCGCCGCCGGTGAGACGGTCCCCCTGGCGTTGACGGTGGACGTGGCGCCCGACGCTCCGGAGACGGTCTCGAACGTCGCGAGCGTCCACACCGCGTTGGACCCGAACCCGGAGAACGACACGGCGACCCGTACCGATCCCGTGGGGCGTCCGGGGCTCGCCATCACGAAGTCCGCCGAGCCGCCGTCGGGGACCGCCGTCGCTCCCGGTGACCGGGTGACCTACGTGGTGGAGGTGACCAACCCCGGGGACGCGACGACCACGGGGATCGTGCTCACCGACCCGCTCCCGGAGGGTGTCGTCGCCGTCGCCGCCACGGTCGGCGGCGAGGAGGTCGACCCGGCCAGCATCGCGACCGGTCTGGCCCTGGACGATCTGGCACCGGGCGACGGCCACGTCCTGACGCTCGTGGTCGACGTGCGCGACGCGGGCCTGCTGGAGCTCGTCAACACCGCCACCGCGACCGCGGACGGCGTCCCGCCGGTCTCCGACGCGACGAGTCACCCTGTCGAGACGACGGTTGCGTTGGATGTCTCCAAGGACGCGTCGGCGACGAGCGTCGCTCCGGGGGACACGATCACCTACACGATCGCCGTGCGGAGCGAAGGCCCGCACATCGCGCGTGACGTCACGCTCACGGACGTGGTGCCGGACGGGACCGCGTACGTCGGTGGCTCGACGACCGTGGACGGCGCCCCGTACCCCGACCAGGGCGGCGACCCGCTCAGCGCCGGCCTTTCGCTCGGGGACCTGGCCCCCGGCCGGATCATGGTCGTCACGTTCGACGTGACCGTCGGAGCGGAGGCAGGCGGGATCCTGGTGAACGTCGCACGGGCGACCTCGACGGGATCGGACGGGCCGGCGATGGACGAGGCCGTCACCAGCGTCGCACCGTCCGAGCCGGCCGGAGCCGGTGAGCTCCCGGCGACGGGGTTCGAGGAGCATCCCTGGCTCCTGCTGTGGGCCGGTTCGACGTCGCTGTTCCTCGGGATGGCGCTCGTGTGGACCGTCGGGACGATCGGGCGGCCCCGGGGGGTGTGATCGACGGATGGCGCTGTCCGCCGGTCTGCGCGCCGTGCCGCTGCTCGCCCGGGCGACCGGGCTGGTGGGTGACGTCCCGGCGTCCGGTTGGCGTGAGGTCGAGCTCGGGGTGGGCACCGCCGGTGAGCTGTGGGTACCGCGTGGCCCCGTCAGCGGACCGCCGATCGTGCTCGCTGTCGGTGTCACGCCGGAGGGTCCGGCCGACCCCCGCGTCAGGCGGCTGGCCGACGCGTTGGTGCGCGCGGGGCGGACGGTGTTCGTCCCGCGTCTGGCGCTGGCCGACCGGCGCCTCACCGACGACGACGTCGAGCTCCTGGTGCGGGCCGTCGGGGCGCTGGACCGGGGGCGGGGGACCGTCGCGGTCGGGTTCTCGTTCGGTGGCTCGTACAGCCTGATCGCCGCGGCCGACCGTCGCACCCGGGGTCGCCTCCGGGCGGTCGCGAGCTTCGGGGCGTACGCCGGGCTCCTGGGGTTCCTGGGGGAGATGCGCTCCGAGCTGCGGGACCGCGACGCGGTGCTCGAGCTGATCGCCGGGCACGGCCTGAGCGGGGAGGATCGTGAGCGGGTGATCGCCGTGCTCGAAGGCCGGGCCGGCGTCGACGAGCTCCCCAGTTCCCTTATCGCCCTGGCGCGGCGGTTGTCGCCGGTCAGCTACGCGGGAGAGGTCGACGTCCCGATCGTGCTGTTGCACTCCCGCGGCGACGGGACCGTCCCGGACGGCGAGCTGGAACGGCTCGCGGACGCGTTCCCCCACGCGCGGGTGCACACGGTGGAGCTATTCACCCACGTCGATCTGCGGGCGCGTCCGTCCCAGGTCATCGCGCTCCTGGGCGACCTGCGCACCGTGTGGCGCTTCGCGGTCGCGATCCTCTCGGCCTGACGGCGCTCAGCCGTCGGTCGTCGACGACAACGTCTCCGCCGCCGCGTCGCCCGGCTCCAGCGCCGTGCTCAGGACCATGATCGCGCCCGCGACCAGCGGGGTGCCGATCGTGACGGTGCCTATCAGCAACAACGTGTCCATCGTGTTCCTCCCCCGTTCTCCCGGCGGGTCCACCCGGTGTGACGTGGTTCCGGCGTGGAAGGTTGCATCGGTCGTGCCTCCTCATCTCGCGCTCCTCACGCTACGTGGGCACGTGTGGCTCGCGCGCCCGTCCGTTCGTGTCGTCGAGGGGCGTACGTCCACCGTCCGACCGTCCGTCCGACCGTCCGTCCCGGACGACCCGGGGGAGGAACGTCGGCGTGCGATGTCGAACAGGTGGGTGCGGTTGGGAGGTGGGTGCCCCGAGAGGGGAGGGCATCCGCCTCCCTCTTGCGTCGGTACCATCGCCACGATCCCCACCTTCCGAGGAGCGATCCCCGCATGCCCGACACCCACGCTGACGCCACGGCCGAGCTGGCCAGCCGTCTCGAGCACGTGAAGGAGTACCTTTGACGTTCCTGGCAAGCAGGAGCGTCTGAAGGAGTTGCGCGAGCAGGCGGCTGAGCCCGGTCTGTGGGACGACGTGGCCAACGCCCGGTCCGTGACGACCGAGCTGTCCCGTCTGGAGACGCAGCTCGATCGCATCGAGGAGTTCGAGCAGGAGCTCGAGGACCTGCAGGTCCTCGACCAGCTCGCCCAGGAGGAGGACGACGCGTCCGTGTCGGCCGACGTCGCTGCGGGTCTGCTCGAGCTGCAGCGCGAGCTCGATCGGCTCGAGGTCGCCACGCTCCTGTCGGGCGAGTACGACGGGTCCGACGCGATCGTCCTCGTGCACGCCGGCGAGGGCGGCGTCGACGCGATGGACTGGACGCAGATGCTGCAGCGCATGTACCTGCGCTGGGCCGAGAAGCGCGGCTTCTCCACCGAGGTGTTCGACGAGCAGTTCGGCGAGGAGGCCGGCCTGAAGTCCGCGACGTTCTCGGTGCGGGGTGAGGGGGCCTACGGGCTGCTCAAGACCGAGCACGGCGTACACCGGCTGGTCCGCATCTCGCCGTTCGACTCGGCCTCGCGGCGTCAGACCTCGTTCGCGCTCGTCGACGTGGTACCCGACCTGCCGGAGGTCGAGGACGAGATCGACGTGCCCGAGGATGACGTCCGGATCGACGTCTACCGGTCCTCCGGGCCGGGCGGGCAGAGCGTCAACACGACCGACTCGGCGGTCCGCATCACCCACCTCCCCAGCGGCATCGTCGTGTCCTGCCAGAACGAGAAATCCCAGCACCAGAACCGGGCCGTGGCGATGCGCATCCTGAAGGCCCGCCTGGCCGAGGTGCACCGCCAGGAGCGCGAGGAGGAACTCGATGAGCTGCGGGGCGGCAAGCAGAACGTGGGGTTCGGCTCCCAGATCCGCAGCTACGTCCTCCACCCGTACCAGATGGTCAAGGACCTGCGCACCGAGATCGAGGTCGGCAACGTCCAGGCGGTGCTCGACGGGGACATCGACGAGCTGATCGAGGCCGAGTTGCGACGGAGGGCCGCTCCCGGGGACGAGGGGTGACCGGTGGTAGCCTGCCCCGTCGGCGGTCATCCCCGTCGACCGGCTCTGGAACCCCCGTGTCCCCGTCCATGTTGGTAGTCCGGTGATCACCCTCGTCGACGTCACGAAGACGTACAAGGGCGGCATCGTCGCGCTGAAGGACGTCTCGGTCGAGATCGGCAAGGGCGAGTTCGTCTTCGTCGTCGGTCCGTCGGGCTCGGGCAAGTCGACGATGATGAAGCTGCTCACGAAGGAGGAGGAGCCCGACGACGGCAAGATCCACGTCGCCGGCAAGAACCTCGGCACCCTGAAGAGCTGGAAGGTGCCGATGCTCCGGCGCGAGATCGGCTACGTGTTCCAGGACTTCAAGCTGCTGAGCAACAAGACCGTGTTCGAGAACGTCGCCTTCGCGCTCGAGGTGATCGGCAAGCCCCGCCAGATCATCAACAAGCGTGTCCCCGAGGTCCTCGACCTGGTGGGGCTCCAGGACAAGCACGACGCGCTGCCGAACGAGCTGTCCGGCGGGCAGCAACAGCGCGTGTCGGTCGCCCGCGCGTTCGTGAACGCTCCGCGGATCCTGCTGTGCGACGAGCCGACGGGGAACCTCGACCCGCAGACCTCCGTCGGGATCATGAAGCTGCTGGACCGGATCAACCGAACGGGTGCGACGGTCGTCATGGCCACGCACGACCAGCAGATCGTCGACTCGATGCGCCGCCGGGTGATCGAGCTCGAGCAGGGCATCGTCATCCGCGACCAGACCCGAGGCGTCTACGGCTACGGCGGCTGAGCCCGCCACGGCGGCTGAGCCGCCAACCCCCAGCCCGAGGAGCATCACGTGACACGGCTGCGTTACCTGTTGGAGGAGGCCGCACTGGGCCTCCGCCGCAACATGCTCATGACCGTCGCGGTCATCCTGTCGGTGGCCGTGTCGCTGACGCTGCTCGGTGCGGCGCTGCTCGTCCGGGCGCAGGTCGACCGGGCCACCGACAACTGGTTCGGCAAGATCGAGGTCTCGATCTTCCTGTGCGACGGGCGCAACTGCGACGCCATCACGTCCGAGCAGCAGGACCAGCTGCGTCAGGAGCTCGAAGGCGACCCGCTGGTCGAGGACGTCTTCTACGAGTCCAAGCAGGACGCCTACGGCCGCTTCCGCGACATGTTCCGCGATCAACCGGACTTCGTCGAGTCGGTGTCCCCGGACGCCCTGCCGGCGTCGTTCCGGGTCAAGCTCGAGGACCCGAAGCAGTTCACCGCGATCTACGACAAGTACGCGGCCAGACCCGGGATCGAGGAGGTCGTCGACCAGCGCGACGTGCTGAAGTCGTTCTTCGCGATCACCGACAAGTTCCAACTCGGGGCGCTCGTCGTGGCCGTGATCCAGCTGATCGCCGCGAGCGTGCTGATCGCCAACACCATCCGTGTCGCCGCGTTCGCGCGACGGGAGCAGACCGCGGTCATGAAGCTGGTCGGAGCCTCCAACTGGTACATCCGGCTGCCGTTCGTCCTCGAGGGCATGATCGCCGGAGCCATCGGAGCGGCCCTCGCCTGGGTGATCCTGCTGGCCGCGGTGCCGAGGATCACCGAGAGCCTCCGGACCAACATCCAGTTCATGCCGTTCATCGGCACGCCGGAGACCCTCGCGATCGGACCGTTGCTGTTCTTCGTCGGGATCGCGATCGCGGCGCTGTCGTCGTTCGTCGCCCTGCACCGCTTCCTCGACGTGTGACACCGCTTCCTCGACGTCAGACGGCGGTTCAAGCCGTCGAGGTGTCACGCCGAGTACTGTCGTGAGTGCGGTGAGTGGGGTCTGTACGGACCTGTTGCACCTGTGGTTGGTGTGGTTGATGTGATATCGTCCACAGGTGGCCCGTCATCTGGGCGAGATCTGGCGTGTCGATATCTGGGAGTGTGGGGCGTGATCCGAGCTCGGGGCGGGACCCGGTGGCGGTTGGTGACGGCCGTCGTCGTCGCCCTGGGGCTCGCGATCCCCGCGGTGGCTGCGGCGCACCCCAGCGAGGGGACCGCCCAGAAGCTGCAGCACACGCAGGACCGGCTGACCGAGGCCAAGCAGGGACTCGAGATCGTCCAGGCCCAGGTCGGCGAGGCCCAGGCCGCGCTGCAGACGGTCGAGGTCGAGCTGTCGGACTCGAGAGCCCGCTTGCGGCAGTTGGAAGGACAGCTGACCGCGGCACGCGAGGCCGAGGTCGAGGCCGAAGCACGGGTGGCCGAGATCTCTGCCGAGCTCGAGGCCGAGACGCGCAAGCTCGAGGAGACGCAGGCGGACCTCGCCCACCGTGAGGGGCTGTTCGACCGCCGGGTCGCCGCCACCTTCAAGTACGGCACCGCCACCTACGCCGAGGCACTGGTCGAGGCGCGGACGTTCACCGAGTTCCTCAACTCGTACTACTACGTGCGCTCGGCCCTGCAGTACGAGGACCAGCTGATCGCGGGCGTGGCCCAGCTCGTCCGCGAGATCACGGAACGTCGCGCCCAGATCGACGCGCTCCGCGACGAGGCCGTCAACCAGGAACGGGCGGCCGAGGCCGCCCGGACCGAGGTCCAGGAGGTCACCGCCGACCAGCGGCAGATGACCCAGCAGATCGCCACCAAGCGCGTCGAGCGCGAGCGTCTGATCGGCGAGCTCGAGGCAGCCGAAGAGGAGTACGAAGGGCTGGTCGCCTCGCTCGAGGCCGAGTCCGCTGCCCTGGCCGAGGAACTGCGGCGGTCACAGTGGCGGGCCGGGGCGCCCGGAGCCGGCGAGCTGGTGTGGCCGACGGACGGTCGTCTGAGCTCCGGCTACGGCTGGCGGACGCACCCGATCTTCGGGTCACGTCGCATGCACACCGGGATCGACATCAGCGGCTCGACGGGCCAGCCGATCGTCGCCGCCGCCGAGGGCCTCGTGATCCACGCGGGCTACCGGGGCGGGTACGGCCTCGCGGTCGTGATCGATCACGGCGGCGGTCTGGCGACGCTGTACGCGCACCAGTCCGCCATCGGGGTCTCCGAAGGAGAGGTCGTCTCGCAGGGGCAGACCGTCGGTCGGGTGGGCTGCTCGGGCTACTGCACCGGTCCACACCTGCACTTCGAGGTCCGCGTCAACGGTGACCCCCGGGATCCGATGAGGTGGTACTGAACCACCGTCGACCGCTGCCGTAGCCTCGTCTGCATGTGCGCAGCAGCGAGGAACCGCAACGGCGACGACACCGTCGTCGTGAACCGCCGTGCCCGCTTCGACTACGAGATCACCGACACCTACGAGGCCGGCATGGTCCTGACCGGGACCGAGGTGAAGTCCCTGCGCGAGGGGCGCATGTCCCTGGCGCAGGCGTGGGTCAAGGTCGACGACGACGGGGAGGCGTGGCTGATGCAGGCACACATCCCCGAATACTCGCACGGCGGCCGGCAGAACCACTACCCGACGCGCGAACGCAAGCTCCTGCTGCACCGCCACGAGCTGCGCCAGCTCAACAAGGCGGTGGAGCAGAAGGGGCGCACGCTGGTCCCGATGAAGGTGTACTTCAAGAACGGCAGGGCGAAACTGCTGTTCGGCGTGGGTACCGGCAAGGCCCAGCACGACAAGCGTCGGGATGTCGCCGAACGCGATGCCCGCCGGGAGGCCGAGCGGGCCATGAAGGAGTTCCTGCACGATTGACGTCCGTGAGGCCTCCCGTGCGGGTCCCGACGTCCGTCCGGGGATCGGGAGGGTTCGGGACCCGTCCCGCGCTACACTGGGACCGTTGACAACTGCAGAGCGCGTTCTCGAAGAACCTCAACTCACGGGGCTGACTGGCTTCGACCGTGGTCTTAGCCATCGCACCGGGGAGCGAGCCGAGGAGCCAACGCTGCCTCGTTAAACCGCGTTGGACATAACAATCGCCAACTCTAACGAAATGGTGATGGCAGCCTAAACGCTGCCTGTCGGCCTGTTGACGCCCTGTAGACAGGGTCCGGCATCGATACAGGGCTCCACTGGTCGGCGTCGGTCGTCGCGACCGACCGGGACACCGAAGACGACTAGCGATCCGGAGCAGCTCGGTTCCGGAGCCTCGGATCGCGAAATCAACCGGAACCTACGCTCGTAGAGCCCCAGCGATGGGACCGCGGGACCCGGGTTCGACTCCCGGCAGCTCCACTCGCGCCACATACCACCCGTACGCTCCATCGAGAACGCTCACCACCAGACCCCGGTCGGGTGTCCGCCAAGAGGACACTCCGGCAACGGGCCTGCAGGCTGCAGCCTGTGGGAAACGCAAACGCCCCGCCACGTGCGGGGCGTTTTCGCGTTGTGAGCGATCATCCCTGACTGGATGCCTCCGGGTTCGGGGATATCATTTTCCACAGGTTATAGCGACATCATTGCGCAAAATGTGTAGATAACCTGTACAATCTACTAGGTAATGACCGCGATAGGGTGCCAACATCCAACTTTCCACAGATCGTAGCCTGACCCGGCGAACGGTAGACGGATGGGAACGCCACCTCGGTGAACAGGTACGCGACCTGCGTCTACGGCGGAACATCACGCAGGAGCGGTTGGCGCACCTCGCTGACGTCTCCGTATCGACGGTCCACTCGTTGGAGACAGGGGCTGGCAGTTCCCTGTCCACGGTGATCAAGGTCGCTCGGGCGCTCGACCGGCAGCAGTGGCTGGAACAGTTCGCTCCCTCCACCACCGTCAGTCCTATGCAGCTCGTCCGCGAGCAGGAACGACAGCAGCGCCCACGGCAGCGGGCGTCCTCGCCCCGGGGGACGTAGGTGCCCCACGAACCGGTCAAGCTCGTCGAGGTCGACGCGTTCGGCTCACGCGTCGGGGCGGTCGCACCCGACCCGAACACGGGGGCATCCTCGGGCTGCCGCCGCTGCTGGCCGACAGTCTGCCCGATCGGTTCGGAAACGCACTCATCGACGCGTGGATGGTGCGTCACGGCATTGACCTCGACTATGTCACTGCTCTCGACCGCCTTGCCTACATGGCGGACCGAGGAGTTGGAGCACTCGAGTTCCGGCCCCCAGTCGGAGACGGCCAGGAGTCAGTAACGACCGCGATCCAGCTGGCCGACCTCGTAACGGCAGCCCGAGCCCAGGTGCGGGGGAACATAGACGAAGCAGACGAACCGACGATGGCAGCCCTGACCGATCTGATTCGAGTCGGCACGTCCGCTGGCGGTGCCCGCGCAAAGGCCGTACTGGCCTACAACCCCGACACCGGCCAGATCCGATCGGGCCAGCTCGATGCCCCTGACGGATTCAGTCACTGGATCTGCAAGCTCGACGGTGTCGACGCCGGCGACGAAGAGCTACAGGACAGCTCTGGATACGGGCGTATTGAGTACGCGTATCACCTGATGGCCCGAGAGGCCGGGCTGAACATGATGGGATCTCGGCTACTGATTGAGCATGACCGAGCCCATTTCATGACCCGACGATTCGACCGACCTGGGGGCGGAGTCAAACGACACGTTCTGACGCTGTGCGGGATGGCGCACCTTGACTTCAACCAACCGCGAGCACACGACTACGCGCAGTACCTCGACGTCATCGACCGCCTGCAGCTGGGTCCCGACGCGCTCGAGCAGGGATTCACCCGCATCGTGTTCAACGTTGCCTCCGTCAACTGCGACGATCACACCAAGAACCTCGCGTTCCTGATGGACGACACCGGCCACTGGCAACTGGCACCGGCCTACGACATCGCGTTCTCGTACCGGCCGTCGAGCAAATGGGTGTCAGCACACCAGGTGTCGGTCCTTGGCAAGTTCGAGCAGATCAACGTCGGTGATCTGCTGACCCTTGGAGACAAGTTCGCCGTTCCGTCCCCCAAGGATGTTATGGCCCGGGTTCTGGACGCGGTTTCCCGATGGGCAGACTTCGCCGAAAAGGCCGAAGTACCCGCGGAGACCACAGAAGAGATCGCTCAACACCACGAGGTTCGAGGCCTCCTGCCGTCATGACCGCGATGTGTGCCGAACACGCCGTCAACGACCGTCAGGAGGCCGCCGCCGTGGCTCGGGGCGCGGGGGTGCGTGAGTCGAGGTGTGCCGCGACGTACCGCGCATCCTTCCCCACGCCCACGAAGAGCATCGAGCCGAACGAGTACTGGAACGCCAGGCCCACGAAGTACAGGCCCGGGGCGTCGGCGACGACACCGCGTTCCTCGCGGGGCCATCCGTCCTCGCCGACGATCGGGAGCTGGAGCCAGCTGAAGTCCTGCCGGAACCCCGTGGCCCAGATCACGTTGGCCACGTCGAGGACGCGTCCGCCGTCCAACACCGGCAGCCCGTCGACGGCCCCCGTGACCCGAGCTTCGACCCGCTCCACGCCCGCCCTCACCAGGTCCGCGGTCTTGTAGCGGATGAGCGGACCGCCGTGGGCGCGGATCTTCGCCCGCGCCTTGCGTCCGATCGGGGTCTTCAGGGTCAGCACCTTCCGGGCCACGAACGACATGATCGGCCATACGAACCGCGCTGCCGGCCCCTCGATGTCGAAGGGGATCTCGCCCGTGTCCCGGCCTGCGAGCACGGTGTCGTGCGTGTCGGCGAGCTCGAACGCGATGTCCGCACCCGAGTGGGCCGCGCCGACGACCAGGACGGGGCCGGGTTGCAACTGCGAGGGGTTCTTGTACTCGCTGGAGTGCAACTGGCGGATCCTGGGGTCCAGGTCGGATGCGAACGCCGGCGTGTACGCCCCCCCGAACGTGCCCGTCGCGACGACGACGTTGCCCGCCTCGATCTCGTGGTCCCCGACGTCCACGACGTAGGTGTCCCCCTCGCGTCGCACCTCGTCGACGCGCGTGCCCGTCCGCACGGGCAGGTCGAACGCGGCGGCGTAGTCCTCGAGGTACGCGGCGACCTCGTCCCGCCTCGGGTACCGGTCGCCCGGCCCCGGGAAGTCCATCCCGGGGAGGCTGCAGAGCTTCGCCGGGTTGTACAGCCGCAGCGAGTCGTAGTGCCGCCGCCAGTTGTCGCCGATCCGGTCCCGGGCTTCGAGGATCACGAAGGGTCGGCCGCGTTCGGTCAGTTGCTGGCCGACCGACAGCCCGGCCTGGCCGGCACCGATGATGACGGTCTCGATCCGTTCCCGTCGTCCGCGTCCGTGCGTGGTGGTGTCGTCGTGTGTCTGCATCCTGCTCTCCTCCTGCTCGTGTTCGATGAGTGGGGTCACGTGCGCGTTCCTCGGCCGACCAGGGCCGACCCGACGTTCACGGCCGTGTGGAGGACCACCCCCGGGGTTCCTCCGGACCGCTCTCGGAACATCCCGTCGAGCACCTGCTTCACGTCGCCGACCTGGCGCGTGGTCAGACCGCTCGCGAGCCGCGCCCCGACCGGGTTGCTGTGTGTGACGACGTCCCAGAACCGCTCCACCGAGTCGAAGCGCATCGCCCAGGTGAACGGGTCGACCTGCACGTCGGTCAGGCCGGCTTCCTCGAGCCGGCTGCGGAAGCTGGCGCGATCGGTGAGTTGCAGCGGGGGCGAGGAGCGGTCGGGCATCCACGGCGGGATGTCCGGGACGGCAACCCGCAGGGCGCCGGTGAAGAAGGTGAACAACTCTGCCTGCTCCAGAGCCCCGAACGCGGCGAGCAGCACGCGGCCGCCGGGGCGGGTGACGCGCTCGATCTCGCGCAGTCCCGCGGTGACGTCGGGGAACAGCGAGACGCCGTTCATGGACACCGTCACGTCGAAGGTGTCGTCATCCAGGTCGAGGGCCTGGCCGTCCATGACGCGACCCTGGAGGTCGAGCGGCCTCTCGCGGTCGGCCCGGGCCTCGAGCCGTTCGATCATCGCTGGAGCCAGATCGACGGCGACGACGTGAGCGCCACGTCGCGCGGCGGTGATCGCCAACGCCCCGCTCCCGCAGGCCACGTCGAGGATCCGCAGACCCGGTCGGATCTCGACACGGTCGAGGAGCCGTCCGGCGACCTCGAGGTTGAAGGGGGTGGTGAAGCGGTCGTACCCGCCGGCGATGGCATCCCACGCCGCCCGGATCTGCTCCGTGGAGGGTGCGGAGGTACGCGTGCCCGGCACCGACGACATGGTGTCCTCCTCCCGGTGGCTGCGACCTGGTCGCCGCTTGCGGGAACAGCTTCCGGGAACCGCCGATGATCCGCTTCGGGAGGAACACCCATATTCGGGCGACGTCGGGTATGGGTCATCTTGTGCAGACGGTCGCACCCCTCGCCGGCCGGCTACACGACGCCGTTCTCGTAGGCCCAGGCGGTCGCGGCCGCACGCGAGGAGATGTCGAGCTTGGTGAACATGTTGCTGAGGTGGCGCGCGACGGTCTTCTCGCTGATCACCAGGGTGTCCGCGACCTCCCGGTTGGTCGCCCCCGTCGCGACGAGACGGAGCACCTCCACCTCCCTGGGGGTCAGTCCACCGGGCGCTTCCGGCGTCGGGCCCGGAGCCAGCTCCGTGACCCGTGCCAGGTCCGGTGCGGCGCCGAGCTGGTCGAAGACGCGACGGGCGGCGTCCAGCTCCATGTCCGCGGTGTCGTCGTCGCCGAGCTCGCGGCAGGCCTGCGCCATGCGGAGACGCACCCGCGCCGCCTCGTACGGCACGTCGACCTCCTGCCAGGCGGCCCAGGCTCGTCGCAGCGCCACGCACGCCGCGCTCGCGTCACCGTCGGCCAGCACGACCGCGCCGCGTGCGGATGTGGCCAGCGCGTGCAGGTAGGGCGCGTCGAGGTCGGCAGCGAACCGTTCCAGTTCGTCGGTCGCGGTCCGCGCGGCCTCGATGTCGCCCACGGCCAGCGTGATCTCGACGAAGGCACTCAGCACGCGCGAGCGCCTGACGCCGTCCTCGCCGGCCTCCTCCACGACGCGTCGGATCGCCGACTCGGCGTCGTCGACACGTCCCTGGGCGAGGCGCAGCAGCGCCAGGCCCGGCTGCACCGGGTGGCCCCACTCGCTGGCCAGTCGGTAGGACTCCTCGGCACGGTCGAACTCGCCACGCAACCGCAGCAGCTCGGCCTGCTGGTAGCGGGCCATGCCCATCACCGGGTCGGTCGGCGACGTGTCGAGGTGGGCGCAGGCGCGGTCGGCCTCGTCCATGGCTTCCGACCAGTCCCCGTGCAGCTGCATGATCTCCGATCGGTGCACCAGGCACTGCCCCTGGTAGGGCTGGATGCCCTCCTGACGGGCGCACCACCGGGTCAGTGCAGCCGTCCACTCCTGGGCCCGGCGGAGGTCGAAGACCTTCCGGCAGGAGATGATCATGCCGCAGTAGACGATCCCCGCGGCGATCGGCGAGACGTCCCCGGTGGTCACCGCGACCATGGCCGCGTCGAACATCTCCGCGGCTTCGGTGGCTGCGCCCATCGTCGCCAACGTCTGGCCCCGCCCCAGCCGCGCGAGCGCCACGAGGTCGGGATCGTCGAAACGGTCCGCGAGGTCCATGATGTCGTCAATCGCCTCGAGGGCGCCCTGGAGATCCCCCTCGGAGAGCGCCTGCAACGCGCCGGGGATCTGGAGGTACCCGCGTTCCACGCGCTCCTCCGGCGAGTCGTCCAGCAGCCGCCGGCCACGGCCCATCCAGCCCGCGCCCGGGGCGTGCCGGCCGAGTCGCATGTGCTGCATGCCGAGCCAGAACGCGCAGCGGACGGCCGGCCCGATCTCGCCGACCTCCACGAACGCGTGGTGGGCCCGTTCCCACGCGTCGGCGGCCTCGTCCTTGTGACCGGTGAGCGTGGCGGCGACGGCCAGTCGCTGGACGTCAGCCGGCGGCAGGTCGTCGTTCCGATCGGTGGCCAGGAGCGACTCGTAGGCCTCCGACCAGTCGAAACGGGCGTCCGCGTCCCGCCCCGACGCGAGCGCTTCGGTGGACCTCATACGTCACTCACCCGGGCCCCCAGAGCAGTGCCCTCCCTGGGCACCGACGGACCACGCTGGAGACTACCTGGACCACCGTCGGAGGGACCTGCCCAGGCGGAGCCGTCCTGATCGGTCGGCAGGTCGTGCCGATCCGCTACTCGCCGGAGGGCGGCCCCTGGAACTCGGCGAGCAGACGATCGCGGAGTTCCCTGCGGAACGCCGGATCGGGTGCGACCGAGGGCAGACTTCGGAGGTCATCGGCCAGGGAGACAACATCGGGGACGCGACCCACGGGCACGGTCCCGCTGCACTCGAGCCGGTCGGTCAGGCGCTCCCCACCGCCACGCGGCGGTCGACGACCGATCACGTCCATCCCCTTCACCCGTTTCATACCCGACAAGTCGGACACAACGTACATCACCGAGGGGCACGCGTGAAGGGTGGCGGTGGCGGGCACGGGTACGCCGCTACCGGGACGCGAACGCCTCGGTGCGGATCCACTCGCGCCAGCGGTCCTCCCCGAACGCCTCGATGATCGGTGCGATCTGGCTCTTCTGCGCGTGCAGGGCCGCGATCTTGCGGCTCAGGAGCTCGTCGGGCAGATCGATCCGCAGTGCGAGCTGATCATCGGGGATCGTGACCGGATAACCCGGCTCGAACACGTCGTAGCGCTCGTGCAGGTCGGCGAACCGCTCGATCCACTGCGCGTCCTTGGCGGCCTCGAGCACCTGTACCTCCGCGAGTCGGCTCGCGGCCCGCGCCCACCGCCCCACCGTGATGTGATCGGGATGGCCGGTCATGCCGTCGGGACCGAACGTGAGGATCGTGTCGGGCCGGAACCGTGCGATGATCTCACCCAGCTGCCCGACGGCCTGCTGGTGGGCGACCTCCTCGCAGCCCCCGTCGGGGTGGCCCATCCACGCGTGCTCTCGGACACCCAGCAGACGGAGGGCCTCCTCCAGCTCGCGCTTGCGGATCTCGGCCAGCTTCGCAGGCGGCCACCGCTCCGGGTCCGAGGTCCCTCTCTCGCCTGCCGTCGCGGTCACACAGGCGAC
Source organism: uncultured Actinomycetota bacterium (assembly GCA_964537235.1). Classification (GTDB taxonomy): domain Bacteria; phylum Actinomycetota; class Nitriliruptoria; order Nitriliruptorales; family JAHWKO01; genus CAZHZQ01. Next base: position 1,003 of record CAZHZQ010000004.1, on the reverse strand, counting down.
ACGCTGCCCGTGGTCGACGGCGGCGGCCATGATCCCGCCCGACAGGTAGGTCTCGTCGTCCGGATGGGCCCACACCCCGAGGATCGCGCCGAGTTCTTCGATCTCCTGCACCGCGGTCTCCCTCCTCGAGCCTTCTCGGGCTGCAGTGTGCAGCATCGAGGGCCACCGCTTCGGGAAGAGATCGGAAGGAACGTTCCGGCGACACGGTCGTCCTTGGATACGGTCCTCCTGGCCTGCGTGAGGAGGGGCGACGCCTCACCTGCCGATGGTCGGGAAGGCACCTTGATGGACAGACGGGGGTTCGTGCGGACCGCCGGCGGGACGTACTGGCCCGACGCCCGGGCCGAGATGGTCGCCGAGACCACCCCCAACCACGTCGCGATGCTGACCGGGATGCGTGCGGATCGCCACGGGATGCCCGGCAACGCGATCCCCGCGCGGGCCGGTTTCAACCTTCGGGTCGGCGACAACCCCCGCTACCTCAATGGGGATTCGCTGTTCACGGTCGCGCGCCGTCAGGCAGAGGCCGGACCGGTGCTGCCCGCGACCGGAGCGGGCGGGGCGCTCGCCGGTGCAGCGGCGATCGGTCTGGCCGAGGTGATCCGGCGGACCTCCCGTGCGAACGCGGACCAGCCCGAAGCCGTCGGACCTTCTCTCGCCGAGGGACGGCCGACTGATCTACGCTGTTGCCGGCGTAGCCGGTGAACCGGACCCGGCGGTTCTCCGTATCCTCCCACCGAGAGGGGAGAGGGATCATCATGATCGAGCACGCGTCCACGTCGAAGGGGCTCGCACGGAGGGTCACCAGGACGGTCACCAGGTCGTTCGTCGTCCTGTCACTCGCGGCAGCCATGGTTCTACCGGTCGCGGGGATCGCACATGCGGCATGCCATGCCTTCACGGTGGAAGCCGATCCGTCGACGCCCGGCGAGGGCCAGACGGTGACGTTGACGATCCGGCGCGACGCCGACATCCAACCTTCCAGCGTACGGGTCCGCACGGT
>CAZHZQ010000003.1:0-46477 GCA_964537235.1 uncultured Actinomycetota bacterium | reverse complement strand
GCAGCGCCCGTTCCTCGTGTCGCCCCTCCGCCGCGTCGACGTCGAGGGACAGCTGCGCCCCGTCCTCCGGCTCCTCGGTGGTGAGCGTCCGGTTGAGGTGCTGCAGCGCGAGCGACTCGAGGTCGTAGCTGCGCTGGTCCGGGGTGACCAGGTAGGCGGCGAGCTCCGTGTCGATCGTGACGCCGGCCAGCCCCCAGTCCCGGCTCCGCGTGGCGTGATCCAGTGCCTTCACGTCGTGCACCACCTTGGCGAGCTCCACGTCCGCGAGGGCACGCGCCAAGGCCTCACGGTCCTCGCGGGCCAGGTCGTCCAGAGACCCGGCGACCGGGTCGCGGTCCGGTGCCGCCAGACCGAGGGCCGCCCAGCGGACGTCGGGGACCGGTCCCTCCACGACCGGGACGACCGCGAGCGGGCCCTCGAGGTCCTCCAGCCACTCCACGAGATCGCCGGCGCCGAGCTGCCGTGGCTGCCGGTCGTAGCCGGACGCCTCGGCCTGCTGTTGGGCGTCGAGCACCTCGTCGCGCAACCGGTCCCAGAGGGTGTTGAACTCGAGGGTCTCGAACAGCCGGTGCACGTCCCCGGCGTCTGGCTCGCCCATGCGCAGGTCCGCGAGATCCGCCGCGACGTCCACCTCCCGACGCAGGCGCATGAGCTTCCGGTTCAGGAACACCTGGTCCTTGCACTCGCGGAGGTTCTCGGGCAGGACCTTGCCGCCGACGTCGTCGATGTGCTCGTAGACACCTTCGAGGCTGCCGTACTCGTTCAGGAGCTTCGCGGCCGTCTTCTCGCCGACGCCCGGAACGCCGGGCAGGTTGTCGGATTTGTCCCCGCGCAGCGCGGCGTACTCCGGGTACAGCTCTGGACGTATCCCGTAGCGCTCCTCGACGGCATCCGGGGTCATGTCGGCGGTCTCGGTGATGCCCCGGAGTGTGTAGAGGACCGTGATGTCGTCGGTGACGAGCTGCATCGAATCGCGATCGCCGGTGACGATCTCGACGCGGTGCCCCTCGTCGACCGCACGGTCCGCGAGGGTCGCGATCACGTCGTCGGCCTCGACACCGGGCACCTCGATCACCGGGACCTCCAGCACCTCGAGGACCTCTTGGATCAGGTCGAGCTGCGTGCGGAACTCGTCCGGGGTCTCGGCGCGGCCGGCCTTGTACTCCGGGTACTGCTCCGTCCGGACCACGTCCCGGCCCTTGTCGAAGCACACGACGATGCCGTCGGGCGAGCGGTCGCCCAGCATCTTGATCAGCATGCTCGTGAACCCGTAGACCGCGTTCGTCAGCTGGCCGGTCTGCGTCCGGAGGCTGTCCGGCAGCGCGTAGAAGGCGCGGTAGGCCAGGCTGTGCCCGTCCAGCAGCAACAGCGTCTGCTGGTCGTCGCTGGTGTTCTCTTCTGTGTCGCTCCGTGAGGACACGGGGGCTCCGAGGTGGGTGACGGTCGCGTCTCCCCAGAGCGTAGGCTGCCCCCCTGACACCCACCGCAGGAGGTCCGCTCCGTGTCGACGAGCTCCGTGTCGACGAGCCCCCACGTCATCGACGTCGGGACGTTCTGACCGGTGCGGTCCGAACGGGGGACACGGGCGTGGGTCGTGTGGGCACTGCTCGTCATCGTCCTCGGGCTGGCGCTGCTGTCCACCCTTCCGTGCCTCAGCAACCACTCGCTCGGCGTTGACGACGCCCCGTTCTGGCAACGAACCGGGTACTGCTACTCGGACGTCATCAAGCTCTACCACCTGCGGGGCCTGAACGCGGACTTCGTCCCCTACTCGGAACCGCCCGACAACCTGTTCGTGCCCGAGTGGACGTTCGAGTACCCGCCCGGGGTCGCTTTCGGGTCGTACCTGCTGGCTCTGCTGAGCGACTCTCGCCGGCTCTACTTCCTCCTGACGGCCGCGACCCTGGCGCTCAGTGCCGCCGCGATCGTGTGGGCGTCGGACCGGATCCTCGATCGGCAGGACCGGGCGCGGACCCGGCTGCTCGGGTTCGTGTTGGCCCCCGGGTTGCTCGTGTTCGCGTTCCACAACTGGGATCTGTGGCCCGCGAGCATCGTGGTGCTGGGGGTGCTCGCCGCCGTGTGGAGGCGCCCTCGCCTGGCCGCTGCGGTGTTCGCCGTCGGGGCGGTCTTCAAGTGGTGGCCGGCGGTGCTGGTGATCCTGGTCGCGGTCGGTCCCTGGTCACGGGACTGGCGACCACCCCGCTGGGAGGGGATCCCGACATGGCGAGACGTGGTCCGGCGGATCGACATGCGTGCCGTCGGCGTCGCCACCGGGACGTGGGTCGCCTTCCAGGTGCCGGCCCTGCTGATCGATCCCTCCAACTGGTGGCGATCGATATCGTTCCATCTCCAGCGGGCTGCCAACGTGGACAGCCACGTCGGGGCGTTCCAGGACCTGGGTCAGCGGTGGATCGGCGGTCCGCTCTTCGACGGCAGCCTGTACGAGTTGGGCGCCGTGCTCGCGGGCCTGACCCTGATCGGGGGGATCCTGTACGTGGCGTACCGGGTCGATGTGGGCGATGTCCCGCCGGTCGACGCGGCCCTGCTCCTGGCGATCGCGTTCGTCCTCATCAGCAAGGTGTTCTCGCCGCAGTACATCCTGTGGCTGCTGCCGCTGGCGGTGTTCTCCCACGTGCCCTGGCGCCACGTCCTGTTCGTCGACGTGGTCAACGCCGCCAACTGGCTCACCTTCGCCCCGAGTGATGACGACTCGGTCTGGCTCCTGCGCGTCGCCCAGGGACTGGCGCTGGTTCGGGCGGCCGGTCTGGCCGTCATCGTCTGGTACCTCCTCCGTCGTCGCCGGGAGCCGGACACGGTCGCGGTGCCCGCCGCCCGCACCGCCGCGCCCACCGGATCGTGAACGGATACGGCAATATGTTGCCGCAGGCGTTCACGATCGCAGGCGTTCACGATCGCAGGTGGGTCAGGCCATGCGGTCGAGGACCATCGACAGGAACGTGCGGGTCCGCTCCTCCTCGGGCTCCACGATCACCTGTGACGGCGGGCCCTGCTCGACGATCACGCCCTCGTCCATGAAGACCACCCGGTCGGCGACCGCCCGCGCGAAGCCCATCTCGTGGGTCACGACCAGCATGGTCATGCCCTCCTCCGCGAGGTTGCGCATGACCTCCAGGACCTCACCCACCAGTTCCGGGTCCAGTGCGCTGGTGACCTCGTCGAACAGCATCATGTCGGGGTCCATGCAGAGGGCCCGCGCGATCGCGACCCGCTGCTGCTGCCCGCCGGACAGGTGGTTCGGGTAGGCATCGAACTTCTCGGACAGATCGACCCGCGAGAGCATCCGCCGCGCGACCTCCTCGGCCTCCTCCTCGGACCGCTTCAGCACCTTGCGCTGCGCGATCGTCAGGTTCCCCCTGACCGTCAGGTGGGGGAACAGGTTGAACGCCTGGAACACGAACCCGATCTTGCGCCGGACCGCGTTCAGGTTCACGTCGGGATCGGTGATGTCGGTCCCCTCGACGACGATCCGTCCCGAGTTGGGCTCCTCCAGCCGGTTGACACAACGCAACAGCGTCGACTTCCCCGATCCGGACGGACCGATGATGCAGACGACCTCGCCGTGCTCCACGGAGAAGTCGATCCCGCGGAGCACCTCCAGATCACCGAACGACTTGTGGAGGTCGACGATGTCGATCGCGTGCTCGTCGGCACGTGTCGCTGACCTCGTCGGGTCGGTCATCGGGCCCGCGCCGTTCGCTTCTCGAGCTGCGCCACCAGCCTGGTCATGGGCAGGGTGATCACGAGGTACATGACCGCGATGACGATCAACGGGGTCCCGTTGAACCGCTCGGACATCACGTCACGACCGAACTTGAACAGCTCCTTGCTCTGGAGCGTGAACCCGAGCACGAACACCAGCGAGGTGTCCTTGATCAGCAGCACGAGCTCGTTGGTCAGCGGGGGGATGATGATCCGGAACGCCTGCGGGATGATGATCGACGCCATGGCCCGGCCGTGGCTCATCCCCAGCGACCGTGCCGCCTCCATCTGCCCCTTCGGGACCGCCTCGATCCCGGCACGGATCGTCTCGGCCATGTAGGCGGCAGCCACGATCCCGAGCCCGAGCGTCACCTTGCCGAGGAAGCCACCGGGCACGTTGACCTCGAACAGGATCGGCACGGCAAAACCGACGAGGAAGATCGTCACCAGGGCGGGCAGGGCACGGAAGATCTCGATGTACGTGGCCGCCAGCCACCGGTACGGGCGGATGCTCGACAGCTTCATCAGCGCGAGCATCAGACCGAATACCAGCCCGAACACGAAGGACGTGGCCGTGTAGAGGACGGTGTTCTTCGCGGCGATCGTGACGACCTCGGGGAACATGCTGCGGGCGACCTCGAGGTTCGCGAACCCGCGCTGGATACGCGACCAGTCGGGGACGACGACGATCACGACGACGCCCGCGATGAACAGTGCGTACATGACCGACTGGATGGCGAGCTGTCGTTGCCGTCGTGTCACGGTGGTGCCTCCCGTCGGAGGAACGACGGAGGGGACCCTACGCGGGTCCCCTCCCCTCGTTCCCTGCTGGACGAGCTACTCCGGGCTGCTCCCCGGGAAGAAGTCGTCGTAGATGTCGTCATAGGTCCCGTCGCCCTGGACGGTCGCGAGCGCCTCGTTGATCGCTTCGAGGACGGCGTCGCCGCCTTCCTCAGCGGTCGCGAAACCGTACTGCTCGTCGGTCCGGAACGTCTCCACGACCTCGACGGTGTCGTCCTCGAAGGTGCGGCCCTGGTTCACGACGATGTCCTGCAGGACACCGGCGATGTCGCCCGCTTCGAGCGCGGTGAAGATGTCGCCGGGGTTGTCGAAGGAGACGATCTCGGTGGTCTCGGGCTTGTTGTCCTGGGCGTAGGCCTCACCGGTCGTGCCGGCCTGCACGCCGAGGCGCTCGCCCGCCAGGTCCTCGAGAGACTGGAAGCCCGAGTCCGACTTCACCAGCAGCGACTGGTCGGCCTGGAAGTACGGGTCCGTGAAGTCGACGCTCTCCTCACGTTGCTCCGTGATCGTGATCGACGCGGCCGCGACGTCGCACTGGTCCGACGCGAACACCGCGCCGCTGGTGATCGGCTCGAAGCCGCTGTTCACCACCTCGATGCCGTCGAGGCCCATCTCCTGGGCGATGGCACGCATCAGCTCGATGTCGAAGCCGGTGAACTCGCCGTCCTGCTCGAACTCCATCGGCGGGTAGGGAGCGTCGGTGCAGACCGTCAGCACCCCCTCCTTGACGAGGCCGAGCTCGGCAGCGGCATCGCCGTCACCGGGGGTGGCCGCGTCGTCCCCACCGTCACCGTCACCGCCGCAGGCGGCGAGGGCCAACGCCAGGACGGCCACGAGGGCCAGCAAACGGAACTGCTCCAGGGAACGCATGGGCTTCTCCAGGTCGGGGTGGATCGTGAGCATGCTAGGTGCGTGGACCCGCCACGTCTACGACCGCGGTAGGAGCCACACGATCGGCGGTCAGACCTCGGCGTCCGTGCCCTCCTCCTCGAACTCGTCCAGGATGCGCTCCGCGATCGCCTTCATGGTCTCGCGGCGCTGCATCGCCTGCTGCTGGATCCAGCGGAAGGCCTCGGCCTCGGTCATGCCCTGCGTGTCCTGCAGGATCCCCTTGGCGCGTTCGACGAGCTTGCGGGCCTCGAGACGGCCCTGGAGGTCGTCGACCTGGTCCTCCAGGCCGGACATCTCCCGGAACCGACCCGCCGCGATCTCGACCGCGGGGAGCAGGTCGTGCTTCTGGAAGGGCTTGACCAGGTAGGCCATGGCACCGGCCCGGCGAGCCTTCTCGACGAGGTCCCGCTGGCTGAACGCGGTGAGGATCAGGACCGCCGACAACCGCTCGCCGGCGATCTCCTCGGCCGCCTGGATCCCGTCCATGACGGGCATCTTGATGTCGAGGATCGCCAGATCCGGCTTGAGCTCGCGTGTGAGACGCACCGCGGACGCGCCGTCGGCGACCTCGGCGACGACCTCGAAGCCCTCCTCCTCGAGCATCTCCTTCAGATCGAGACGGATCAGCGCCTCGTCCTCGGCGATCAGGACGCGCGTGGGGCGGGCGTCGCCGGTCTGCGCCCGACGGACGTCGTCCGGAGACCGGTCGGGCTGGAAGCCCGCCTCGGCCTCGTTCTCGTCGCTCACCTCGTCCCTTCCACCTCGAGCAGCCGATCGAGCAGCCGGTCGCGTTCCTGTTCGAGTTCGTCGATCTCTTCGCGGGTCTCGTCACGGAGTCGGGCGTGCCGCTCGTGGTCGGTCCTGGCCCGTTGCCACTCGCGGTCCGCCAGCGGTGTCCCGGAGACCAGCTTGCGGGTCTCGGCCTCGTCGGCCAGCTCACCCAGGTAGGCGACCTGCTCCTCCAGCACGCGCAGGTTCGCCCGCGAGCGCCGTAGACGGTCCTGCACGTCGGTCAGGCGCTCGCGGACCTTCTCTGCGTCGCGTGAGCGAGCCGTGAGCGTGCCCCCCGGGGAGTAGCGGTCGCGGAACCGTGGATCTGCTCGGTTCTCACCGCGCCGAGGGTAGCCCACGCGCCCGGGGCGGCGAAACGCCGAGCGTTCAGCCTTCCAGACCGGTGTGCCCCCCGTGGGATTCGAACCCACACGCCCTCTCGGGCAAGGATTTTTGAGACCCTCGCGTCTGCCTACTCCGCCAGGGGGGCTCGTGCATCAGGATACGTCGTCTCGTCTGCGTTACGATGGGGCAGGTCACACTCACCTCCCCGTCGCCCCGACCTCCCTGTCCCGGATGGAGCCCCAGATGAGTACACGTTCACGGATCCTGTGGACCGCGTTCCTGGCGCTGGGCGCCTGGACGCTGGTCATCCCGACGGCCTCCGCGTACGTCGACCCCGGCTCCACCTCGTTCGTGTTCCAGGCCCTGATCGCCTTCGCGATGGCCGCCGGACTGACCCTGAAGACCTACTGGCGGCGTCTCAAGGACATGTTCACCGGGTCCGCAACCGAGAGGGAAGAGGCCAAGACGCCCGAGCACGAGGCGCCGTGACCTCGCCGACGACGGGGCGGGAGGCCGCTTCGGACGCCGGCTCGTTCCGCGATCCGGCCGGGTTCGTCTTCGTCCACGACGGGATCGTCCTGCGGCACGTCGACCGCAGCTTCGCCGAGGACTACGACCTCCTGAACAGCTCCGGTCTGTACGAGGCCCTCACCGGTGCCGGCCTGCTGATCCCGCACCAGGAGGTCGCCACCGACCTCTCCCCCGCCCCGGCCGACGCGCACCGTGTCCTGCGCCCCGAGCAGCTCACCACGATCTCGTACCCGTACGAGTGGTGCCCCGGTCAGCTGCGCGATGCCGCCCTCGCGACCCTCCGGGTCCAGGAGATCGCGATGGCTCACGGGATGTCGCTGCGTGACGCCTCGGCGTACAACATCCAGTTCCACCGCGGCCAGCCGGTCCTGATCGACACGCTCTCGTTCGAGCGGCTCCCCGAGGGACAGCCGTGGATCGCCTACCGGCAGTTCTGCCGGCACTTCCTGGCCCCGCTGGCGCTGATGGTCCACGTCGACGTGCGCCTGGGCCGACTCCAGCGCACCGACATCGAGGGCGTCCCGGTCGACCTCGCCAGCCGGCTGCTGCCCTTCCGCACCCGTCTGCGCCCCTCCCTGCTCACGCACATCCACCTGCAGGCACGCGCCGAACGCCGCCACGACGGCGATGAGGACGGCGCCGACCAGGGTCCCCGGCAGGGCACCATGTCGGTGCAGGCCCTTCGTGGCCTGATCGACAGCCTCCGCGGAGCGGTGGACAGGCTCCGCTGGGAGCCGGGGCGCACGACCTGGTCGGACTACTACACCGAGGCCGGCCACTACAGCGACGAGGCGATGTCCGACAAGGAGGAAGCCGTCGCCGCGTACCTGGACGACATCCGGCCGTCGACGGTCTGGGACCTCGGCGCGAACACCGGACGCTTCAGCCGGCTGGCGGCCGACCGGGGCGCCGAGGTGGTGGCCTTCGACGGTGACGAGGCCGCGGTCGAGCGCCACTGGCACGCGGTCCGGGACCGCGGTGCCACCTCGGTCCTGCCGCTGGTCCTGGATCTGGCCAACCCCAGCCCGTCGATCGGCTGGGCGAACCGCGAACGGCGGTCGCTCACCGAGCGGGGACCGGTCGACGCCGTCCTGGCCCTGGCCCTCATCCACCACCTGGCGATCGGCAACAACGTCCCGCTCGACCGCGTCGCCGCCCACCTCGCCGAACTGGGCAGGGACCTCGTCGTCGAGTTCGTCCCCAAGGACGATCCGAAGGTCGCCCAACTGCTGTCGACCCGCGAGGACGTGTTCGACGGTTACCACCGGGAGGGCTTCGAGGCCGCGTTCGGCCGGCACCTGCAACCCGTCGCCCACCGCGCGCTGCGCGACTCGTCGCGGGTGCTCTACCACTACCGGGCGCGGTGACCGTCGTGACGAGACGGTACGCGTTCCACCCCGTGCTCGTCGCCGCGTTCCCGGTGCTGTTCCTCTGGTCCCAGAACCTCGGAGAGGTCACGTTCGGAGCGGTCGTCGGTCCACTGGTTTTGACGGTCGCCGCGACCGCGGCGCTGTTCGCCGTCGCATCGCTGGCGTTCCGTGACCACCGGCGGGGCGCCGTCGTGGCCTCCGGACTGGCGTTCCTCATGCTCTCGTACGGGCACGTCTGGGACGTGGTGAACCGCGTCATCGCCGAGCACTGGATCCTGCTGACCCTCTGGTCGCTGTTCGCCGTGGGTGTGGTGGCCGGGGCGATCGTCGTCGACGACCACCTCGGCGACCTCACCAACGCCGTGAACCTGGTGACGGCCGTGCTGCTGGTCACGACTTTCCTGCCACTGGTCCCGCGGATCGTCGGGTCCTCCGACGACACCCGCCCGGTCTCTGCCGCGGACCCGGACATGGGCGTGCACGCCGCCACGCCGGTGAACCGTGACGTCTTCTACGTCATCCTCGATCGCTACCCGCGGGCGGACAGCCTCGAGGAGCTGTTCGGGCAGGACAACGACGCGTTCATCGGCTTCCTCGAGGACCAGGGTTTCGAGGTGGCCGACCGGAGCATCGCCAACTACCCGAAGACCGCGCACTCGCTCGCGGCGTCCCTCAACATGCGTTACCTCGACCACCTCGCCGACCACAACCGGGTGTCCGGACCGTTCGACATCGACGGCAACAGCTGGCAACCCGTCTACGAGATGCTCTCCGACCACGCGGTGGGGCGCTTCCTGAAGGATCGCGGGTACCGCTACATCCACCTCGGGACGTGGTGGAACGCCACGGGCTCCTCACCGATCGCCGACGTGAACCTGCGGTACGGGACCTCGTCGGAGTTCTCGACGGTCCTGGTGCACACGACACCGCTCCCGGCCGTCCGCGCGATCCTGGGCCGTGAGGGCGATGGAGACACCCGGAGCCTGAAGCGCAACTCGACGCTGTACCAGTTCGAGAAGCTGGAGCAGCTCGCCGCGGAGGATCCGGTCCGTCCGCGGTTCGTCTTCGCACACCTGACCATCCCGCACGAGCCGTACGTGTTCGACGCCGACGGCAGGACGGTCACGCGCGAGGAGGAGGCCGAGCGGTCACACACCGACAATTTCCTCGGACAGGTGGCCTACACGAACGAGCGCATGTCCACGATCGTGCAGCGGCTCCTGGACGGTCCCGACGAGGACGACCCCATCGTCGTGATCCAGGCCGACGAGGGACCCCACCCGCTCCGGTACCGGGTCGAGGAGGACCGCTTCGTCTGGCCCGAGGCATCGGATGCCGAACTCCTGGAGAAGTTCCGGATCCTCAACGCCTACCACCTGCCCGGGGTCGAACGCCCACCGGTCGACGAGGACATCACGCCCGTCAACTCGTTCCGAGCCATCTTCGAGACCTACTTCGATGCCGATCTGGACCTGCTGGAGGACCGCGCGTACGTCTTCCACAACGAGCACAGCCTCTATGACTTCCACGAGGTGACCGACCGCATCCGTGAGGCGGACCCGATCCCGGAGGACTTCAGGCCGTGAGGTCACCGCCCGGCACGAGAGCCGGGAGGATCTCGGAGACCCCGCCCCGCAGCACCGCGTCGGCGATGTCGTCACAGGGGGTGGGCTCGGCGTTCACGATGACGACCTTGGCACCGTGCTGGGCCGCGACACCCGGTAGGTGTGCGACCGGGTAGACCTGCAGGGAGGTACCCGCGGCGACGAAGACGTCCGCATCCTCGGCCTCCTGCCGGGCGCGACCGATGTCGGCAGGGTCGAGCGCCTGACCGAAGTAGATCGTGGCAGCTTTCATGATGCTGCCGCACGACGGGCAGTCCGGATCGTCCTCGCCGCGCTCGACACGTGACAGCGCCTCGCTCATGGGCCCGCGGTGGTCACACGAGACGCACTCGACCTCCCGCATCGACCCGTGCACCTCGACGACCCGCTGCGGGTCGTTCCCCGCCTCCTGGTGGAGTCCGTCCACGTTCTGGGTCACCACCGCACGCAGGCGTCCCACCCGTTCGAGGTCGACCAACGCGCGGTGCGCCGCGTTCGGCTCGGCATCCCACGCCGGGTGCTGCGCCCGCCACCGCCACGACCGGCGGCGCGCCTCGGGGTCGCTCAGGTAGACGTCGAGGGTGGCCAGCCGCTCGGCCTCCGGGTTGCGGGTCCACAGGCCGTCCGGGCCGCGGAAATCCGGGATCCCCGAGTCCGTCGACACCCCCGCCCCGGTGAGGACGGTGACGCCTCCCCGCCCGTCCGTCGGCCGCGCCTCGTCGATCCACGCGGCCACGCGATCGATGTCCGCACGTCCGATCTCCACGTGACGTCTCCCTCCGTCCGGCCAGGACCGTACCCAGGGTGCGCTCCCCAGCAGGTCCTCGCACGGGATGTCCGGGCGGGATGTCCGGTTCGTCCGACGTCGGGTGGTACCTTCCGGCCCCCTCTGGCGCGGCGATCCAGGAGGGGCACGGGGAACGCGAGGCCGCCGGGGGTCGGACACATGAGCGACGGATCGGGACGCCGACTCCCTCCGCGGACCGTCGTCTGGATCGTCATCCCGCTCGTCATCCTGGGGCTCACGGCAGGGGCCCTGGTGCTCCGGCAGACCGGTCAGGCGGCGTCGACCGTCGCCGCCGACCCCACCGAACGGGGCGGTCCCCCCGACGACGACGGGCAGGAGACGGGGGGCGGCACCGCCGCCAACGGGTCTGGGGCGTCGCCCTCCCCCAGCGCGAGCGACGCCGGCGGCACCGCGACCCTCCCCTCCGCCAGCGGGCCCGACCACGCGCTCGAGATGCTGCACGACGCCCGGCGGGAGATCCGCGCCTTCCCGGCGGAGTGGCCCATCGTCCGTGGCGTCTACTCGACGATGTGGACCTTCGCCGGCCAGCGTTGGAACGAACTCATGGACCTGGTGCGGACCACGGAGATCAACGCGATCGTGATCGACGTCAAGGACGACGACGGCCGGGTCGCCTGGCGCGACTCGAACGTGGCGGTCGCCCGTGAGACCGGTGCCGACAGCCACACCGCCTTCCGCCGGTCCGCGGCCAAGCGGCGCATCCGGGAGCTCCGGGACGCCGGCGGCTACCCGATCGCCCGCATCGTCTGTTTCAAGGACCCGATCGCCGCCCCGGCCGAGCCCGAGCTCGCGATCAAGGATGCCGGCGGTGGGATCTGGCGGGACCGCAAGGGCATGGCCTGGCTCGACGCCAACAAGCCGGAGGCCTGGGACTACCTCGTGGACCTGGGTCGCGAAGCCGCCGATCTGGGGTTCCTCGAGGTCCAGTTCGACTACGTCCGCTTCCCGACCGACGGCAACACCACCTCGGCCGTCTACGACGACGGGAAGGGCGTCGATCCCGGACGGATCCGCGACTTCCTCGCCCACGCCCGTGAGGAGCTGCACGCCGAAGGGGTGCGGATCAGCGCCGACATCTTCGGGTTGACGACCTACAAGGCGGAGGGCTCGGGCGACGGTGACGGCACCGGACAGCTCTTCGAGGACGTGATCAGCGAGGTGGACTACGTCTCGCCGATGGTCTACCCGTCGCACTACTACCCGGGGAACTACGGGCTCAGCAACCCCGAGGCGAACCCGTACGCGGTGGTCGTCAACGCGATGCGTGAGGCCCAGGCGCGGGTCGACGGCTACCGGGCCCAGGTCCGCCCGTGGCTCGAGGACTTCTCCCTGACCGTCCCACACCACCCGGGGCGCGTGAGCGACCAGATACGTGCGACGTACGAGAACGGCATCGAGTCGTGGCTGCTGTGGAACGCGCACAACCGCTACAGCCGGGCGGCGCTCGGGCCGACCGAGACATCGAAGGCCGCACCGCCACCCGTCCCCGCCGATGAGTCCGGGGACGCCGCTCCCGACACGCCCACGGAGACACCGTGACCCCCACCGACCGCTCCCCGATCGCCGCGCTGGTGGCGGTCCTGCTGGCGCTGACGGCCGGGGCCTGCGGGCGCACCTCCACCGCCACCCCGGACGGCGACCCGGCCACCCCGGACACCACCGCGACGTCGTCCCCGGGGCCGCAGAGCGGGGTGTCGCCCTCCCCGGCCGCCACGACGACGACGGTCGAGGCAACACCATCTCCCGACGGCGGATCTGTCGGACCCGCACTGACCGACGCGGAGCTCGCCGAGCTCCGGGTCAACGAGATCGGCCGCGTCCTGGTCATGGAGTGGCACGACATCGGCACCGAGGACAGCCGCTGGGACAACGCCCTGTCGACGTTCGAGGCGCAACTGCGGGAGCTGTACGACCGCGGCTACCGGCCGATCTCGGTCGAGGAGTTCGCCACCGGCCGTTTCGACATCCCGGCCGGCACGTCGCCGGTGCTGCTGACGTTCGACGACTCCTACCGCCAGCACTTCCACTTCGCGGAGGACGGCTCCACGCCGCATCCGGACTCCGCGGTCGGGATCCTGGAGCAGATGGCGCGCGACCACCCCGACTGGCGCGCACGGGCCGTGTTCTCGTTCTACTGGCCGGTCCCCTTCCGGGACACCGACCGCGAGGTGATCGAGCACAAGCTGCGCTACCTCGTGGAGCACGGGTTCGACCTCGCGAACCACACCTACAACCACGACGACCTGTCGGAGATGACCGACGAGGAGGTCCAGGCGAACCTCGCCCGGGCCGAGGCGGAGCTCGCGGACGTGGTCGGTCCGGACCACCGGGTTCGGGCGATGACCCTGACCCAGGGCATCTGGCCGCAGAACCGGGAGCTGGCGGTACGCGGGGAGGCGAACGGGTTCCGCTACGAGCACGACATCGTGTTCCTCGTCGGGTTCATGCCCACCCGGTCGCCGCATCACGTGGAGTACGACCCGATGGAGGTCCAGCGGGTGCAGGCGTACGTCCCGGAGTTCCGCAAGTGGATCGACTGGCTGGACGAGGAGCCGGGGCGCCGGTTGATCTCGGACGGCGATCCGGACACGGTCACCTACCCCTCGTCCTTCGCGGACGTGGCCGCCCCCCTGGAGGGTCTCGAGGTCCGTACCTACGACGCCCCGTCCGCCGACTGAACGGCGGCGTCGATGCCGTCCCGCAGACCGCGGACGAGCCTCCTGACGCGTGCCGGAGCCTCCTTCGCGGGCCCGTCACCGACCGCCTGGACGATCGCCGACCCGACGATCACCCCGTCGGCGTACCCGGCGACGTCCTGTGCCTGTTCCGGGGTCTTCACGCCGACCCCGACGCAGACCGGCACGTCCGCCCGATCGCGGATGCGCGAGACGAGTTCCGCGGTCGACGCCTCGACGTTCTTGACCCCGGTCACGCCGAGCAGGCCCACGGCGTACACGAAGCCGCTCGAGGCACCGGCGATGCGCTCGAGGCGCGCGGCGGTGCTGACCGACGAGGCGAGGAACACGGTCTCGAGCCCGGCAGCGGACGCCGCCTCGCACCACGGCCCGGCCTCGTCCGCCGGCAGGTCCGGCAGGATGGCGCCCGAGAGGCCCGCCCCGGCCGCGTCCTCCGCGAAACGGGTGAGCCCCCGCGTGTCCGGGATCGTGTAGTAGGTCATGACCAGCGCCGGCGTTCCCGCCTCGTTCGTGACGTGGCCGGCCACCTCCAGGAAGTCGTCCACCCGGTACCCGGCGTCGAGGGCGTGCTGGGTCGCGGTCTGGATGATCGGACCGTCCATGATCGGGTCGCTGAACGGGAACCCGATCTCGAGCACGTCCGCCCCGGCCTCGGCGGCGGCCACCAGGCACCGCGTCGACGTCTCCAGATCCGGGTACCCGGCCGGGAGGTAGCAGATCAGGGCCGACCGCCCCTCGGCGTTGACCTGTCGGATCGTGGCCCGGACCGAGGTCACGACGCCCCGTCCGCCTCGACGCCGAGCAGACGCGCGACCTCGTCCACGTCCTTGTCACCCCGACCGGACATCGTGAGGACGACCTTCGCATCCCCCCCGAGGTGGTCCCGGCCGTGATCCAGCAGCCAGCCGACCGCATGGGACGGCTCGAGCGCGGGCAGGATCCCCTCGAGCTCCGACACGACCCGGAACCCCCGCAGGGCCTGCTCGTCGTCAGCCGGCACGTAGGTGGCCCGACCCGAGTCCTTCAGCCACGCGTGCTCCGGACCGACCCCCGGGTAGTCGAGGCCGGCCGACACGCTGTGGGCGGGCAGCACCTGACCGTCGCTGTCCACGAGCGCCCACGACCGGGCCCCGTGCAGCACGGCCTCGCGGCCCTCGGTCAGCGTCGCCGCGGACCGACCGCTGCCGACGCCCTCGCCGGCTGCTTCCACCCCGATCAGATCCACCTCGACGTCCGGGACGAACGCGTGGAACGAGCCGATCGCGTTGGAGCCTCCGCCCACACAGGCGATCACCGCGTCCGGCAGACCGCCGACCTGCTCCTCGAACTGTTCCTTGGCCTCGTCGCCGATCACCCGCTGCAGGTCCCGGATCATCTCGGGGAACGGGTGCGGACCGACGACCGACCCGATCAGGTAGTGGGTGGTCTCGACGTTCGTGACCCAGTCCCGCATCGCCTCGTTGATCGCGTCCTTGAGCGTGCGGGTCCCCGCGGTGACGGGGACGACCTCGGCGCCGAGCAGCCGCATCCGGACGACGTTCAGGCGCTGGCGCCGGCAGTCCTCCTCCCCCATGTACACGACGCAGTCCTGCCCGAACAGCGCGGCCGCGGTCGCGGTGGCCACGCCGTGCTGACCGGCGCCGGTCTCGGCGATGATCCGCTGCTTGCCCATCCGCCGCGCGAGCAGGGCCTGCCCGAGGACGTTGTTCAGCTTGTGGCTGCCGGTGTGCGCCAGGTCCTCCCGTTTGAGGTGGACGTCGACGCCGACCGCCTCCGACAGACGCTGCGCGTGGTAGAGCGGGGTGGGCCGCCCGCCGTAGTGGCGGCGCAGGTGGTCGAGCTCGGCACGGAAGGTCGGATCCTCCCCGGCCGCAGCCCAGGCAGCGGTCAGCTCGTCCAGCGCACCGGTGAGCGCCTCGGGGACGAACCGGCCGCCGAAGCGGCCGAAGTACCCCGTCTCTGTGCCCGTCTCTGTGCCCGTCTCTGTGCCGGCGTCGGTCATCGGTACTCCGTCGCGGTCAGGGGCGCCGACCCGGCCGAGACCAGCATCGCCACCGCCGTGCGGGGGTCGTCGGCGGTGACGAGGGACTCCCCCACCAGGACGGCGTCGGCACCCGCGCGCATCGCGGCGGCCACGTCGTCCGGGCCACGGATGCCGGATTCGGCGACGGTGACCGTGCCCTCGGGCAGCTCCGGCGCGACGCGCGCGAAGGCACCGTGGTCGACCTCGAACGTCCGCAGGTCCCGCGCGTTGACCCCGACGATCCCGACGTCGGCCGCGGTGGCGCGTTCGGCCTCGTGCGCGTCGTGCACCTCGACCAGTGCGTCCAGCCCGGCCTCGGCCGCGGTCGCCAGGAGCTCTGCCATCCGGTCGTCCTCCAGAGCCGCCACGATCAGCAGGACCGCGGACGCCCCGGCTGCGCGCGCCTCCCAGACCTGGTAGGGATCGAGGATGAAGTCCTTGCGGAGGGTCGGGATGCCCAGCTCCGAGACCGCCGTCAGATCGTCGAGGCTCCCGCCGAAGCGTTCGGGTTCGGTGAGGACGGACACCGCCGCAGCACCGCCGTCGCGGTAGGCACCTGCCTGCGCGGTCGCGTCGAGGTCCGGGGCGAGGGGCCCGCGCGACGGCGAGGCCCGCTTGATCTCCGCGATGACGGCGACGCCCGGTCCCGTGAGCGCCGCGTAGAACGAGGGCGGCGCGGGACGATCCTCGGCGCGTCGCCGCATCTCGCCGTCCGTCACCGACGCGCGGGCGTCAGCCACCCGCGCACGGGCGTCGTCGAGGAGCTCGTCGAGGTAGGTCATCGACCGGTCATGGTACGCGCCGGCGCCTACCTGCCGTCCAGCGACTCCGCCGCGCGCACGGCCGCGAGGAGCGCCAGCGCCTTGTCGCGGGTCTCCTCCTCCTCGGCCGCCGGGTCGCTGTCCGCGACGATCCCGGCGCCGGCCTGCGCGTATGCCACCCCGTCCTTCATCACCAGGGTCCGCAGCGCGATGCACGTGTCGACGTTCCCGGACAGATCCACGTACCCGATCGCCCCGCCGTAGATCCCCCGCCGGGTCGGCTCCATCCCGTCGATCAGCTCCATCGCCCGGATCTTCGGGGCGCCCGACACGGTCCCCGCCGGGAACACGGCCCGCAGGACGTCTACCGGCCCGACGTCCCCCCGTGCGACACCGGTGACGCGGCTGACCAGGTGCATGACGTGGCTGTAGCGCTCCACCACCATGAGGTCGTCGACCTCGACGCTGCCGGTCTCGCACACCCGACCGAGGTCGTTGCGGCCGAGGTCGACGAGCATGACGTGTTCGGCACGCTCCTTCTCGCTGGCCAGGAGCTCGCGTTCGTAGCGGGCGTCCTCGTCCTCGGTCCGCCCACGGGGGCGGGTGCCGGCGATGGGCCACGTCTCGACCTGCCGCCCCTGGACCCTCACCAGCGCCTCCGGCGAGGATCCGACGATGTGCAGGTCGCCGAGATCGAACAGGAACAGGTACGGCGAGGGGTTGATGACCCGCAGCATCCGGTAGACGTCGAACGGTGTCGCGTCGGTCTCGAGTCCGAACCGCTGGCTCGGCACTACCTGGAAGACGTCACCGGCGCCGATGTGCTCGAGAGCGGTCTCCACCATCCCCTCGTAGCGGCCCGGCGGGACGTTCGACGGCACGTCCCGGACCGCCTGCGCCTGCGGGGGCCCCACGGGGCGGCGGGGCGAGGCTTCCTCGAGCCGGTCGATCAGCTCGTCCGTCGCCGCGACCGCACCGGGGTACTGGGACGCGGGATCGTCGCCGACCACCACGTTGGTCACGACGGTCAGGACCTGCCGGAGGTGATCGAACGCGACGATGTGCCGGGGGAAGAGCATGACCACGTCGTCGACCTCGAGGTCGTCCTCCCCGGTGGCGGGGACGTCCTCGATCTCCCGGACGGCGTCCCAGCCGATGTAGCCGACCGCGCCGCTGTGCAGCGGCGGGAGCCCGTCCAGGACCGGACCTGACAGGGCGTCCGTCGCCTTCGCCAACGCCTCCAGGGGACCATCCGCCCGGGTCGCGCCCTCCGGTGGGTCGCCGTCCCAGGACACCGCGCCGTCCTTGCCCCGCAGGATCAGGAACGGGTCGAGGCCCACGAACGAGTACCGGCCCCAGCGCTCCCCGTGCTCGGCAGATTCCAGCAGGAAGCTCGGACCGCGTCCGGACAGCTTCGCGTACACCGACAGCGGGGTCTCGAGATCGGCGAGCACCTCCCGCCACACCGGCACGACACCGTGGTCGGTGGCGAGCTCCTCGAACCGCTCGAGCCCGGGCTGTGCTCCGGTCACGACGGGTCTATCGTGCCGAGCTCACGGTGGAAGCAGGTCCGCTCACCCGTGTGGCACGCCGGTCCGTCGCCCGCGTCGACCTGCACCAGGAGCGTGTCGCCGTCGCAGTCGAACAGGATCCGCTCGACGCGCTGGGTGTTGCCGGAGGTGGCGCCCTTGTGCCAGATCTCCTGACGTGACCGCGACCAGAACACCGTCTCGCCCCGCTCGAAGGTGAGCCGCAGCGAATCGGCGCTCATCCAGGCCACCATCAGGACCTCACCCGTGTCGTGCTGCTGGACGACCGCGGGGATCAGTCCCCGGTCGTCGAAGCTCAACCGTTCGATGTCGGCGTCGGTCAACGGCACCGGTGCTCCTAAGGTGCGGCAGCGGCCGCGCAGACTACAGCCCAGCCGAACGCGCGCGACGTCGCCCCGACGGGAGGACCAGCGATGCGGGACCGGCTCCACGTCGCGGTCATCGGTGCCAGGGAGGCGACACCGGAGGCCGAGGGACTCGCCGAGCAGGTGGGGCGCGGGATCGCCGAGCGCGGTGGCATCGTGGTCTGCGGTGGGCTGACCGGTGTCATGGCCGGGGCGTGTCGGGGCGCCAAGGGCGCCGGCGGGACCACGATCGGGATCCTGCCGGGCGGCGACCGGGACGAGGCCAACCGCTGGGTCGACGTCGCCATCCCGACCGGTCTGGGCGAGGTGCGCAACGTCCTCGTCGTGCGAGCCAGCGACGCCGTGATCGCGATCGGCGGCGCCCACGGGACGCTGTCGGAGATCGCGTTCGCCCTGAAGCTCGGGCGCGCCGTCGTCGCGCTGCGTTCGTGGACGCTCACCCCCTACGACGCCGACGATGCCGACGATCCCGGTCCGGGGGTCACGGTGGTCGACTCCCCGGAGGACGCCGTGGAGACCGCCTTCACGGCAGCCGGACCGGGAGCCCAGCCGCCGCCATCGCCTGCTTGACCTCGTCGATCCGCAGCTCACCGAAGTGGAAGATCGACGCCGCCAGGACGGCCGCGGCCCCGCCCTCCGTCACGGCCTCGACGAGGTGCGTGGGATCGCCGGCACCGCCGCTGGCGATGACGGGGACGTTCACCCTCGAGGTCACCGCGTCCAGCAGTTCGACGTCGAAGCCGTCCTTCGTGCCGTCGCGATCCATCGAGGTGAGCAGGATCTCGCCGGCGCCCCGCTGTTCGCACTCGGCGGCCCAGTCCACGGCGTCGCGCCCGGTCGGCGTGCGGCCACCGTGGATGTGCACCTCCCACGTCGTGCCGTCCTCTGCCCGACGCGCGTCGATCGCTGCCACCACGCACTGGCTGCCCACGGCGTCGGCCATCTCGGACAGCACCTCGGGGCGCTGCACCGCCGCGGTGTTGACCGCAACCTTGTCGGCCCCCGCACGGAGCATCCGTCGCACGTCCTCAACGCGGCGCACCCCACCACCGACCGTGAGGGGGATGAACACCTGCGCTGCCGTCCGGCGCACCACGTCGACCATCGTCTCACGGCCGTCCGAGGAGGCCGTGATGTCCAGGAAGACGAGCTCGTCGGCCCCTTCGGCGTCGTAGGTGCGGGCCAGCTCCACCGGATCGCCCGCATCGCGCAGCTCGACGAACCGGATGCCCTTCACGACCCGCCCCTCGGTGACGTCGAGACACGGGATCACCCGGACCGCCAGCTCGTCGTCCCCGGTCATGCCGCGCCGGCCTCGGCCGCCTCGAGCGCATCCGGGAGGCTGAACCGTCCGGCGTACAGCGCCTTGCCGATGATCGCCGCATCCACACGCGGATGACAGGAGGCCAGCGCGCGGACGTCCGCGAGCGTCGCGACGCCGCCGGACGCGGTCACGTTCGCGCTGGTCGCGTCGGCGACCTCGACCAGCCGGTCGACGTTCGGGCCCTGCAGCATCCCGTCGCGTTCGACGTCGGTGTAGACGAACCGCTGCACCCCCATCCGGGTGAACGTGTCCAGCCGCTCGAACAGGTCACCGGCCTCCTCGGTCCACCCACGCGCCTGCAGCGTGTGCCCGCGGGCGTCGAGCCCGACCGCCACCGCGTCGTGGAACCGTCCGACGCAGGTCTCGACGAAGCTCGGCTCCCGCAGCGCCATCGTGCCGACCACGACACGCTGCGCACCGAAGTCGAGCGACGCCGCGATGTCGTCGACCGTGCGGACCCCGCCCGATGCCTGGACGGGCAGCCCCGTCGCGTCGACGATGTCGGCGATCAGGTGGCGGTTGCGCGGCTCCCCGGTGAACGCCGCGTCGAGGTCCACCACGTGCAGCCACTCGGCGCCCTCGTCCGCCCAGCGTCGCGCGGCTCCGACCGGGTCGGTGTCGTAGACGGTCTCGGCGTCGGCCCGACCCTGGGTGAGGCGGACCGCCTTGCCGTCCTTGATGTCCACCGCCGGGTACAGCGTCAGGGTCACGGTTCAGGCCGCCACCGGCGAGCGGATCGTCGCGATCCAGTTGGCCAGCAGGCGCGCCCCGACGTCGCCGGACTTCTCGGGGTGGAACTGGGTGCCCACGGTCGACCCGACCCGGACGACCGCCGGGATCGGATCCGGGTAGCGGCAGGTCGCCACCACGTGCGAGGGGTCGGTCGGGGCGGCGTGGTACGAGTGGACGAAGTAGGCGCGCTCCCCCTCGATCCCGGCGAGCAGTGGGTCGTCGGCCCCGTCCTCGGTCGCCCGGATGACGTTCCACCCCATGTGCGGGACACGGACCGCGTCGGGGAGGCGGACCACCTGTCCCGGCAGGACGCCGAGCCCGTCACGGTCGCCCTCCTCGCTGTGCTCGTACAGGAGCTGCAGTCCGACGCAGATCCCGAGCACATGACCGCCGGCCCCGGCGCGTTCGACGACGAGGTCGGCCAGACCGCAGGCCTGGAGCCGATCGAGGCAGGCGCCGAAGTGGCCCACGCCCGGAACGACCAGGGCATCGGCCCGGTCCGCCTCGGCGGCATCGTCCGTGACCGCGACCTCGGCTCCTGCGCGTTCGAGCCCTCGGCTGGCCGAACGCAGGTTGCCTGCGCCGTAGTCCAGCAGCGCGACGGTCACCGTCACTGCAGCACACCCTTCGTGGAGCGCACCTCCGTACCGGTGACCACGAGGGCTCGCCGCAGCGCGGTGGCCAGCGACTTGAACACGGCCTCGTGGACGTGGTGGCTGTTGCCGCCCTCCAGCAGGTGCACCTGCAGGCTGAGCCGCGCGTTCGCGGTGAGCGCCTCGAGGAAGTGGCGGGTCAGCGTCGTCTCGTAGGTCCCGATCAGCTCGACCGGTGTCTCGACCTCGTAGACGAGGTACGGGCGGCCCGACAGGTCGAGCGCGGACCGGACCAGCACCTCGTCGACCGGGACGGTCGCGTTCCCGAACCGCTCGATGCCGGCGCGGTCGCCCCACGCCTCGGCCAGCGCCTGTCCGAGCGCGATGCCGACGTCCTCGACGGTGTGGTGGGCGTCGACCTCCAGGTCGCCGTCGGCCGACACGGACAGGTCCAGCCTCCCGTGACGGCCCAGCTGGTCGAGCATGTGGTCGAAGAACGGGATCCCGGTCCCGACGTCCGTGGTCCCGGTGCCGTCGAGGCCGACCTCGACGTGGACACGCGTCTCGCCGGTCTCGCGCGTGACCGTGGCGCGGCGGGGTTCGGACAACGGGGTGCTCCTGGCTCGTCGTGCGGGTGGGACCTGAGATGCGCTCGCAGCCGACAACCGTACCCGCAGGCCCGACGCTCCCCCGAACCCGGGTCACGCCGCCGGTCAGGAGGCGACGATGTCCTCGATCGCCTCCAGGAAGGCGTCGTTCTCGGCCGGGGCGCCGATCGTGACCCGCAGACATCCCTCGAGACGGGGTTCGTCGGAGAAGTCCCGGACCAGCACACCGCGATCCAGCAGGCGCTCGAACAGCGAGGGGTCGTCCGTGCGGAACAGGATGAAGTTCGCCTCCGACGGGTACACGGCGACGGCAGGCGACCCCTGCAGGCGTTCGGCGACCCGTTGCCGTTCGGTGGTCACCTCGGGGATGTGGTCGAGCATGGTGGGGCCGAGGTCGAGTGCGACGAGCGCCGCCGCCTGTTTGATCGCGTCCAGGTGGTAGGGGAGTCGGACCCGCAGGAGGTCGTCGATCACCCACGGCCGGGCCACCAGGTACCCCAACCGCAGCCCGGCGAGCCGGTAGGCCTTCGAGAAGGTGCGGCTGACCACCAGCCGCGGGAGCGCATCCAGCAGCGGTCGGACGCTGTCGGCTCCGAACTCGACGTAGGCCTCGTCCACGACGACCAGGGCACGTGACCGGTCGTGCAGGGCCCGGATCGCCGCGTGCGGAACGGGGATGCCGGTGGGGTTGTTCGGGTGGGCGATCAGGATGATGTCGGGATCGTGCGCATCGACCGCATCCGCGGCAGCCGCCGGGGCCAACCGCAGGTCGTCGTCGAGATCGTGCTCCACGTGCGGCGTGCGCGTGACGGCGGCCAGCAACGGGTACATCGAGTAACCCGGGCGGAACAGCAGGAGCCGCCGTTGCGGTCCGCCGTACGCCTGGAGTAGCTGCTGGAGGATCTCGTTCGATCCGTTCGCCGCCCAGACGCCGGCCGGATCGGCGTCCAGCAACGCGGCGAGACGCGCACGCAACTCGCGAGCGTCACGGTCCGGGTAGCGGTGCAGGCCCAGGTCCTGGATCCGTTCGGCGACCTGTTCCGTGAACGAGGCCGGTGGCGGGTGCGCGGTCTCGTTCGTGTTGAGACGCACCGGAACGTCGAGCTGGGGTGCGCCGTACGGCTCGACGTCCGCCAGGTCGGGACGGACCGGGATCCGTTCGGTCATGACCGCTCCCCACCGCGCCGGCCACCGCCGCCGTCGCCGCCCTCCTCGTCGCCCCCCTGGTCCTCGTCCCCGGTACGAGCGGCGACCGCCCGAGCGTGGGCGGGCAGGTCCTCCGCCTCGGCCAGACGTCGCACGGTCGGGGCGAGTCCCGCCAGCTCGTCCTCCCCGTACTCGACCACGTTCACCGTGACCAGGAAGTCCGCGGTGCTGAGGCCGCCCCGGAACCTCGCCGTTCGGGCGGTGGGCAAGGTGTGGTTCGGACCGGCCGCGTAGTCGCCGAGGGACACCGGCGTGGATGCCCCCACGAAGACGGCGCCGGCGAAACGGACCCGCTCTGCCACCTCACGTGGCGATGCCGTCTGGATCTCGAGGTGCTCGGGAGCGAACGCGTCGACCACGCGGACGGCCTGGTCGATGTCGTCGACGAGCACGACCGTTCCCTGCCCCGCCAGCGCCGCCCGGATCCGGTCCTGGTGGCGCGCCGCCGGGACCTCGTCGGCGAGCGCCGCCTCGACCTCCTCGACCAGAGCGGCGTCCGGCGTGACAAGCATGCAGGTCGCGAGCTCGTCGTGCTCCGCCTGGGCGACCAGGTCGGCGGCGAGCAGGACCGGATCGGCCTGGCCGTCCGCGATGATCGCGATCTCGGTCGGACCGGCGAACCCCTCGACACCACAGGTCCCGTCGGCCTGCACCAGGAGCTTCGCGGCGGCGACCCACCGGTTGCCCGGACCGACGATCTTGTCGCACCGCGGGACGCTGCTGGTGCCGTAGGCCATCGCGGCGATCGCCTGCGCTCCGCCGACCCGCATCACACGGTCGACGCCCAGGAGCGCCGCCGCCGCGAGGATCGTGCGGTCCGGCCAACCTCCCTCGCCGGTCGGTGGGGTGCACAGGACGATCTCGTCGACGCCGGCAACCCGTGCCGGCACCGCCGCCATGATCACGCTGGACGGGTATGCCGCGAGCCCTCCGGGGACGTAGGCGCCGACCCGTGCCAGGGGACGGAAGCGCTGACCCGCGCGGACCCCGCCGCGGGTCTCGGTCCAGTCGGCGGGTCGAGCGTGTTCGTGGAACCACCGCACCCGCGCCGCAGCCTCCCCGATCGCTGCGCGCAGCGGCGGATCCAGCGTTTCGAGCGAGCGCTCCAGCATCGACCGCGGGACCTCGATCGGGTCGATCTCGACCCCGTCGAAACGGTCGGTCAGCTCGCGGACGGCGTCGTCGCCCCGGTCACGGACCGCGGCCAGGATCGACCGGACGTCGTCCTGGATGCCGGCGAGATCCACCGCGGGGCGCGGGAGCCTCGTCGCAGGGTCGGAACGATCCCCGCGGAGGTCGAGCACGTCGAGGAATGGCACGTGGTGATCCGGGACGTCGGGGAGCCGGCGAGGCTATCGGGTCAGCACCCCGTTCAGCCGCCCCGCTGCAGTTCGGCCGGGGTCGCGGAGCCCACGTCGTCGGCATCATCGGTCTCCAGGCGGACGGGCAGGGTGACCGTGAACGTCGTTCCCTCCCCGAGGGTGGACCGGACGGAGACGTCGCCCCCGTGTGACCGCACGAGGACGCGCACGATGTACAGGCCGAGTCCGACCCCGCCGCTGACCGTGTGGCCGGACTGGCGGAACCGCTCGAAGATCGTCGGCAGCTCGTCCTCGGGGATACCCGCTCCGCGGTCGGTGATGTCGACCCGGACCTCGTCGTCGCGACGTTCGAGGCGGACCTCGACCGGGGTGCCCGGAGGCGAGTACTTGACCGCGTTCTCGAGGAGGTTCTCGAACACGCGGTACAGGGCGTCCGGATCGCCGAGGACCATCGTGTCACCATCGGCGCCGGCCAGCCGGATCAGTCGGTCCTGGCCGTCGCGCTCCTGAGCCAGGGTCGCCGTGGTCTCGATCAGCTGCGTCAGCAAGCCGCCGACATCGACATCCTCGCGGCGCGGTTCGGCGCCGGCCTCGGCGCTGGCGGTCCGCAGCACCTCGTCGACCATCGACCGGAGCCGGTCCGACTGCGATCGGATCGTGCTGATCGCGTCGATCTTCCGCACCTGATCGAGGCGGTCCCATTTGGTCTCGAGGACGGACGCGAAGCCGATGATCACCGTCAGGGGAGTCTTGAGCTCGTGGACCATCGTGGCCACGAACTCGGAACGCCGCTCGAGGACGTCGGCGAGCTCCTCGACGGTGTTGCGCTCCGCGCCGTACCGGTACGCGTTGGACACCGCGGTCGCCGCGTGCTCGGCGAACAGGGCGACCGAGCGCAGTTGGGTCTCGGTGAACGCCTCCGCCTCGGCAGGCCGTTCGACGGCGAGCACGCCCAGCAGCTCACCCGCGGCCAACATCGGGGCGACGAGCGACGAGCCCGCACGCTCGGAGTGTCGGGATCCGGGGAACTGATCGCTGCCCAGCCGCCCGTTGATCATCAGGGGCCTGCCGCGCTCCGCCACCCACCCGGCGACGCCCGACCCGAAGGGCAGCGTCGTTCCCAGCGGTGCCGGTGTCGCACCGGCACTGGCGGCGACACGGAGATCGTCGCCCTCCCGCAGCATCACCGAACCGTTGTTGGCACCCGTCAGCTCGAACGCCGACGTCACGATGACCTCGAGGACCTCCTCGAGCGTCAGGACCGAGTTCACGACCCTGCCGACCTTCGTCAGCGTGGCGAGGTCCGCAATCCGTGCCTGGAGAGACGAGGTCAGGACCCGCTCGTCGATCAGCGCCCCGGTCAGCCGTCGGAGCCGTCGCTCCTGATCGATCACGTACAGGATGAACGCGAGCGAGAGCCCGAGGAAGCTCCAGCGCAACGCCGGGGCCTCGGGCAGCAGGTCCGTCGGGTTCTCACCGAGGAACAACAGGATGATGGTCGTAGAGAACGCCAGCAGCAGGAGACCCGCGACGAGCCAGAGTTGCGTTCGGCGACGTTCGATCGACTCGATCGAGGGCGAGGGGCGCAGTCTCGGGGCGATCCAGCCCGTGGGGTAGGTCGAGCCGTCGAGCTCGGTGATCGAAGCCTTCTCGTCAGCCATGTGCTCCCGCTGCGGCTCGTGAACGGGGCGATGGTACGTCCCCGTCTTCGGTGGTGCCGTCATCCCGCCTCCGAACGTCTCCCGAGGTCGGCGACCGTCCGCGGGCCCGCCAACGGCAGGGAGAGCGTGAACACCGCCCCCCGGCCGGGATCGGAACTGACCGTCAGGTCCCCACCGAGACGTTCCGCCAGACTGCGCGCGATCGACAGACCCAGCCCCGAGCCCTGGGTCGCCCGCGTCAAGTGGTGACCGAGCCGGGTGAAGCGCTGGAAGATGCGGTCCTGATCGGCCGGTGCGATCCCGGGCCCCTCGTCCTCGACCTCGATGTGGGCCCGTCGGTCGTCACCGTGTATCCGTACCTGCACGGTCCCGTTGGTGTGCTTGACCCCGTTGCTCAGCAACGCCTGGACGATCCGCTGGATCGCGCCCCGGTCCCCGACGACCTGCAGGTCTTCGGAGGCGACGATCTGCACGCGGTCGGGATCGACCAGCGGTCGCTCGAGAGCCACGGCGGCTTCCACGATCTCGTGGACGGGGTTCACCGCCGCGCGCAGCCTGATCGCACCACCGTCGAGGTCCGCGACGACGAGCAGGTCGGCGACGAGCGTCTCGAGACGTTCCACCTGCCGCAGCATCGACCGGTGGAACGTCTCGAGATCGTCGGGGTCGATGCGATCCCGCCCCTCGAGCAACGTCACCAGGAACCCCTTCAGCGGCGTCAAGGGGGTCCGCAGCTCGTGCGAGACCGTGGCGATGAAGTCCGTCTTCATCTCCTCGGTCTCACGCTCCCGGGTGACGTCACGGGCGACGAGCACCACCCCGACGTTCCCGTCGTCGTCGCGGCGGACCGGGGAGAAGGTGCACCGCACCCACCGCCACTCCCCGTCCCTCCGGAGCACCTGCAGGTCCAGCGGTTCGGAGAGGGCGCCGCCTTCCAGGACGGTCTGCAACGGTCCGCCGCCGTCCACCGCCAGCTCCTCCCCGCTCGGATCACGGAACCGCAACGCCATGAACCAGGGGTGGCTGAGGGCGTCTCGGCGTTCCGTCCCTGTGAGAGCCGCCATGGCCGGGTTCCAGGCCACGATCCGCCCATCCGCGTCGACCATGGCGATCCCGTCGGACGCCGCATCGAGGATGTCCTGCAGCTTCTGTGACTCCTCTGCCAGCAGGGACCGCTCGTGCTCGACCGAGCGGAACAGCTGCACGTTCTGCAGAGCGATCGCCGCGTCGTTCGCGATCGACGCGAGGACCTGCAGTTCCTGATCCTCCTGCGTCTCGAGCCCGCGCCGCCCGTGCACCGCGAGCGCTCCGATCGTCAGACCGCGGTAGGTCAGGGGCGCCGCCATGACCTGGTGGTCCGCGGTGCGAGCGTCGGGTTGCGGTTCGCCCTCGGACCCGACGTGGTACTGCACGGGCCCTCCCCGTCGGAGCGCCTCCGAGAGAGCCTCCCCGGACTCCGGCATCCGGTGCGAGGTCTGCAACGTGCCGTCCGCGTACCGGTACAGCGTCGGTCCGTCCTCGACCACCGTCACGAGCTCGATCCCGGCCGCACCGAAGAGCTCCTCCATGGCTGCGAGGAACCGTTCGATCGAGTACTCGGAGGTCACGGCCTCGGTGAGGATGCGGGTCACCGAGTGGTAGTTCTGGTTGCGGCTCCGTTCCTCGATCGCCATGGCGTACCCGCGGTAACCGAGGTGCATGCCGACGACGAGCACGAACGCGAACAGCGTCGCGGTGCGGTTGGTGGTCACGATGAACGCGAGGAGGAGACCGCCGAGCAGGTTGCCGGTCCATGACGCGGTGTACAGCGGTATGGACTCGGCCAGCAGCTCGCGGTACGGGCGCCCCTCGAGCAGATGGAACAGTTGCCCGTACAACGCGATGTCGAAGAGGTTGTAGACGATCAAGCTCGCAACGACCGCCAACAACGCCTGCATCTCGAGCACGCTCTGCCCACTCCAGAGGGCGTGGAACGCGATCGTCGCAGCCAGCGTCGCGAGCCCCTGTGCGCCGGCGTTGAACACCACCTTGCGTGCGTCCTTGGTTCGCGCCGCGTTGCCCAGGATGGCGGCGAGCGCACTCAGAACCGGGACCGCGCCCGCCGGAACGGTGAAGAGGAGGGCCACCATGATGCCGTCGTTCACGTGCAGGCCCTGTACGCCACCCCGGCGTTGGTAGCGGATGTTCGTGTGCAGGCTGACGGCCATCGCGAGGACGAGGACCGTCGCGAGGAACCAGTCGATCGGCCACGCAGGCCGTACCACGGCGAACGCGGCGACGGCAACGGTCCCAGCAAGGGACACGGCGGGAACGTAGGTCCTCAACCTGCCTCCACCGTCCATCCCCTCATCGCCCTCGGCTCGTCAGCTCACTGCCAGTTGGTGCCCTGCCAGTTCGTCCCCTGCCAGTTGGTGCCCTGCCAGTTGGTGCCCTGCCAGTTCGTCCCCTGCCAGTTCGTCCCCTGCCAGTTCGTACCGGCCCACTGGCTGTCCTGCCAGTTCGTCCCCTGCCAGTTCGTCCCGAGGAACTGCGTCTGATCGAACGACTTGCCAGTTGCTGCCTTGCTCTTGGTGCCGTCGAGCAGTTCCTCGACCCCGTTGGAGTGGACGACCTCGACGACGAAGCTTCCGCGGGAGGCTTTCATGCCGCCGTCCCCCGTGCTCGACGCGAGATCCTGGTTGGCGAGCGCGGGTTCGGTGAGCGCTGCAGCAGCGGCGACATCGAGGGCGCCGTGCCCGTCGACGTGCGGATCCTCGACCGGACCGGTGGCTGCCGTGCCGAGGAGCGCCCCCTTGACCTGATCAGGCGTCCAGTCCGAGTGGGCCTGCTTCAGCAGGGCTGCCGCGCCCGAGACGACCCCGGCAGAGAAGGAGGTCCCCGAGCCGCGGAAGTAGTGCTCGCCGACACGGGCGTACGGAGCCAACTCGTCGACCGTCGATCCGGGCGCGCGCAGGCCGATCAGGTGCGAACCAGGAGCGACGAGGTCGGGTTTCGCGATCCCGTCCGCCGTCGGTCCTCGGGACGAGAAGTCCGGAACGACGTCGTCGCCCCGCGAGATCGTGCTCATCCCGTCGGAGGCGCCAGCCGTGATGACGTAGGGGTCGTCCGCCGGCTTGAGGATCGTGCCGCTGTCCGGGCCGACGTTGCCTGCCGCGACCACGACGACGATCCCCGCATCCCACGCGCGCTGAACGGCGTAGTTCACCGGATCGATCGTCCAGGACTGCGTGGAGTCGGTTCCGATCGCGAGGTTCAGGACCTCGATGTCGTACGCGTCCTTGAAGCTCACCACCCACTGCAGGGCGGCGAGCAGTTCGGAAACGTCACTGGAACCGTCCTCCCCCGCGATCTTGATCGAGACCAGGTGGGCACCCGGTGCCACACCGTCGTAGATCCCGCTCGACGAGGCACCGTCACCGGCGATGACCCCAGCGACGAACGTCCCGTGTCCGAACCGATCGACACCGTCGTCCTCGCCGGAGAGGTCTATCCCCTGCACGACGCGACCCTCGAGGTCCGCCACCTCGTTCACGCCGGTGTCGATCATCGCGACGCCGACGCCCGAACCATCCACGCCGCTCCCGTGCAACTCGTCAGCTCCGACCGTGTACTCGAACGTCGAGTCCGAGTAGTAGTCGCCGTCGGTCGCGTCGTGGAGCACGCGGACGGGACCGTCGAGGGTGACACCCACCACGAGATCCGGGCGGTTCTCGAGTGCCTCGAGGACCTCAGGGGTCAGGGTCGCGGACAACGAGTCAGCGACCGGCAGGTAGCGATCGACCGTCCCTCCTGAGGAGGTGATCAGCTCGCCAGCATCGACCTCGGCTCCGGGGAGCACGCGGACGATGACATCGACCTGTCCCGTCTCTGCGGCGATGCTCCCGACCCGTGGATCGATGGAGACCGCGGTCTCCAGACCCAGCGTGGCGGCGGACACACTGACCGGCGCCAACGTGAGAGCGATGAGGGTCATGACGGTCGCGGCGACGAGCGCCAGCAAGCCAGACCGGTGAACTTCGTGGACCAGGACGCTTGAGCGCAACGCGTACCTCCAGGGCAGATGGGGAACGACCACTACAAGTGTCGACCAACCACGGTGCGTCGCACCTAGCCCCCAGGTGTCAAATCCACCCGACCAATGATGACTAGTCACGATTGACGCGGAGGGGCGCTCTCGTGTCAGCGGGCGCTCATCTCCACGCTCGCGACCGTCGGCAGGATGAGGACGAAGGTCGATCCGGTCTCCACCTCGGATTCGAGCTCGAGCCGCCCGCCCAGCCGTTCCGCCAAGCGCTTGGCGATCGCGAGGCCGAGACCCGGGCCCTGGTTCCGTGTCAGGTGGTCACCCAGACGGCCGAAGCGCTCGAAGATCCGATCGCGATCCCACTCCCCGATGCCCGGCCCTTCGTCGGAGACCGAGACCGTCGCCTCTCGTTCACGACGGGCGACGGTGACGGTGACCAAGCCGTTCGTGTGCTTGAGCGCGTTGTCCGTCAGCGCACGGATGACCCGTTGCACCGCCCGTTGATCACCTACCGCACGGACCGACGGGTCGCCGTCGATCTCGACGCGGCCCGCCGCAGCTACCGGCAGCATCCCGATCGCGTCCTCGACGGTCCTGGTCAGGTCGATCTCCGACGTGCTCATCGGCGTCGAACCGCGGTCGAACTCGGACACGGTCAGCAGGTCAGCGATGAGCGCCTCGAGTCGGTCCACCTGTCGCCGCATCGCGCTGATCATCTCGCGCAGCTGTTCGCGGTCGAGTTCGTCCCAGCGGCTCTCGGCCGTCGCCAGGAAGCCTTTGAGTGGGGTGAGGGGGGTGCGCAGCTCGTGGGAGACCGTGGCGAGGAAGTCGGTCTTGAGTTCCTCCGCCTCCCGCTCGCGGGTGACATCCCTGGCGATGAGCACCACGCCGGTCGCTTCGTCACCCCCGCCGTCGTCCGGATCGACCGAGGCGAAGGTGCACCGCAGCCAACGGTGGTCATCGGACGAGCGCGCGACGTGGAGGTCCACGGGGAGGTCGACCGACCGCCCAGCCATGACAGTTCGCATCACCGTCACCAGCTCATCGCGGGACCGTTCGTCCTCGACCACGAGGGCGTCGCCCCACGGACGGCCGATCACCTCGTGCGACCGCAGTCCGGTCATGCGTTCGAACGCCGGGTTCCACGTGACCACCCGGCCGTGTTCGTCCACGAGAGCGATGCCGTCCGACGCGGCGCTGACGATGTTGCCGAGCTTGCGGCTCTCCTCCGAGAGATCCGCGACGAGTTCCACGTTCTTGACCGCGACGGCCGCTTCGTTCGCGAGACTGGCCAGGAGCTTCACGTCGTTCGCGGCCCAGGGCTCGAGTCCGTGGCGGTCGTACACCGCGACCGCCCCGATCGTCTTCCCCTCGAAGATCAAGGGGGCCGCGAGCGCGTCCCGGTGGTTCTCCTCCACGTCCACCTCGCGGTGCAGCACCGCGCGCCCACCGTGCAGCGCTTCATCGAGTATCCGGGGCGGGTCGTGGCCCGTCCGGTCCTCGAGCTCCCCGGCGGCGCCGACCCCGAGGTAACGCGCAGAATCCCGGAGGACCACGACCAGCTCGGCACGTTCCCCGCTGAAGAGCTTGGCCAGTTGACGGAGGAAGCGACCGAGTGCATCCCGCGACCCGGTCGCGGATGCGAGCGTCTGCGTGACGTCGTGGAGCCGCTCGTTCCGCTCCTGTTCTTCGAGCACACCCGCGTACCCCCGGTAGCCGAGGTAGAGGCCGATCATGAGGGTCGATGCGAGGACCGCGGCGAACGGGTCCTCTTCGAACACGAACGCGAGGAGAAGACCGAACGACGTGTTCCCGAGCCACATGACCACGTGAAGTCGAGCCAGGTCCCGGAAGGTGTCCAGTCGGGCACGCCCGTGCAGTCGACGGAACAACTCCGCCAGGGCGCCGACGTTGGTGAGGTTGACCACCGCGGTCGCCGCCACCACCGCGAGCAACGACCGGGGGGAGAGAACAGCCTCTCCCGGGCCGATCAGAGCGAAAACCGCTGTGGCAACCGCGGACCACAACGCCACCTGGCCGACGTTGAACACGACCTTGATCGGATCCGTACGTCGCAGTCCGTGTCCGACCAAGGCCGCCGACGCTGTCAGGGCAGGCACGGTGCCCCAGGGGAGCACGAACAGGGCAGCGACGAACACGGCTTCCTCGAGCGTGAACCCGGCCGTTTCTCCTCGTCGCTGCAGCCTCAGCGGCACCGAGATGCTCACCACCATCGCAGCGAAGAGCGCAGCAACGCTCGGCAGATCGAGAGGACCGCGCGGACCGACGAGCAAGACCACCCCGGCGGCGGCAACGCCGGTCCCGCACATGGCAGAGACGAACGGGGCCATGCGGCGACTTCCAGGAGATCTCATGCCTCCCATGGTGCCCTTCTCAGTACCAGTTGGCCGCGTACCAGTTCGCCGCGTACCAGTTGGCCGCGTACCAGTTCGCCGCGTACCAGTTCGCCGCCGTCCACTGGCTCTCGTACCAGTTGGCAGCGCTCCAGTCGGTGGTGGTGTACTCGAGGAAGTCGAACAGCTGGTCCTGAGCCGTGTAGTCACCGTCGAGGACGTCCAGGAGCCCGGCAACCGGGTCCTTCTCGATCTCTATCACGAGGTTGCCGCGGGATGCGTCCATCGTCCCGGAGCCGGTGCTGCGGGTGATCCCCGCCTGGCTCAGACCGGTGTTGTCGATCTGGTCGGCCCAGCGCACGTCCAGCGCGCCCTTGCCGTCCACGTTCGGATCGCCGACCGGACCGTCGGCGGCGAGCTTGAACAGGGCGCCCTTGACGTCGTCCGGGGTCCAGCCCGGGTACAGCTGCTTGAGCAGCGCCACCGCACCCGAGGTCACGGCGGTCGCGAACGATGTCCCGGATCCGCGGAAGTAGTGGTCTCCGACGCGTGCTTGCGGGTACGAGCTGTCGATCGTCGAGCCGGGCGAACGCAGACCGATCGTGTGCGCACCGGGCGCGACCAGATCCGGCTTCTCGAGCCCGTCCGCACGGGTGGGCCCACGTGAAGAGAAGTCCGCGACGATGTCGTCGCCCCGTTTGACCGTGCCGTTGGAGTCGGTGGCCCCGACGGTGATGACCATCGGGTCGTCGGCCGGCTTGAAGACGGTCCCGGCCTCCGGCCCGTCGTTCGCGGCAGCTACCACCACGACGATGCCCTCGTCCCACGCCTTTTCGACGGCGTAGTTCAGCGGATCCAGCGTGTACGACTGGGTGGAGTCCGTCCCGAACGACATGTTCAGGATCTCGATGTCGTAGTCGTCCTTGAAGCTGACGACCCACTGGATCGCGGCGAGGACGTGGGAGACATCGGCCGCACCGTTGGCGCTCGCGATCTTGACCGGGACGATGTGCGCCCCGGGTGCGACGCCCGCGTGCTCCCCGTCCGACGACACCCCCGAGCCGGCTGCGACCCCGGCGACGAATGTGCCGTGGCCGTAGCGGTCGACCCCGTCCCCGTCGGCGGTCACGTCGACGCCTCCGACGATGCGACTCCGCAGGTCGGCGACCTCAGACACCCCCGTGTCGATGATGGCGATGCCGACACCGGCACCGTCGACGCCCTTGCGGTGGAGCCGATGCGCCCCGATCGTCTCGACGAAGGAGGAGTCGTTGTACGCCTCACCCTCGGGTGCGTCGTGGTTGAAACGCACCTGGCCGTCGAGGGTGATGACGCGGATCAGATCGCTGCCGGAACGCCGGAGCTGCTCGATCGCGCCAGTCGTCAGTCGGGCCGAGAACCCATCGACGATCGGGAGCGGACGCAGCACCTCTCCACCCGCCCGGGTCACGGCGTGGTGAGCTTCGCGGACCCGCTCCGGGTAGGCGCGGACGATCACCTCCACCGCCCCAGCCGACCGCGCTGCCGCGTCCACGGCCCGGTCCACGACGACCGCGGCACCGCCCCCGATGTTCTCTGTGGCAGCCCCGGCGCTGGAGGCGGTCCAGGTCGAACCCGGCGTCATCGCCGCCACCAGCAGAGCGGCGGTCACCGCGGCGAGCAGGCCACGGATCCTGGTCATCGGTTGGGACACGGTGGCGGTCCTCACAGACGGTTCTCCTGTGCGCGGCAGCGACATCACGACGAGTATGCGCAGCGCTGCTCACGGTAGTCATGACACACCGGTGTCAACCTCGGTGGCCAGAACGCACTAGTAGCCCGTGAGCCGGCAACGAAGCGTGGCCAGATGACCCGACGTGACCACGGAGCGTCGTCGAACGCCGGTCAGATGACGACGCGACCGATCTCCTCGATCGTCGTGTCCCCCTGCAGCACCTTCGCGAGCCCGTCCTTGCGCAGCGTCGTCATGCCCTTCTTCACGGCCATGCGCTTGATCTCCTCGGAGGACGCCCGCTCGACGGTGAGGCGCTCGATGTCCTCGCCCACCGGCATGACCTCGTGCAGGGCGAGGCGCCCCCGGTACCCCGTGTTGCCGCAGGCCGTGCAGCCGACGGCGCGGAACACCTCCGGCGATGCGTCGATGACGGACTCGTCGAAGCCCGCCTCGACCAGGGTGGCCTCGTTGGGCTGGTAGGGCTCCTTGCACTTGCCGCACAGCCGACGGGCGAGCCGCTGGGCCAGCACGCAGTCCGCGGCGGACCCGACCAGGAACGGCTCGATCCCCATCTCGGTCAGCCGCACGACGGCGCTCGGGGCGTCGTTGGTGTGCAGGGTCGACAGCACGAGGTGGCCGGTCAGCGCCGCCTCCACGCCGATCTGGGCGGTCTCCCGGTCACGCATCTCACCGACGAGGACGATGTCGGGGTCCTGACGCAGGATCGAGCGCAACGCGGACGCGAACGTCAGGCCGGCCTTCGGATTGACCTGGACCTGGTTGATGCCGTTGAGGCGGTACTCGACCGGGTCCTCGGTCGTGACGATGTTGACCTCCGGCCGGTTCAGGATGTTCAGCGTCGCGTACAGGGTCGTCGACTTCCCGGACCCGGTCGGACCCGTGCACAGGATCATCCCGTAGGGCTTGCGGAACGACTCCTCGTACTGGTCGTAGTTGTGCTGCAGGAACCCGAGATCCTTGAGCTCCAGGAGCACCGAGGACTTGTCCAGGATCCGCATCACGACCTTCTCGCCGAACACGGTCGGCAGGGTCGAGACACGCAGGTCGATCGGCTTGCCGCCGATGACCAGTCCGATGCGCCCGTCCTGCGGGATCCGCCGCTCGGCGATGTCCATCTCCGCCATGATCTTCAGCCGCGAGATCACCCCCGACTGGATCGACCGGGGGCTGCGCATGACCTCGTGCAGCACGCCGTCGACGCGGTAGCGGACGCGCAGCTCGCGCTCCCCCGGCTCGATGTGGATGTCCGAAGCCCGGTCGTTCACCGCCTGGGTGATCAGCAGGTTGACGAACTTGACGATCGGGGCGTCCTCGACGACCTGCCGGACCTTGGAGAGGTCCTGTTCCTCCTCTTCCGCCTCGCCCGGGATGTCGGAGATGACGTCGTCGAAGTCGTCGGTCATCCGGTGGAAGCGCTTGATCGCGTCACCGATGTCGGCCCGGGTCGAGACGACGGGCTTGACGTCCAACCCGGTGATCGTGCGGATGTCGTCGATGGCGAACACGTTGGCCGGGTCGCTCATCGCGACGACGAGCTTGTCGTCCTCGAAGCGGATCGGCAGCGCGTTGTAGCGCCTGGCGATCGTGTCGCTGATCGTCGCCGCCGCGGACGGGTCGATGTCGACCTCCGCGAGATCGACGAACTTCATCCCGATCTGGCTCGACAGGGCGCTGACCAGATCGCGCTCGCTGACGAGGTCCTTGTCGATGAGGATGCGCCCCAGCGACTTGCCGAGCCGCCGTTGCTCCTCCTGCGCCTGTTCGAGGTCCTCATCGGTGATGAGACCCTCGTCCAACAGCACCTCGCCGAGCTGACGCATCATCCGGCCTCCCCGACGAGTTCCCGCTCGTGGGTGATTGACTCCCGGACGACCAGCAGCAGGTTCAGCAGCACGTTCTTGACGCTCTCGCGGTTGCGAGCATCACAGGGCACGACGCGGATGTGGTCGGGAACACCGAGGCGCTCGCGCAGCCGGTCGCCGAGACCGTCCTGCACCCCGCCGTCGATCTTGTTCGCCGCGATGACGTAGGGCGTGTCGGCCACGTTCTTGAAGAAGCCCAGGATCCGCTGAGCCTCCTCGAGCGAGTCGTCGCGATCCATGTCCACGATCAGCACGTAGCCGAGCATGCCCTCGGACAGGATCTCCCACATGAAGTCGAAGCGCTCCTGGCCGGGGGTGCCGAACAGGTACAGCGCCAGATCCCCGCCGACGGTGATCCGACCGAAGTCCATCGCCACGGTCGTCTCGGCCTTGAGCTTCTTGGTGTGGTCGCTGATCTCGCGTTCGGTCGACAGGACGGTGATCTCGCTGATCGTGCGGATCATCGTCGTCTTCCCCGCCGCGAACGGACCCGCGACGACGATCTTCACCGTCCGTCCGGATCCCCCGCGCATGCGACCTCTTCGCACCACTACAGACCCTTCACACCCTCGATCAACCGATCGAGGAGCTCAGGATCGACCGACGGGTCGGTCTTGATCCGCTTGTCCGGTGTCCGTTGCGCCTGCTCGTGCTTGGACGGCTCGGCCTCGGACTCGTCCGCGCCCACCGGCTCCTCCTGATCGGCTTCGGGCTCGGGTTCCGCCTCGGGTTCCGGCTCCTCTGAAGGCTCCTGTGCCGGCTCCTCTGAAGGCTCCTGTGCCGGCTCTTGCGCCTCCTCGGCGACGTCTCCGGCCTGCTCGATGGCCGTCTCGAACACGTCGTCGTCCGGGATGTCGATGCCCGGGACGTCGATGCCCGGGACGTCGATGCCTGGATCCGCCTCGACCGCCTCCGCACCGACGATCTCGGGTGACTCCTCCTGCGGACCGAGCGGCTCCGTGATCGCCTCGTCCTCCTCCTCGAGCTGACGGAGCAACTCCTGCTGCTGGAGCAGCGCGGAGATCGACGTGGGGCCGTGCACATCCGGGTCGCGGACCTCCAACAGGCCGGCGCCGACCATGCCGTACAGCAGCTTGCAGGTCATGAACTCGCCCTGGCCCGACAGATCGACGAGATCACCGACGGTGCGCTTGCCGTCCACCAGCGCGAGCAG
The DNA here is from genome assembly GCA_964537235.1 of uncultured Actinomycetota bacterium. Taxonomy (GTDB): domain Bacteria; phylum Actinomycetota; class Nitriliruptoria; order Nitriliruptorales; family JAHWKO01; genus CAZHZQ01. The sequence goes on along the minus strand of CAZHZQ010000003.1, from coordinate 9,646 downwards.
ACGCCACTCCTCGGGCTTGAGGTTGACCTCGACCCCGGACTCGCCGGGCGCCGGCGCCATGTCCACGACCGCGTCGCGCCCAGGGACCTTCTTGCGCACCGAGTCCCACTCCTCCAGGCGACGCGAGCCCTCCATGATCAGGTTCTCGGTCGACACCGACAGCCCGATCGACTCGTCGGTCTCGATCGGGTGCTCGAAGCGGAAGTTGCCCTCCGACCACCGCATCAGGTCGAAGATCGAGTCCTGGATCTGCTCACGGACGAAGGTCTTGAGGGTCTCCTCGTCGACGGCGCCCATCTCGAGCAGGATCCGCCCCAGACGCATGCCCTGGCGGTCCTGCTGCGTCTGGAGGGCCTCCTTGACCTGGTCGGTGCTGACGAGACCGGCCCCGACGAGCCGCTTGCCGAGCATCAGACGCCCCGAACTCGCGACGGCGTAGAAGACCTCGCCGTCCTTGAACCAGACACGCCCCGCCGCGTGATCCTGGTCGAGGTGCAGGCGGCCGGTCTTCTTCGTGAACGCCAGGAGCTGGAAGATGTCGGGCAGCGTGAACGTGTCGAGCGTCCCCTCGAGCATCGTTCAGCCCTCCCGCCGTGATCGTCGTCGCATCACTGGTACGCGGCTTCGGTCGCGCTGGCCGGCGACCCGGCGCCGGCGTCCGGCCCCGAGACCTCGCTGGAGGCCTCGGCCGGCGTCGCCTCGACGACCTCCGCATAGCGGTCCTCGTCGTCGTGGCCCTCGCCCAGCACCTCACCGATCCGTGCGGCCGCGCGACGCATCTCGAACAGCATGAAGCCGATCTTCGCCGTGCGACGGGCGATCGCGGCCAGCACCGCCTGGTCCTTGGCGGACATGAGGAAGACGAAACCCTGCTCGCCCTCCACGAAGACCTGGTTGAGCTGCCCGCGCCCCAGTCCCAGCGCGGCCTGTTCACCCAGAGACAGCAGTGCGGCGCTCATCGCGCCGACGCGGTCCTCCTCCATCTCGGGAGGCAGGGCGCTGGCCATCGGCAGGCCGTCGAACGAGACCACCGCAGCGGCCTCGACGTCCGGCGAGCTGTGGATGAACTCGTCGAGTGCGGTTGCGAGCCGCTGTGCCTTCGAGTCGGCCATGTCCGTTCTCCCTCTGCGTGACGCGTTCGGGCACCGTTCGGACTCACCGTCCGGCCCGGAACCGCGACCAGCGCGACCCACGGGCGCGAACCGGGCCCGCGGGGTGAAGGTCGGCAGTTCGGCCGGTTGACTTGAATGTCCAGCCCCCGCAGGACGTCCGTACACGACGAGCGTAGTGGTGCTGCCCGCCGCGTGCGGTACGACGGGACAGATCAGTCTCCGGAGCGGTCCCGGGCGCGATCCCGCCCCACGAGCGCCGCCAGACCGGCGGCCGACATGGTGGCGATCGGGGCGTCGTGGCCGGTCCACCGGCGGAAGCTCTCGGCAGCCTGGGCCACCAGCATGCCGAGCCCGTGGTGCGCCTCGGCTCCGGACCGCCTCGCGGCGACGAGGAACGGCGTCTCCGGGGGGCGGTAGACGAGGTCGTAGGCGATCTGCCCCTCGTGCAACGACATGAAGGGGGCCGGCAGGTCCTCGTGCTCGAGCCCCAACGGGGTCGCGTTCACGACGAGCTCCGCTCGGGAGACGGCCTGGGACACCGTGCCCGTGTCGTCCAGATCCACGCCCGCGGTCCCGGTCGCACCCTGGTCGGCCGCGACCCCGGCCAGCGCTCGCGCCGCGTCCGGACGGCGCCCCACGAACGTCACGCCGGCGCCCACCCGCCCCAGCGCGACCGCGCAGGCCCGTGCCGCTCCACCGGTGCCGAGCACGACCGCGGTGATCCGCCCGTCGATCCCCAGATCGTCGCGCAGCACGTGCCCGAGCCCCAGGGCGTCGGTGTTGTCCCCCACCAGACCGTCGGCATCCCACAGCAGCGTGTTCACGGCTCCGACGATCCTCGCCTCGTCGGTCAGACGGTCGCACAGGTCGGTCACGGACTCCTTGTGCGGCACCGTGACGTTCGCGCCGGGCACCTCCATCGCCCCGAGGGACCCGACCACCGCCTCGAGCCGGTCGGGTGGTGTGGGCAGGGCGAGGTACACGAGGTCGAGGTCGACCTCTCGGAACGCCGCGTTGTGCAGTACGGGAGACAGCGAGTGCCGCACCGGCCAGCCGAGCAGCCCGACGAGCCGCGTGTGTGCGGTGATCCGGTCCGTCACGAACCGGTCGACGGGGCCGGCGACTCGGTGGCCTTCTCCTGCCTCTCGCGCTCCTGCATCTCGCGGAACCGCGCGACGTTGCGCTGATGGTCCTCGAACGTCTCCGCGAACGCGTGCTCTCCCTCCTCGTTCTTCTTGACGTAGTAGAGGAAGTCGGTGTCCGCGGGTTCGAACGCGGCCGCGATCGCGGCCCGTCCGGGCGCGGAAATCGGCGTCGGCGGCAGGCCGGCGTTGTCGTAGAGGTTGTACGGGCCCTCGACGTTGCGCACACCGGAGGTGGCGCGACCCTTGAACCCCGCCGCGTACAGGTTGGAGGCGTCGACCTCGAGGGCGCGGTCGGCCGCCAACCGGTTGACGATCACGCCCGCGATGACGGCTCGTTCGTCGGCGACCTGGGCCTCCTCCTCGACGAGGCTGGCCAGGATCAGGGTCTCGTAGCGGTCGAGCCCGATCTGTGATGCGGCCGCGACGGCCTCGTCGGTCCCCACCTCGTCGATCACGCCGGCCATGTGGTCCGCCATGATCTGCAGGATCGTGCGGGCATCGGCCTCCTTCTTGACCTCGTAGGTCTCCGGGAAGAACAGCCCCTCGTACGGCTCGTCGACCCCGCCGGGGAAGCTGTCGAGGGCCGGGACCCAGCCCGGCAGTTCGAGATCCCGCGCGGCGAGGACGGCGCGGTAGTCCTCGACGCTGTGCGGGGTGTTGTCGGCCAGCCGGGCGAGGATCTCCTCGACGGTCAGCCCCTCGGGGATCGTGAACCGGATCGCGTCCGGCGCCTTCGGGCCCGCGAGGAACGCATCGATCGCCTCGTCGACCGACATCCCCGTCTCGAGCTCGTAGGTGCCGGCGGCCAGGTTGCGGTCCAGCCCGCGGCTGCGGGCCTTCAGACGGAACGCCAGCGACGAGCGCACGACGCCCTCGTCCTCGAGCTCCGACGCGACCGCCGAGGCGCTCCGGCCCTTCTCGACGGTGAACGTCAGCGGTTCGCCCTCGCCCGGCTCGCCTCCGAGGGACCACGCGGCGAAGCCCAGTCCGGCCCCGACGAGCGCGATCAGGACGGCCAGGGCGATCAGCACCCCCTTGGCAGCTCCGCTGAGCGCCATCAGCGCGCACCTCCGGGGGGACCGCTCGAGCGTTCCCGATCGAGGAACGCCTGGAGGATGAGGGTAGCCGCGACCCGATCGACGGCGGACCGCCGCTCACGCCGTGACGCGTCCTGTGCCAGCATGGAACGTTCCGCCTCAACCGTCGAGAACCGCTCGTCGAACAGTTCGACGCGCAGCCCGGTGGTCTCCTGCAACCGTTCGGCCACCAGCCGGGAGTGCCGGGCTGGACGCCCCTCCCGTGCTGCCATCGTCCGGGGCCAGCCGATCACCACGGTGCTGGCCTCCTCACGTTCCGCGATGTCCGCGATCAACGAGGCCAGCGCGTCGATGTCCCGGGGATCGTCGGGGGCATCGACCGTCTCGAGGGGGGTTGCGACGACACCGGACGGATCACCGACCGCCAGGCCGATCCGGACGTCACCGAGGTCGACCCCGAGGGCGCGGGCGGTCACAACGTTCCGAGGGACACAGCTACCCGGCCGCCGAGCGGGCCTCGTCGACCGCGACGGCCAGCGCGTCGTCCAGCTTCGCGGCCTCGCGACCGCCGGCCTGGGCGAGCTCGCCCTTCCCGCCCGCCCCGCCGCCGAGGACCTGCGCGGCCGGGTGGAGGATGTCGCGTGCCTCGATCCCGGCGTCCGCCAGGTCCTGCGTGAGCACCGCGACCATCTGCGCCTTGCCGTCACCGCTGGCCGTGGCCAGGACCACCACGCCCCGCTCCCCCAGGTGACCGCGGATCTCCAGCGCGAGCTGGCGCAGCTCGTCCGCGCCGGGGACGTCGACCTCGCGCGCGACGATCGCCAGGCCGTCCCGGCGTTCGGTCTCGTCGGCGATCGCCTCGGCCTGCTGGGACAGCCCTGCCGCCCGGACCTTGTCGAGCTCCTTCTCGGCGTCACGGAGCCGTTCGACCAGGCCGGACACCCGCTCGACGACGTCGTCGGGGCGCACGTCGAGCATGCGGGCGACCTCCTCGGCGATCAACCGCTCGCGAGCGGCGTGGCGGTAGGCGTCCTGGCCGGTCAGGGCCTCGATGCGCCGCTGGTTGGCGCCGATCGACTCCTCACGCACGATCACGATCCCGCCGACACGCGCCCCGGACGCGACGTGCGTCCCGCCGCACAGCTCCTTCGAGAAGTCGCCGATCGTGACCACGCGGACGACGTCGCCGTACTTCTCCCCGAACAGGGCGATCGCCCCTTCGGCCTTGGCCTCGTCGATCGGCATGCGCTCCGCGTGGACCGACGGGTCGCGCAGCACACGGGCGTTCACCGTCTCCTCCAGCGCGGCCAACGTCTCGCGCGGGACCTGCTCGAAGTGCGGGAAGTCGAACCGCAGACGCCCCGGCTCGACCAGCGACCCGGCCTGCTGCGCGTGCGAACCCAACAGCTCCTTGACCGTGGCGTGCAGGACGTGGGTGGCCGAATGGCTGCGTTCGGTCGCGACACGGAACCCCTCGTCGACGGCCGCAGTGACCTCCTGACCCTCGGCGACCTCGCCGGCCACCACCTTCGCACGGTGGACGATCAGCCCCTCGATCGGCGCGTAGGTGTCGACCACCTCCAATCGACCCGTCGAAGTCTCGAGGATCCCCCGGTCGCCGACCTGACCGCCCCCCTCGGCGTAGAACGGGGTCGCCGGCAGGACGACCTCGACCTCGTCGCCCTCGTCCACCTCGGCGACGGTCCCACCAGGGGTGAGCAGCGCCCCCACCGTGGAGTCCGCCGCGGTGGTGTCGTAGCCGAGGAACTCGACCTCGCCCGCCAGCGAACCGGCCGCCCGCCGGTACACCTCCACGGGGGTGCCCTCGTCGCCGGTCTTGCGGGCCGCGCGGGCACGCTGCCGCTGCTCCTCCATCAGCCGGTCGAACTCGTCGCGGTCCAGACCCAGACCCTGCTCCTCGACGATCTCGACGGTGAGGTCGACCGGGAACCCGTACGTGTCGTGCAGCTTGAACGCGGTGTCGCCGGGCAGTTGCTCGCGCCCCGCCTCCTGGGCGTCCTCGACGGCGTCCTCGAGGATCGCCAGGCCCTGGCGCAGGGTGCCCACGAAGTCCTCCTCCTCCGCGCCGGCGACGCGGGTGACGAGCTCGCGCTGGTCGTCGAGCTCCGGGTACCCGGAACGCATCGTGGCGATGACCGCGTCGACCATCGGGACCAGCAGCGGCTCCTCGCTGCCGAGCAGCCGCGAGTGCCGCACGACCCGGCGCATCAGACGGCGCAGGACGTACCCGCGCCCCTCCTTGGCGGGCAGGACCCCGTCGGCGATCAGGAACGTGGAGGTCCGGGCGTGCTCGGCGATGACCCGCAGGCTGACGTCCGCATCGTCGTCCTCGCCGTAGGTGGTCCCGGTCAGCTCCTCGGCGCGCTGGATGACGGGGCGGAAGACGTCGGTCTCGAAGATCGTCGGCACGTCCTGCTTCAGCACCGCCATCCGCTCGAGGCCCATCCCGGTGTCGACGCTCTGGTCGGGCAGCTCACCCAGGATGTTGCCCTCGTCGTCCAGTCGGTACTGCATGAACACGAGGTTGTAGTACTCGAAGTAGCGCTCGCCGTTGACCGCGGGGCCTCCGGCCTCGCCGAAATCCGGTCCGCGGTCGTAGAACAGCTCGGTGTTGGGGCCGCCCGGTCCGGCGACGTGCATCCACCAGAAGTTGTCGTCCCCGCCGAGCCACTGGAGGCGCTCCTCGGGGACGTCGGTCTCCTCGAGCCAGAGCTGCGCGGACTCGTCGTCGTCCTCGTAGACGGTCGCCCAGATCCGCTCGGGGTCGAGGTCGAGGTGCTCCAGCGACAGTTCCCACGCCCAGCGGATCGCCTCGCGCTTGAAGTAGTCGCCGAACGAGAAGTTGCCGAGCATCTCGAAGAACGTCAGGTGGCGGCTGGTGCGTCCGACGTTCTCGATGTCGGTGGTCCGGGCCGACTTCTGGCAGCTGGTCGCGCGGGGCACGGGGGGGTCGGCATCCCCGAGGAAGTACGGCTTGAACGGGACCATCCCGGCGGTGGTCAACAGCAATGTCGGATCGTTGGGGATCAGCGAGGCGGACGGGTAGCGCCGGTGGTCACGCTCCTCGAAGAATCGCAGGAAGGTCTCGCGGATCTCGTCGGAGCGCACGTCAGCCCCGGGGGCGGTGCTGGCGGGCGACCTCGCTCATGGTCGGCACGCCGTACTCCTGGCGGAGCTCGGCCTCCTTCTCGGACGCTGCGCGGGCCCCGGCCTGCATGGCGACGTTCAGCCGTTCGCGCCACTTGACGGCCTTGCCGGCTGCGGCGGCGGCCAGGTTGTCGGGACGGACCTGGGCGGCCGCCTTGTCGACCCGGCGCATCAGGATCGCACCGATCGCCAGACCGATGCCCAGACCGAACAGGGTCAGGAGGATGAAGAGGAAGAACTTGCGCATGGGGTGGGTCAGGCCTCCTTGGCGGCCTTGGCGGCCTTCATGGCGGCGGTCGCACCGGCGAGGTAGCCGGCGGCCTTCACGAGCGGGTTCGCGACGGTCGCGTGCAGCACCGACACCAGCGAGTCGGCGGTCGTGGTCATGTGCTGGACACCGGCCATGATCGCGTCGACACGGGCGAGCTCGACGTTGATGCCGGACACCGTCTCGTTGACGCTGCCGATGAGCGGGACCGTCTCCTTGGTCACGCCCTCGACCAGCTCGCCGACCTGGGAGATCAGGCGGAACACGTTCAACAGCACGATGCTGAGCACCACCATCCCCAGCCCGAAGAACCCGGCGATGATGATCCAGGCGATGTCGGCTCCGCTCACGCCTCTCCCTTGTCCTCGTCCTGCGTGTCGTCGTTGGTGTCGTCGGTGTCGTCGGTGTCGGTGGCGTCTCTGGTGTCGGTGGCGTCGCGCCAGGCCCGGACCCGGCGCCGCACCTCGGCCTCGTCGCCGTGGTCGGTGGGCTCGTACAGCACGGTGCCGGTGAGCTCGTCCGGGAGGTACTGCTGCGCCACGTGGCCGTCAGCGTAGTCGTGCGGGTAGCGGTATCCGGACCCGTGCCCCAGCCGGTCGGCCCCACGGTAGTGGGCATCCCGCAGGTGCACCGGCACGGCGGCGTTGCCCGCGCTGGCGACCGCCCGGTCGGCAGCCCCCATCGCCCGGGTGACGGCGTTGGACTTCGGGGCGGTCGCCAGCGCGATCGCCGCGTGGGTGAGGTTGTGACGGGCCTCTGGCAGGCCGACCCGGTCGAGGGCCTCGAAGGCCGCGACCGCGGTGGGCAGGGCGGTCCGGTCGGCCAGACCGACGTCCTCGCTGGCGAAGATGACCATCCGACGGGCCAGGAACCGCGGGTCCTCCCCCTCGTCCAACATGCGCGTGAGCCAGTAGACGGCGGCGTCCGCGTCGCTGCCCCGCATGGACTTGATGAACGCGGAGATCTGGTCGTAGTGCTGGTCGCCGGCCTTGTCGTACCGCAGGCGCTTGGAGGCCAGAGCGGCCTGGACGTCGTCGACGTCGACCGTGATGGCGGTGGCGTCTGCCGTGGCCGGGGTGTCTGCCGTGGGGTCGACGGCGCCGCCGGCCGCCTGGACCGCGACCTCAAGGGCCGCCAGGGCGGTGCGGGCGTCGCCGTCCGCGGTCACGACGAGGTGCTCGATCGCGTCAGCGGTGGCCTCGACGGTCCCGCCGTACCCGCGGTCCGGGTCGGCCAGCGCCCGTCGGACGATCGCGCGGACCGCGTCGGCCTCCAGCGGCTCCAGGCGGGCCAACTGGCAGCGGGAGATGAGCGGGGCGTTCAGCTCGAAGAACGGGTTCTCTGTCGTCGCCCCCACGAGCACCACCCAGCCGTTCTCGACCGCCGGCAGCAGCGCGTCCTGCTGGGCCTTGTTGAACCGGTGGATCTCGTCGATGAACAGCACCGTGCGTCGACCCGTGGCGCGCAACCGTTCACGCGCCTCCTCGATGACACCGCGGACGTCCTTCACGCCCGCGGTGACGGCGGACAGCTCGGCCCAGGCGGCGTCGGTGGAGCCGGCGATCACCGCGGCGAGGCTCGTCTTGCCGGCTCCGGGAGGACCCCAGAGCAGCAGGGACGTCAGCCGGTCCTGCTCGACCAACTTGCGCAGCGACGAGCCGGGCCCGACGATCTCGTGCTGGCCGACGTACTCGTCGAGGTTCCGCGGACGCATCCGTGCGGCGAGCGGGGCGTTCACGTCGACCTCGAGGGGGCGTTCGTCACCACGATCCCCGGTCCCCATGTCGAACAGCTGGTCCATGGCGTGGTCAGTCCCCGTCGTCCTCGGGATCGACGACGAGCTCGAGGCCGAGCTCCCGGAGCGCGTCCGGGTCGGCCGGGGCCGGGGCGTCCGTCATGGGGTCCCAGCCGGACTGGGTCTTGGGGAACGCGATCACCTCGCGGATCGAGTCCCGCCGGGCCAGCAGCATCACGATGCGGTCGATGCCGGGGGCGAACCCGCCGTGGGGCGGGGCACCGTAGGACAGACCGCGCAGCAGGAACCCGAACCGTTCCTCGGCCTCCTGCTCGTCGATCCCGAGGAACGACAGGACCCGCTGCTGGGTCTCGCGGTCGTGGATCCTGATCGACCCCGAGCCGAGCTCGAAGCCGTTGAGGACGATGTCGTAGGCCCGGGACCGCGTCGTGCCCGGGTTGTCCTCGAAGTCCTCGAGGTCCTCCGGGTGGATGCCCGTGAACGGGTGGTGGCTGGGGCTCCAGGAGCCGTCCTCGTCCTGTTCGAACAGCGGGAAGTCGACCACCCACAGGAACTGCCACATCGAGGTGTCGACCAGGTCGCGGTCCTTGGCCAACGCGATCCGCAGCGCACCCATCAGTTGTCGTGCCCAGGTGATCGGACCGGCACCGAAGAAGATCGCGTCGCCCGGCTGCGCCCCGGTCTCGTCGATGATCCCGGCCACCTCGTCGTGCGACATGTACTTGGCCAGCGGCGAACGCAACGATGGGCGGTCGGCATCGTCGTCGTCCTCCACGACCGCCCACGCCAACCCCTTGGCTCCACGGTTGCGGGCCCAGTCCGTCCAGCCGTCGAACTGGCTGCGGGACAGGTCCCCGCCGTCGGGCAACGCCAGCGCCACGACCGTGCCGCCGCCGTCCAGCACCCCCTTGAAGACGCCGACGTCGGTGTCGGCGAACACCTCGGCGAGATCGGCGAGTTCCAGGTCGAAGCGCAGGTCCGGCTTGTCGGAGCCGAACCGCCGCATCGCCTCGTCGTGGGACATCCGTGGGAACGGGGTCTCGAGCTCGACGTCGAGGACCTCCCGCCAGATCTCGGCGAACATCTCCTCCATGAGCTCGTAGATGTCCTCCTCCTCGATGAAGGACATCTCGAGGTCGAGCTGGGTGAACTCCGGCTGG
>CAZHZQ010000002.1:0-46691 GCA_964537235.1 uncultured Actinomycetota bacterium | reverse complement strand
TGGTCGCCGGCGCCCCGGACGGACCTCCGACCGGCAGCGTCGATGTCATGGCCGCGCCGGCGCCCGTCCCGGATCTCCCGATGACCGGTCCCGCCCCGACCTCGCTGCTGGGAGCCGCGACGCTGGGCCTCTTCGGCCTGGCGATGGGCGGCCGCCGCCGCCCCTAACCCACCACAGCCATGGGACAGCGAGGAGGGATCCCGTGTGCGGGACCCTCGCGAGGGAGGCGAGCGCAGCGAAGCCGACCAGAGCGGAGGCGGAAGCGAAGCGTTCCCGCCGTGGTCCCGGACACGGGACCCGACGAGCGTCACCAACGCAGGAGCGCGGCGATGCCTCCGTGCTCGGAGAGCGTTTCGGCGGCGTCGTCCTGCACGGGCGTGACGGTCGCCCCGGTCTCGAGCGTCCGCTCGATCGCGCGCTCGACGAGCAGTTCCTCCTCGATCAGAAGGTCGTCGTCGAGGTCGGGGCGACCGTTGTCGGCGTACAGCATCCCCGCCTCCGTGCGGTACCCGGAGAGGCTGACGTCGGCGTTGAAGACCAGCCTCTCGACACGCCCCTCGTTGAGCGAGGCCAGCACGTCGTCGAGACCGAGCGCCCCGGCCCCGCCGGACAGCGCCCGGTCCTTCGCGGTCTGCACGAGGTTGACCGCACGCTCGTGGCGGAGCGTCTTGAGGGTCTCCCAGGCCTGATCGGCGATCTCGTTGGGGGCTTCGTCCTCCCAGGAGAGGTCGGTGACGGTCAGCTGCTCGCCGCCCGCGGGGTTGAGTTCCTCGGCGAACGGCTTGGTCAGGCGCGGATCGCCGGCGACGACGAGCCGATCCCAGCCACGCGAGTTCGCGATCTCGGCGATGTCACGGGCACGGTCCCGCATGAAGCGGAGCCGGTTCTCGTCGACGCGGTTGTCGAACTGGTCGCGCTTCTGTCCGCCCTGGCGGGTGTCCTGCGGCTGGGCCGGCGCCGGTCCCGAGGCCTTGCGCCAGTCGCGCCCGCCGATCGTGAAGGCGTCCTTGGTGAGCTCCTCCGCCTCGCCCAAGCGCCACTCGAGGAGGCGGACACCCCCCTTGTGGACCACGGCGATGCCGGCCGGTCGCCCCTCGTCGTAGGCGGCGATCAGCGGCCGGACGTAGGCGTTGTCATCGAGGATCACACGGTCCCGGAACGGCACCTGGATCGACACCGTCCAGACCTGGTCGCTGCTGACGGCCGCGAACAGCGCACGTCCGCGCCCGTGCGCGGAGAAGTCGAACAGCTGGTCCAGCTGGCGGTCCAGATGGTCGATGCGATCGCCGATCGCCTCCCAGTCCTCATGAGAGCGGTCCTCCTTCGCGCGTTTGCGGAGATCGCGCAGCTCGTTGCGGATCACGATCGGCCAGCTCGGCTTGGGATCCGCCGCGCGGTCCGGGGTGATCCCGACGAACACGGACAGCACGCCCACGTCGTCGCGGAAGTCGATGAGGTCGAGGATGATCTCTTGGTCGATGCTCATGGGGCCACCCTAACGTCCCGGCGGCGGTGGTGGCCGGGCCGCCCGCCCCGGTCGGACGATCGCGCGCAGGGGCGCAGGGGGAGGGGCTGATAGCGTCGGGTCCGTGTTCCCCCGTGCCCTCCGGATCGGTTCGATCGGCGGCGTCGACATCCGTATCGACCCGTCGTGGTTTCTCATCGCCGCGTTGGTCGCGCTGCAGTTCTGGGCGTGGTTCGCGCAGAAGTACGGCCACGCGATCGCCCCGGCCGTCGGACTGGCGCTCGTGGCCACCGGACTGTTCTTCGCGTCCGTGCTCGCCCACGAGCTCGGTCACGCCCTCGAGGCACAGCACCGCGACATCAGCGTCGCCGGCATCACGCTGTTCGTGTTCGGAGGAGTGACCGAGACCCGCTTCGACGTGCGTCGTCCACGCGACGAGTTCGCGCTGTCGGCCGTGGGGCCGTACGTCAGCTTCGTGCTGGCGGCGCTCTTCGGGCTGATCGCCACCGGCGCCGGGTACCTCGGGTACGCGGCGGTCGCCGAGGTCGCCGGACTGCTGGGCTGGTTGAACCTGGTCCTGGCGCTGTTCAACCTGATCCCGGGTGCCCCGCTGGACGGGGGGCGGGTCCTGCGCTCCCTGGTCTGGGCGATCACCGGCGACCGCGAGCGGGCCGTCCGGTTCGCCGCGAGGTCGGGCCAGGTGGTCGGTGCCGTCCTGCTCGGCGTCGCGGCCTACGCGTTCTTCGTCTTCCGGCCTCGTCCGGTCTTCGAGGCGCTCCTGGTCGGGTTCGTCGGCTGGTTCCTCTACCGGGCCGCTCACGGGGAGCTGGGGCGGACCGAGACCGTGGAGATGCTGCGCGACCGCACCGTGGGCTCGCTGCTCGACGAGCCGACGCCGAGCCTCCCGGCCGGGGCGAGGGTCGTGGACGTGCTCGAGGACCTGACGTGCGTCAACGCCGACGCCCACCCGGTCAGGGAGAGCAACGGCCAGTTGGTCGGGGTCGTGCGGGTGGATGACGCTGCCGCGGTCCCGCGCGAGGAGCGGGCGCACCGGACGCTGCGTCAGATCATGTGCCGCATCGAGGACATCCCGACGGTCAGCGCCGACACCGCGGTCGTGGACGTGTACGAACGGATCGAGAGCAGCCCCGCAGTCGCGGTCGTGAACGACGGGGAACTGGTGGGGCTCGCCGGCTCCCGGGACTTCCGCGCCGCGCTGGAACGTCTGCGGAGGCTGCACGGACCGCACGCGGGTGGCAGCCGTCGCGGACGGAGCCGCGCAGCGCGGCGCAGGAGCGCCCCGTGAGACGTCTTCTGTACGCCCTGTCGGCCCTGGTCATCGGCTGGGCGGTCGTGACCGTTCCGCTGCCGTTGCTGGTCACCGCCCCCGCGGAGGCCACGCCGATCTGCGGGAACGACACGTGCACCGCCGACGGGGGATCGGTGATCGTCGTCGACGGCGAGGTCGACCGGCTGAACGGTGAGATCCTGCTGACGACGGTCACGGTCTTCCCCACGACCACCAGCGGCGCGATCCAGGCCTGGTTCGATCCCTACGAGGACGTGTCGCGACGCGAGCAGCTGATCCCCCCCGACATCGACACCGAGGAGTTCTTCGAGACCCAGCGGGACATCTTCGACGAGAGCGTGAAGGTCGCGGCCGCCGTCGGGCTCCGCTCGGCCGGGCGGGACGTCACGATCGAAGGCGACGGCGCCCGCGTCGTCGAGGTCATCCCGGGCAGCGCCGCGGAGGGCGAGCTGCGTGCCGGCGACGTGATCGTGCAGGCCAACGGCGAGGACATCTCCCTCGGCAGCGAGCTGGCCGCGTTGACCCAGGAGCTCGAACGGGGCGACGACGTGTCACTGCGGGTCGAACGCGACGCCGGGATCGAGGAGGTCGAGCTGCAGGTGTCGCCGATCCCCGGGACGAGCTCCTCGGGGATCGGCGTGTTCATCGACACGGTCAACCAGAAGATCGAGCTGCCGGCCGACGTCGAGATCTCCAACCGTTCGGGGATCGGCGGCCCGTCCGCCGGCCTCATGCTGTCCCTGACCGTCTACGACCTCTTCACCGAGGAGGACGTGGCCGACGGCCGGAAGATCGCCGGGACGGGGACCATCGGTCTGAACGGCCGGGTCGGACCGATCGGCGGGATCGAGAAGAAGGTCCGGGGCGCGGCCGCCAGTGGCGCTGACCTCTTCCTGTCTCCCGCGGACCAGGCCGACGCCGCACGCTCGGCCGCACCCGAGGGTATCGAGGTCGTCTCGGTCGCGACCTTCCAGGATGCGATCGACGCGCTGGCGGACTGAACCCAGCGGGCCCGGTCACGACGGAGCCGGCTCCGGGGCGTGACAGGCGCGGAGGAAGTTGCCCAGCAGCTGCATGCCCACGCCGGTGAGGATCGACTCGGGGTGGAACTGGACGCCCTCGACGGGCAGTTCCCGGTGTCGCAGCCCCATCACCAGGCCGTCGGAGGTCTCGGCGGTCACCTTCAGCTCCTGGGGCATCGAATCCCGGTCGATCACGAGGGAGTGGTAGCGGGTGGCGTCGAACGGGACCGGCAGGCCCTCCAGGACCCCTTCACGCCGGTGGTAGATCCGCGAGGTCTTGCCGTGGAAGAGCTCGGGCGCGCGGACGATCTCGCCGCCGTAGACCTCGCCGATGCACTGGTGGCCCAGGCAGACCCCGAGCAGCGGCCGGTGTCCGGCCACCGTGCGGACGACCTCGTTCGACAGGCCCGCGTCGGACGGACGACCGGGGCCGGGACTGATCACCACCCCGTCGGGCAGATCGTCGGCCAGCTCCTCGACCCGGAACGCGTCGTTGCGCACCACCTCGACCGTGGCCCCGAGCTCACCCAGCTGTTGCGCCAGGTTGAACGTGAACGAGTCGTAGTTGTCGACGATGAGGATGCCGGTCATGCGACACCCCCCGCCGCCGAGGGTCGCGGGCGCGCCGTCACGGGCTCCACCCATCCGCCGGGATGACGCACGGCCCGCTGGGAGGTCAGCAGCCAGCCTCGGGGATCGACCAGACCGGGTGACAGCTGTGGTCCGTGCAGCGCCAGGAGCCCGACCTCCCCCTCGTCCACGAGCCGGGAGGGGTCGTCCTCGGCCACGACCACCGCGAGCGTGTCCGTGACGGGCAGCATCGCCCCGGCGGGGCCGGTCCGCCCGTAGACGGGCGCCGCCAGCGCGAACCCCGCCGCACCCGAGGTGTGGACGGGGCGCAGCCGGACGCCTCCCAGCACCTCGAAACGACGAGCCGGTTCCTGGGCGACGGGTCCGTCCACCAGGGCGACCCGCAGCGAGGCGAGCCCGCCGGCCTCGGAGGCCACCTCATCGGCGGACTCCACTGCCAGGATCGCCAACCCGGGTCGGGCACCGGCGGCGGCGTCCAGGAGCCCGTCGGCCTGCCGGCTGCGAGGCAGGACCAGGGTGGCTGCCGACAGCACGCCCGCGAGGAGGCCCGCGACCAACCCGAAGGAGGTGGTCCCCGGCGCCCCGAGCAGGACCCGCTCCTTGCCGGCCTGCACGTCCGGGACCCAGAGCCTGGCCTGGAACGCCCCCGCGACGAGACTGGCGTGCGTGTGCTCCACCCGCGCGCCCCGCTCGTGGACGATCACCGCCGTCGCGCCCGGTGAGACCTGGACCGGCGGGACCTCGACCCCGGTCTCGAGCAGATCCCGGAAGGGCCGCCCCTCCTGTCCTCGGTCCGACCACCATCGCCGTGCGGTCACCACGGCGCGCCGCCCCGGCGTCAACCAGTCGCGGGTCCAGACCGCGACGAGCTCGGCGTCGGTCAGGCCGCCGGCGACGTCCAGCACCGGTCGTCCACCGACGACCACGGTCGGGTCCGCGGTGCGCAGCGCATCCGCGAGGTCGTCCGAGGTGGGGTCGACCAACACGACCACGGCACCGAGGCGCAGGACGGCGAACAGGGTGATCGGCAGTGCTGGCAGGTCATGGCACGCGAGGACGACCCGGTCACCCTCGCTCACCCCGGACGACCGCAGTCCTGCGGCGCAACGGACGACCTGCGTGCGGAGCTGCTCGTAGTCGAGTGTGGCCCCTTCGAACCACGTGGCCGGAACTGCCGGGAAGTCGCGTGCCGCGTCCTCCAGGAAGCGTGTCAGGGGGACCTCGGCGTAGCGGTAGGTCGGCGGCACGCCGGGCGGGTAGCTGCCCAACCACGGACGCGCCACGCTCTGCGGGTCGGGCAGCGCGAGGGCCGTGTGATCCTCCTGGGGGGACCGCGCCAAGGGGACTCCTGCTCGATGGCGGGAGGCGAGTCTAACCGTCGCCCCGCCCGCTCCCGCCGGCGACGCCGCCGGTCTGCGCCATACTCGAAGCGTGGACGTCTCCGTGCCTCCCTCCGAGCTCGTCGCCCTGCGTGATCAGGTCGACGCCGCGTTGGCCGCCCTGCTGGACGAGCTCGACGACCGGCTGGTCGGCCTCCACCCGCGCGCGGTGCCGCTCGGCGACGAGCTGCGCCGGTTCTCGGCCGGCGGCAAGCGGCTGCGACCCACGCTGTTGCTGCTGGGCCACCAGGTCGCCGGCCGGAGCCCGGAAGGGGTGCTGGGGCCCGCACTCGCCCTCGAGCTGGTGCACACCTGCGCGCTGCTGCACGACGACCTGATCGACGACGCGACCGACCGACGGGGCCAACCGGCGGCGCACGTGGCCTTCGCCCGTCAGCACGAGGAGGCCGGGTGGGACGGCGACGGCGCGCGCTACGGGAGGTCCTCCGCACTGCTGCTCGGTGACCTCGTCCACGTCTGGGCCGACGAACTGTTCGACCGGGCGGACATCGACACCCAGCACGCCCGGGAAGCCCGTGCGGTGTTCGCCACGATGCGCGAGGAGGTCACCGTCGGACAGTTCCTCGACGTCACGGCCGCGGTCACCCGGGCGGAGGGGACGCGCGGGGCGCTGGACGTCGCGAACCTGAAGTCGGCGCGGTACTCGGTGGCTCGACCGCTGGAGATCGGGGCGGTCCTGGCGACCGGCCGGAGCGAGCTCGCGGACGGCCTCTTCCGCTTCGGGGTGCCGCTCGGCCAGGCCTTCCAGCTCCGCGACGACGTCCTCGGCGTCTTCGGGGACGAAGCCACGACCGGCAAGTCGGCCGTCTCGGACCTGGTGGAGGGCAAACGGACCTGGCTGCTCGCCGCCACCCTCGAGCGGCTCCCTCCGGAGGAGGCCGAGGACGTGGAGTCCCTGCTCGGCGACCTCTCGGTCGACGACGCGGCGGTCACGACGATCCGTCGTGCGATGGTCGACTCCGGCGGCCTGGCCGCGACCGAGGAGAAGATCGACGATCTGGTCCGCCTCGCCGTCGAGGAGCTGGAACAGCTCCCGGTCGAGGACGGCGCGAGGTCGACGCTGCGGTCGCTGGCGTCCTACCTCGTGGACCGCGAGCGGTAGGCGGAGGCGCTGTAGACGGACACCCTCAGACCGCGTGTGTCAGCGTCTGGCCCGCCCCGAGGGTCGGGTCCTCCATGCGGCGCTCGACCCAGGGGAACACGGTGGTGAACAGCAGCCACAGGATCGCCGCGCCGAGCACGACGGCGATCGCGATCCGGACGCCACGTTCGTCCATCACGCGACCGCCTCGCCCTGGAGTTCCGCGAACACGATCATGCGCTGGGCGGCGCTGAAGCGTGGGTGGCACGTCGTCAGCGTCATGGTCGGGACCCCGGTGTCCAGCGGATCCTCACCGATCACCCACAGCGCGGTGGGAGCCACGATCTCCTGGCGCTGCACGACGTAGACCCACTCCCGCTGCTGTCGGTCGACGACGTGGATCTCGTCGCCCTCCCGGAGCTGGTCGAGATGGTAGAAGGGCGCCCCGTACGTGGTCCGGTGACCGCTGATCGCGAAGTTGCCCTCTCGGCCGGGTCCCGCAGTCTGCGGGTAGTGGCCCGGGCCGCGCTTGAGGTGGTCGAGCGTGACCCCCTCCACCACGAACAGCGGCCCGTCGTGCACGACCGGTTCGTCGGAGCCGGGGCGCTCGAACCACATCACCGCGTAGGCCTCGCCGGGATCGACCGGGCGCGCCTCCTCCTCGGGGTCGTCGCTGGGACCGGCGGCCTGTTCGCCCTCGCCAGGCAGGGCGCCGTACTCGGCCTGCCAGGTCTCGAGGAGATCGCCCTGCGCCTGGCCCGTGGTGAAGTTCGTGTAGAAGAGCAGGTAGCCGAGGTACAGCAGGATCAGGGTCCCGGCAGCGATCAGCGTCCAGCCGATCCCGCGGACGGCACGGCTCACGTTCGGTCCCTCTCCTGTTCGACGATCCGTCGGTCGCGTTCATCCAACGTCCGGGCGGGTCGTTGCGTTCCTGCCGCTAGCATCGACACGCGAGCGATGAACCTGGATGTCCCGTGCCGAAGAGCAAGCACCGTCGCAAGGGTAAGCGTCGACCCCGGCCGCAGGAGGCGGCGGGGCCGGTGAAGAAACCGGAACCGAGTCCCCGATGGGTCCCGATGACCGGACTGGGACTGAACCTCGTCGGGGTGCTGGTCATCATCGTGAACTACATCCCGAACGTCCTGTGGACCGCGAACTGGGCCCTGCTCGTCGGGTTCGGCTTCATGGCTGCCGGTTTCGGGTTTCTCACCCAGTGGCGTTGAGACGTGGCGTTGAGCTGGAGTCACACCGGTGTGGTTCTCAACAGCTTGTCCACGGACTGTGGATAACGAACCACACCGTTGTCGTTGTGGGACCCGGTTCTCCACACGCGCTGTCCACATTCTGTGGACAACCCGCCCGCCGACCTTGAACGGGGAGATCGCCTGATGCCGGTCTACGAGTACGCCTGTGAGGGGTGCGGGGCGCGCACCGACCGCATCCTGCCCCACGACCGCGCCGACGAACCGGGGCCGTGTCCCGAGTGCGACGGCGATCTGTCCCGCCGCTTCTCCCGCGTGGCGGTGCGGTACGACGCCTGGGGCTTCAACGCCACCGACGGGTTGGTCCCGGACAAGCCGGGCGGCCGCAACGACTTCGCGACCGTCCGGGAGCGCGCGGAGAAGCTGTCTGACACCGGGGAGCTGTAGCCCCGAACCCGCCGAGCTTGACCCCGATGACCCCGTCGAGTGGCAGCTGGGTTGCGTATCTGCAGCTGAACCGCCACTCGATGGTCACTCGCGGGTGATCTCGACCCGCTCGTGCATCCGTTCGCCGCAGTGGCGGGGCGGCTTGTCCGTCCCACGGACGACCAGCAGCAGCTCGGCGCCGCAGTACTCGCACCAGTACAGGGTCCGTTCGGGTCGGTCCAGGACCGGCTCGGGCTCACCCGGGTCGTCGTCGACGCCCGCGGCCATGCCACGCAGCATCGCGATGCCCACCCGGAAGACCGCGAAGCCGAGCAGGGGCGCCAGGACCCACTTGGGGTCGAAGGCGACCGCGACGACGACCCCGACGATGCCCAGGGCGACCCACCAGCGCATCGTCGTCTACGTCACCGCTGACGGATCACGGTCTGGTCGCGGGCGGTGCCGTCACAGGCGTTCGAGGATCGTGGCGTTGGACAGGCCGCCGCCCTCGCACATCGTCTGCAGGCCGTACCGCGAACCGCGCTGCTCCATCGCGTTGACCAGCGTGGCCATCAGCCGGGCTCCGGAGGCGCCCAGGGGGTGGCCCAGCGCCATCGCCCCGCCGTTGACGTTGACCAGGTCCAGGTCGGCGCCGAGCTCCTCGGCCCAGGCCAGCACGACCGGGGCGAACGCCTCGTTGACCTCGAACACGTCGATGTCGTCGATCGACAGGCCCGTGCGCTCCAGGACCTTGCGGGTCGCGGGGATCACCCCGGTGAGCATCATGATGGGATCGTCCCCGGCGAGCCCGAAGCCGTGGAACCGGGCGCGAGGCTCCAGTCCGAGCTGCTCGGCCTTCTCGGGGGTCATGACCAGCAGCGCAGACGCACCGTCGGTGATCTGCGAGGAGTTTCCGGCGGTGATCACCCAGTTGATCTGCGGGAAGCGCTCGGACATCTGGTCGTCCTCGAAGGCCGGGGGCAGCCCGGCGAGCTTCTCGAGGCTGGTGTCCGGCCGGATGCCCTCGTCGGTGGTGACCTCCTCGACCGAGCCGTCCTCCTGTGGCGCCTTGATCGGGAGGATCTCGTTGTCGAAGCGGCCCTCCTCGGTGGCCTCCGCCGCACGCTGGTGGGACCGCAGCGCGAGCCCGTCCAACTGCTCGCGGTCGAAGCCCCACTTCGCGGCGATCAGCTCGGCCGAGATGCCCTGGCTGACCAACCCGTCGGTGTAACGCTCGAACATCTTGGACCCGAAGGGGTTCTCCCCGGCCATCGAGGAGCCCATCGGGACGCGGCTCATGGACTCGACGCCGCACGCGATGGCGACGTCGTAGGCCCCGGCGATGACGCCCTGGGCGGCGAAGTGCGCCGCCTGCTGGGAGGACCCGCACTGGCGATCGACCGTCGTGGCCGGCACGGACTCCGGGAATCCGGCGGCCAGTACGGCGTTGCGTGCGATGTTGAAGGTCTGCTCACCGGCCTGCGACACACAGCCGGAGATCACGTCGTCGACCTCGGCCGGATCGATGTCGGCGCGGTCGACGAGGCCGCGCAGGGTCTCGGCCAGCAGGTCCACCGGGTGGATGTTGTGGAGCTGCCCGCCGGGTTTGCCCCGACCCATCGGGGAGCGGACGGCTTCGACGATGACGGCTTCGCGCATGGGTGAGGTCTCCTGGGAGCGGCGTTCGGTGCCACCCTACCGCTGCGCGCGGTACGGCTGCACCGCCGACTCCTCCCAGGAGACGGCGTGGTTCACCGGGAGACGGGATCCCCGGGCTGCATCAGTGGGCGGACAGCCTGACCGCCCACGCCAGCGCCCAGAGGATCAAGACCCCGAGGACGGCGTAGGCCGCCACCGGGTTCGCCTCGACCAGGTCCAGCATCGCTTGCATCAGTTCCATGTGACCCTCCCCGAGTAACGAGGGTGGGAGGCGATGTGGCCTCCCTGAACTAGTATCGGCCACGGAATGTGCCGCCTTGAACACGCTCTGTGACCACGGGTCGGTCCCGTTGGGCTAGTCACCACGGAGGGTGAGCGAGACCCGGCCGGCTCCGCGTCACCGGGGACGAGGTCGTCGGCCGGTCGTCGCAGATCGTCATCGAGGTTCGCCGTGTACACGACGATCGGCGTGCGGTCGCCGTCGAGCTGCGGCGGATCGGCGGTAACCTCGGGCGTTCACGGGCCCGTAGCTCAGTTGGCAGAGCGCCGTCTTTGCAAGGCGGATGTCGTCGGTTCGACTCCGATCGGGTCCACCAGCTCCAGCCGGAACGAGAACGTGGATCCTTCGCCCAGCGCGCTGTCGACCTCCAGCTGGCTGCCGTGCAGATCCAGGATCTCCATGGACATGGCCAGCCCCAACCCCAGCCCGCGTGTCGGCCGGGTGTGCACGTCCCCGCCCCGGAAGAAGCGTTCGCCGAGGTGATCCCGCTCCTGCTCGTCGACCCCCGGACCGTCATCGACGACCGCGACCTCGGCGTGATCGCCGCTCCCGCGTACCCGCACGAGCACGCGGGTGCCGGGAGGGGTGTGCGTGAACGCGTTCGTCACCAGGTTCTCGACGACCCGCTCGATGAGGACACGGTCGGCGACCACGCGCAACCCGTCGTCGATCTGCGACCCGAACCGGTGGTCGTCGGCCATGGGGCGGAGGCGGTCCGTCACCTCGCGCACCAAGCCGGACAGGTCCACGGGCTCGGTGGTGGCCTCGAGGCGCCCCCGCTCCAGCCGCGAGAAGTCGAGCAGGGTCCCGACGATCTCCTCCAGAGCGATCGCGTTGGCTCGGATCCGTTGGAACAGCTGTAGTCGGTCCTGGGCGTCGAGCCGGTCCCAGCGCTCGCTCACGGTATGGGTCAGCCCGGAGATCACGGTCAGCGGAGTACGGAGCTCGTGGGAAGCGTTCGCGACGAAATCGCTCTTCAGCCGATCGAGTTCGGCGAGCCGCTCGATCGTGCGCAGTTCCGAGTTGAACTGCGCGGCGTTCTCGAGCGCCCGTCCGGCCTGCGCCGCGAGGAGGTCGAACGCCTCCACCTCGGACGGTCCGATGCGGCGCGCCTCGCGCGTGCCGGCGACGAGCACCGCGGCCAGATGGCCCTGCACCCAGACCGGCGCGGCGATCACCGCTCGGAACCCGGACGCGGCGAGCACGGGGATCGCCTTGTCGTACCCGCGGTAGTCGTCGACCGTGATGGTCTCGCGGGCTTCGCGCACGAGACCCGGCATCCCGTGGTCGGCGGGGTAGACCGTGCCCTCGACGTAGTCGGCAGGCAGGCCCCGGGGATGGGCGACCCGGTAGGTCTCGTCGTCCTGATCGAAGACGTCGATGTTCGCCGCTTCGAACCCCAGGCCGGCGGCCGCGTCGACGACCGCGTCGAGCACCTCGTCGAGATCCAGTGAGGTGATCGTCCGCGCCGCCTCGCCTGCACGTGCGAGCAGCTCGGCTCGATGGTCCGCCTCCTGTCGGGCTCGCTGGCTGGATGTGGCTTGTGCCAGGAGCTCACGGGAGACGAACCCGGTCATGTAGGCGAGGACTCCCAAGGTGGTGACGACGACGGCGGCGTCCGCCGCGGTCAGGCCGTCGGCCCCGAGGCTCGCCGCCACGATGTACGCGACCGCCGTCAGGGCGAACAGCGCGTACTGCCCGCGGCGGGGGTAGGAGGCGGCGAAGAACACGGTCGTCAGCGCGTAGACCAACAGGAAGGGGGTGTGCCCACCGCCGGTGATCGCCACGAACCCGCTGATCAGCCCGATGTCGAGGACCGACCAGGCGTACAGCAGCCACTCGCCCGTCGGCTGCAGGAGCAACCGCTGCCACGGCAGGGCCGCCACACCGGCGACCCCGGCCAGTGTCGTCCCGAGCAACACCCAGTACGCGACGGGGTTGGGGATGCTCGCCCCCGGAAGGAACGGGATCGCCGCGAGGCCCGGCACGATCAGCAGCGTCGCCCGGACCCCCATCCGGACCGTACGGAGCCGGAACGGGGCCAGCACGCGGCGATCTTGGCTGTTCATCGCACCCAGCGTACGTCGAGGGGTCCCCCTATACTTTCCGTACGTGCAACTCGCTCGTTGGGTTCGACGGGGCCGCTCCCGAGGAGGTACCCGTGGCCTACGTCGTGACCGGTGCGACCGGCTTCATCGGACGGTTCGTCACCGAACGTCTGCTCGCCCGGATC
Organism: uncultured Actinomycetota bacterium; assembly: GCA_964537235.1. GTDB lineage: Bacteria > Actinomycetota > Nitriliruptoria > Nitriliruptorales > JAHWKO01 > CAZHZQ01. The sequence goes on along the minus strand of CAZHZQ010000002.1, from coordinate 34,023 downwards.
GCATCCGGGGACGTCTCCGGGCCGATCCACGTGTTGGTCCGGGAGGGCTCCCGGGACAAGCTCGAGCGCCTGCGGGACCGCTGGGCACAGGCGGTCCCCGCCGTCGACGTCGACGAGCAGATCCGACCGCTGATCGGCGACGTCACCGCACCGCAGCTCGGCGCCGACGCCGACGCGATCGACGAGTTGCGCGGGACCGTCGCCCACGTGTTCCACCTCGCGGCGATCTACGACCTCGAGACCGACGCGGAGTGGCAGCGCATCGTCAACGTCGAGGGCACCCGCCACGTGTGCGGCTTCGCCGAGGCCGTCGAAGCCGAGCACCTGCACCACGTGAGCTCGATCGCCGCCGCTGGACGCTACGACGGGATCTTCACCGAGGACATGTTCGGTGAGGCCGTCGGCCTGGAGCACCCCTACTTCCGCACGAAGCACCTCTCGGAGAAGGTGGTGCGGACCGAGTGCGACGTGCCGTGGCGGATCTACCGGCCCGGCATCGTCGTGGGGGAGTCGGAGACCGGGGAGATCGACAAGATCGACGGCCCCTACTTCTTCTTCCCCGCGCTCGAACGGCTGTCCGCGCTGCCCGAACAGATCCCCCTCATCGGTGTGGAGGGCGGCCGGGTTCACCTCGTCCCGGTGGATTTCGTCGCCGACGCGCTCGACCACATCGCCCACCTGGACGACCGCGACGGCGAGACGTTCCACCTCGTCGACCCCGACCCCCCGTCCGTGGGCGAGGTGATCAACGCGTTCGCGGAGGCCGCCGGGGGACCGACGTTCGCGATCCGGCTCGACGCCCGCGCGGCCGGGGTCGTCCCCAAGCCGCTGCGCAACATCGTCACCGCGCTGCCTCCGGTCCACCGCACCTACAACGCGGTGCTCCGCAAGCTCGGCATCCCCCGGCAGGCCATGGGCTACATCACCAACCCGACGGAGTTCGACACCGCCAACGCCGAGGACGCCCTGGCCGGCACCGACATCCGGGTGCCTCCGCTCGACACCTACGCCGGCGTCCTGTTCGGCTACTGGCGTGATCATCTGCGCGATCGCCGGCGGGGCGACCACCTGCGGCGCACGCACATCGGCGAGAAGACGGTCATGGTCACCGGCGCGTCGTCCGGGATCGGTCTGGAGTCGGCCAAGGCGCTGGCGCAGCGGGGGGCGGACGTCCTGCTGGTCGCCCGCTCGGTCGAGGACCTGACGACCCTGAAGAAGGAGATCGAGGAGGACGGCGGTACCGCGCACGTGCACGCGGCCGACCTGTCGGACATGGGGGACGTCAGCCGGCTCGTCAGCGAGGTGCTGGCGCAGCACGGCGGCGTCGACGTGCTCGTCAACAACGCCGGCATCTCGATCCGGCGGTCGGTCGAGCTGTCGTACGACCGGCTGCACGACTACGAGCGCACCATGCAGTTGAACTACTTCGGGGCGCTGCGACTGATGCTCGGGTTCCTCCCGGGGATGCGCGAGCGCGGCTATGGCCACATCGTCAACATCTCGTCGATCGGGGTGCAGACCAACGTCCCCCGGTTCTCGGCGTACATCGCGTCGAAGTCCGCTCTGGACGCCGCGAGCCGCTCGATCGCCACCGAGGTGATCGACCAGGGCGTCACGATCACGACGGTCTACATGCCGCTGGTCCGGACCCCGATGATCGAGCCGACCAAGATCTACCGGTTCTTCCCGGCGATCAGCCCGTCGGAGGCGGCCGACATGGTGATGGAGGCGGTGGAGGACGAACCCAAGCGGATCGCCACCGCCCTGGGCACCCTCGGCGAGGTCGGCTACGCGATCGCTCCGAAGGCGATGGACGCGCTGATGAACTTCGGGTTCCACCTGTTCCCCGAGTCCTCCGCCGCGCGGGGCGACGACGCGGCACGGGAGGAACTGCGCCTGGCACCGGAGCGACGGGCGTTCAGCTACCTGTTCCGGGGCATCCACTTCTGACCGTCACCGGTCTCGGCCGGTCCCTGTGGGGGACTCGGGCTCGTCGTCCTCGGGTCCTCGGTACCGCTCCCAGAGCCGCACGAGCCCGTAGAGGGCCAGCGGAACGGCGATGATCAGCAGCTCGTCCCACCCTCCCTGGTGGGCCACGAGCGGGGTCGGTGGGGCGGTCACCCGAGCAGCAACACGAGGCCGCCGGTCGTGTAGGCGACCATCGCCACGAGCAGTGCGTACTGGCTGCGGGTGGCTTCCCGCCCGTCGAACAGGGCGACCGCCCGGTCGTGGGCGAGGAGCACCCCGGCGAGGTGCCCGACCACGATCGCGCCGGTCTGCACCCAGGCGATCACCGCCGTGGAGATCGCCCGGTAGTCGACCCTCCAGTCGGCCGTGCCCAGCACATCCCACCCGCGGGCGAAGGGATCGGACAGCAGCGCGAGGAACCGGTTGGTCTCGAACGCCACCAGCGAGAAGTAGTGCGCGATCGCGTAGGCCAGGGCGATCGGCACCAGCGAGTGGGCGAACAGGTCGGCCAGCTCCCCGGCGTCGCCGCGCGTGCGCGCGGCGGCCTCACGCATCGCGAACCCGTACAGGCCGGCGACGATCGCGACGGCCAGCAGCAACCCGACGGTGGCGTACGGCACCCCGGCCCACCCCGTGCGTCCGGACAGCAGCGACTCCCAGAAGTCCTGCCTCGTGATCCCGTCGAAGGTCGTGGATCCGAGCGCCACCAGGATCACCGCCGTCGTCCCTCGGTGGATCTCGAGGTCGGCCAGGCCCACGAGGGGCCAGCGCAACCGGAGGCGCCTGTGATCGTCGCGGTGGAGCGGAGCCATCGCGGCGACGATCCCGAACAGCACCCCGAAGGCCTCGGCGCTGCGGAGCCACCGCCACCCGTACCAGCCCACGCCCACACCCATGATCGCCACGTACACGGCGATCGCGACGCCGAGGGTCCGCGGATCCGCAGGTGTCGGATGCGCGAGCTCCAGCCACGTGTAGGCCAGGAGCAGGATCGCTGCCGGCCAGACCCCGAAGCGTTCGAGCGGACGGTCGGCGTCCGCGTCGCCGACCGTCGACGGCGCGAGCCGACGTGCCGTCTCGAACGGGCTCAGCACCGCCCAGAGGTTCCCGAAGAGACCGCTGACGATCAGGCCACCCACCCAGAACACCACGTAGATCGCCCACGGCGCGAGGTTGCGGTTGACGTCGAAGGGCCCGAACAGCGCGGCGGCCCACACGACGAGGAACAGCACGACCCCGAGCAGCCGCGTGGGCCACTCGAGCGCCCCGACCGCACGGTCGACCCCGCTGGCGACCGGCGTACCGTCCAGGCCTCCTTCGAACCGGGGGCGCGGCCACAGCGCAGCGAGCGCGACGAACGACAGGACCAGCACGGCGCCGGCCCCGTAGCTGACCATCCACAACGGCAGGGGCAGGTCGCCCCTGACCCCGATGCCGTGCGCGAGCAGCGTCATCCGCGCACCTGCAGCTCGACCAGCTGGACCTGGTTCTCCTCGAGCTCGACCTCGAACACGCCGGGGATGTCGGCGGTGAACGTGACGGTCGCGGTCTCGCCGGCTCCGACGTCCTGGTGCAGGTCGTAGCCGTGGACGTGGATCTCGTCGGCGACGTCGCTCGTCACGACCAGTTCGACCGGCGTCCCCACCTCGAGGGACACCGTCCCCGGGCCGTCGACCTCACCGTCCGAGACGGTGACCTCGATGCGTTCGACGGCCTCTTCTGTCGCCGCCTCCGTCTCCGTCGTGTCCGCCGCGGTGGTGGCCGGGTCGGTCTCTGCGGCGTCCGGAGCCTCGGTCGCGGCCGGTGGGCCGTCACCGATCGTGGGGTCCTGGGCGTCGGTGCAGGCGACCAGGGCGACCACGACGACCGCGACGACCGCGACGACCGTGAGCGTGCGGTACCTCATGCCATCCCTCTCCTCGCGGTGGGGGAGCGTAACCGGGGCGCCGGACCGAGCCGCTCAGATCAGATCAGACCTCGAACAGGTGGTAGCCGTAGCTGCCGCGTTCGTAGGCGATCTGCGCGATGGCGTGCATCCGGTCGTCGTCGTTGTCCTCGACCCGGTCCAGGCTGCGGTGGACGCGGGCCTCGGCGCGTCGGCAGAAGGTCTCGGCGATGTAGCGCTCCTGGCTCGATGCGTCGCCGCCGCGGTCCTCGAAGATCCCGGACATGCGTGACAGCGTGGCGACCTGGGCGTAGATGTCGATCGCCGCGTGGGCGAGGCGCTTCTGCTGCCACTGGCGGTACCGGATGTCGCGCCCGTGCTCACGCAGCAGCTGCTCCGCGGTGACCGCCAGCCGCTGGACCTGACCGGTGACCGGTTCGGCGAGGTCCTCCAGGCCCTCGTGGACGGCGGTGAGGTGCCGCGGCCGGACGCGGCGCTCGATGCGGCCGGCGACGTAGCCGGCCACGCCGACCAGCGTGCCCACGAGACCGATCGGGTCGCGCAGGTCGACGCTGTCGAGGTCGGGCAGGGTCTCACCCAGGCCCTGCAGTCCGGTGAGTGCGATGTAGGCGCGCAGGACGTCGTTGGCGCCCTCGAAGATCGGGAACACCCGGATGTCGCGGAGGATCTTCTCGTACGGATGGTCGGTGATGTAGGCGTCACCGCCGGCGAGCTGGAAGGAGCGGTTGGCCGCGTACCAGAGGAACTCGGTGGCCGCGACCTTGGACATGGCCGACTCGAGCGTGTAGTCGGGCACGTCGCGGTCGACGAGCGAGGTGGTCGCGTACGCCATCGATTCCAGGCCGAAGAGGTACGACACCATCCAGGCGATCTTCTCCTCGACGAGCTCGAAGTCCCCGATCGGCTGCCCGAACTGGCGCCGGTCCCGGACCCGTTCGATCGACAGGTCCAGCAGCCGTTTGGTGGCACCGACGCAGCCGGTCGCCAACGACATGCGGCCGTTGTTGAGGACCTCCATGGCGACGTCGAACCCGGCCCCCGCCTCGCCGAGGACGTTCTCGGGCGGCACGCGGATGTCGTTGAACCGCAGCCGACGCAGGTCGTTCCCACGGAGGCCCATCGTGCCGAACCGCTCCCCGACCTCGAGACCCTCCATGCCCTTCTCGACGATCAGGGCGACGTGCCCGCCCTCGTCGTCGCGAGCGAAGACCGTGAGCACGTCCTTGGAGCCGTTGCCGATGTAGCGCTTCTCACCGTTGAGCACCCAGGAGCCGTCGGCCTGCTCCACCGCTCTGCTCTCGAGGTGGTAGGCGTCGGAACCGGCGTTGGGCTCGGTCAGTGCGAACCCGGCGAGCTTGCGACCCGTGACCAGGTCCGGGAGGAAGCGCTCCTTCTGCTCGTCGGTCCCGAAGAGGACGATCCCCTTGTAACCGATCGACTGATGCACCCCGAGGACCGTGGCGAGCGATCCGTCGACCTGGCCGATCTCCTCGAAGACCCGGCAGTAGCCGGTCTGCGACAGCCCCTGGCCGCCGTACTCCTCCGGGACGTACAGCCCGAGGGCACCGATCTCGCCGAGCCCGGCGACGATGTCGTCGCCGATCCACCGTTCCTCCTCGACCCGGGCGGGGTCGTACTCCTCCTCGAGGAACGACCCGATCCGGTCGATCAGGTCGTCGACCTTGATCCGTTCGTCCTGATCGAGGTCGTGGTAGGGGAAGAGCAGGTCCTCGTGGACCTCCCCGCAGAACAACGCCTTCGCGAACGACGACGCCGACAGCTCCTCGGGTGTCCCGGGAGCTCGGTCCTCGCCCTCGGCCATCAGCGGAGACTCCTACGTGGTGCTCGGGTTCCGTGAGGTCCGAACGTGACGGTCTACAGCGCTCGGGGTTCCTCCCACAGCGCCTCGTCGAGCTCGCGCTCGCGCTTGCGCTTCATGAACCACCCGGCAGCACCGAGCAGACCCCCGACGAAGAGCAGCTTCTTGAAGAAGCCGCCGCCCTCGTCCTCCTCCTCGGACTTCAGCTGCTCGAGTTCCTCGAGGAGCTCGTCCTTGCGTGCCTTCGTGTCCTCGTCGCTCATCCGCGTTCCCTTCTCAACGGTCCGACTCGTGGACAGCCTGCCATGTCACCCCCACCTCGCGCATCCCCGAGGATGCCCCCCGATGGTCACCGCCTTTCGCCGTGCCGGTGGCACCTCTACGTTCGAACGCGTGCACGAGGGCGTGAGAGGGAGGCAACCGATGGCGGAGGTCAAGGAGGTGACGGCGCTCCTGCGCGAGACGGCGCAGGCCCACCACGAGGCGTTCGCCGAGGTCGACGGCGCCGACCCCGACTGGCCGCTGTGGTACGCGGAGCACCTCGCCCCGCGCTTGCGTGAGCTGCTCCACACCGATCTGACCGTCAGCGAGCTGGTGCACAGCCTGATCATCGCTGACGAGGCGCACCCTGATGACAGCGACTGGGCGGAGACGTACGCCGCCCTGCTGGTCGAGCGTCACGCCGGCGCCTGACGTTCGGGCTCATCGGTCGTGGCGAACAGGACTGCCCGCCCTCGAGCTGACGCCCCGTCGGACATCAGGGCACGTCGCCCTCCAGCGCGTAGGCCACGGCGTCGTCGCGCCCCATGCCCTTCCCCGCCTCGAACGCCGCGACGTTCACCTCGTCGTCGAGGAGATCCTCAGGGAGAGGAATGCCGTCCACGAACCCCGTGACGAGCTGGGTTCCGCTCTCGGCCCGCATCCCGGTGACGGTCCCGGCGAGCCGCGCGGCCCGTTCCGTGTCGCCGCGGGTGGCCTCGAGCTTGGCGAGCAGCTCGATCGACAGCAGGATGCCGGTCGTGTCCTTCGCTTCGGCGAACAGCCGCAGCGTCTCGGTGAACCGTCGCCGCGCCGTCTCGTAATCACCCTCAAGGTCCGCGAGGTTCGCGAGACCGTAGTTCGCCCACGCCAGCATGAAGCGGTCGTCGCTGTCGGTGAACACGCGGCGGGCGAACGCCAGATCCTCCTCCGCTCCGACCGGGTCGCCCGTGACCGCGCGATCGAAGCCGCGCATCCAGCGGACCTTGGCCAGCCCGTGGCGGTCACCGAGCTCCTCGTACAGGCCGATCGCATCCTCCCACATCGATCGGGCCGCCTCCAGGTCATCGGGATCCGGCGGGGGGAGCACGAGGGACCTGCCGTCGTCGGCGACGATCGGTCCGAAGAAGACCGGGAAGCTGAGGTCGTAAAGCGCGTCGGCGATCGCCTGCTCGTCCCCGAGCTCCTGGGCGAGCTCGAGCGCCTGCTCGTAGTAGCCCAGCTGACCTTCGTTGTCCATCAGCCAGTGAGCCAGGCCGCCAGCCGCCTCCAGTGCCTGCAGGTGGGCCTCCGGATGGTCGTCGACGTCGGGCAGTTGCAGCGCACGCTCCGCGTAGCGGCGGCCCTCCCGCAGGTGCCCACGCATCTGCCACAGACGCCACAGCGCCCCGACCAGGCGCAGGGCCACCTCGGTCTCGCCACTCTCGATCGCCCAGTCGAGCGCGGCACGGAGATTCTCGTGGTCACGTTCCAGTGCGTCGAGGACTTCCCGGCGGCGTTCCCCGTACACCTGCGGCGCGGCTTCCTCGGCGAGGGCCAGGAAGCTCACGGCGTGCCGACGGCGGAGCTCCTCCTCCTCACCGCTCTCGGCCAGCCGCTCGATGGCGAAGTCCCGGATCGTCTCGAGCATGTCGAAACGCGGCTCGCTGGACGCGGCTCCGGCGGGTGTCACCAGGCTGTTGTCGACGAGCACCGTGAGTCCGTCGAGCACGTTCACGCCCAGTTCGTCGGCGGGCCCGCAGACCTCCTCCGCCTGCTCCAAACCGAAGCCTCCGACGAAGACCGACAGGCGAGCGAAGAGGCGCTGTTCGCGCTCGTCCAGGAGGTCGTGGCTCCAGGCGATCGTCTGCCGCAACGCTCGTTGCCGGTCGGGGACGTCCCGGGGCCCACCGACCAACAGCGACATGCGGTCGCCGAGACGGTCGAGGATCGCTTCCGGCGACAGCATCCGCACCCGCGCGGCGGCCAGCTCGATCGCGAGCGGCAAGCCGTCGAGCCGGGCGCAGATCTCCGCCACCGCCGGGGCGTTGTCGTTGGTGATCTCGAAGTCCGGTTGCACCGCGGTCGCGCGGTCGATGAACAGCCCGACGGCCGCGTACTGCGACATCGCCTCCAGGCTCGGCAGCGCCTCCGGATCGGGACGACGCAGCGGGGGCACCGGGTAGTCCCGCTCTCCGTAGAGGTGCAGGACCGCCCGGCTCGTCACCAGCACCTTCGATCGCGACCCCGCCGCCAGCAGGTCACGGACGACCGGCGCGGCGTCGATCACCTGCTCGAAGTTGTCCAGCACCAACAGCATCTCCCGATCGCGGATGTGCTGGACCAAGCGGTCGCGGGCGGTACGGGTCTCCCCTCGGCTCTCGGGGAGACCGATCGCCTGCGCGATCCTGACCGCGACGAGGTCGGGGTCGGTGACCGGAGCGAGGTCGACGAAGAAGACGCCGTCCTCGAACCGGGGCGCCACCCGCGCGGCGACCTGCAACGCCAACCGCGTCTTGCCCGCGCCTCCGGGACCGGTCAGGGTCAGCAGACGGGCTCCGTGCAGGAGCTCCTCGATCTCCTCGAGCTCCTCCTCGCGGCCGATGAACCTGGTCGGGAGGCGTGGCAGGTTGTTGGGCCGTGCGTCCAGCGAGCGCAGCGGAGGAAACTCCGTGGGGAGGCCGTCGATGTCGAGCTGGAACAGGTGCTCCGGGCGGCCGAGGTCCTTCAGTCGGTGCTCACCGAGGTCTCGAAGGTTGCTCTGCTCCGGCAGATCGTTCTCCACGAGGTTCGCCGTCGTCTTCGACACCACGACCTGCTCCCCGTGCGCCGCATCCGCGATCCGTGCCGCACGGTTGACGTCCAGGCCCGCGTAGTCGTCTCCGCCGAGCTTCCCCTCGCCCGTGTGGAGCCCCATCCGTACCCGGACGTCCGTTCCGTCGGGCCAGTCCGCGTCCCTCAGGCCCAGCTGGGCATCGACCGCGGCACGGACCGCGTTCTGGGCGCTCTCGAACACCACGAAGAACGAGTCCCCTTCGGTGCTGACCTCCTGCCCGTCGGCACGCTCGACCGCCTCTCGCACGATCCGTGAGTGCTGCGCGAGCACGTCCGGGTACCGGTCGCCGAGCGAACGCAGGAGCTTGGTGGACCCCTCGACGTCCGTGAACAGGAACGTGACCGTGCCGGTCGGGAGAGATCCCATCAGCCCCTCAGCACCGCGGGCACCGCCAACCTAGGGCGCCCTCACCGCCGATGGAAAGGGAAAGGTGGCGAGACGCTCGCCCTCTCGTGACGGGCCGTCTCCGCGTGCTCAGTCCTTGCGACGTTCTCGGGCGCGGCGCTTCGCGTCGAGGAGTCCTCGTACCCCGCCCCCGGAAGCCACGTCCGGCGGGTCCGGGTCCTCCGACCCGTCTCGCCTGGCCACCACCGCACGACCGTCCCGTCTCCCCCTCCGGACCCAGGTCGTCAGGCGGGCAAGGTCCCCGCGCTCGAGCCGTAGGCGGCGCAGACCGATCTCGAGCGGCAGCAACAGGAGCGCCCCGAGCACGAACCAGGCGGTGATGTCGTGCGAGCCCTCCCCTCGTGGGAGGCCGGCCGGCGCGAAGGCTTCGTCGGGGCTCGGGTCGAGCCGCCCGTGCCCGGCGTCGGCGATGCGCTGGGCGAGGTCGCGATCGGCGTGGGTCGAACCGTACTCGGGCGAGTAGGACCGGATCGCCGTCACCGTGTCGCGGTAGAGGTCGGTCTCTCCGTCGTGGAGCCGCAGCGAGACCGCGTAGACGCCTTCGCCCCCACCCGGAACGGTCGCCTCGTAGGAGTCGAGGGAGGTGCGGTTCATCGTGAGCTCGGTCCGATCGCCGTCCGGATCGGTGACGGTGATCGCGGCCGCGGCGTCGGCCGGGATGGTCGCGGCTCCGGCCAGTCGCACCTGGAGGCCGTCCGGTGTGGAGGTGACCTCGGCGTCGTACCGGGGATCGGGGTCGCCGGGGAACGTCGACTTGACGGTGTCGGCCCAGAAGCGGCTGAAGCGTTCCCAGGTCACCCAGTGCGAGGACCACCGGGGCGACGCGTCCGACGTCCACGCGACCGCCGTGCCCAAGCCGGCCTGCCAGGTCGCGAGGAGGGGGTCCCGGTCCTCCCCCACCGTCAGGAGGGTGCGAGCCGCGGGCTTGGCGGTCGTCGCGAGGTAGCCGAGCAGGGGCGGTGAGGAGTCCAGGTCCTCGGTGGGAGCCGCGATCCCGGTGACGGTCGGGACGAAGTTCCCCTCGTTGATGATGGGACGAGCGACGAACTGCACCTCCGAGACGAGGATGTCGGGGATCGAGCTGAGATCCCGGCCCGGGTAGTAGCGGCCTCCGCCGGCAGCAGCCATCTCCTCGAGGACCTCACCGGTCCCCTCCCCCGTCCCGACCACCGAGAGGGTGATGCCCTCGGCCGCCGCCTCCTCGGCGACCTCGACCAGCGCCATGTCCTCCGTGAACCCGTCGCTGAACAGCACGATGTGCCGCAGGCGGGCGTCGGTGTCCTTCAGTCCCGCGATGGCCTCGCGGACCGCTTGGGGAACGGCTGTGCCACCCTCGGGGTGCAGCTTGGCGAGACCTTCGTCGACCACGGCGTCCGAGGGGAGCTTCTGGAGCGGGATCACCCAGCTGCTCTGCGTGTTGAACGCGAGGACGCCGACGGTGTCGTCGGCTTCGAGCGCGTCGATCGCGCGGGCGACGGCCTCCTTGGATATGTCCGTCTTGTTGACGCCGCCCTCCTGGCCGGCCATCCCACCACGTTCGACGGATCCGAAGCCCCCGCTCTGGCAGTGGCAGGCGGCCATCGAGCCGGAGACGTCCACGAGGAGCGCCTCGGCGACCGACGGCCGACGTTCCGGATCCTCGACGCGGGCGAAGACCGGCAGGAGGTCCTCCAGGAGCGTCCCGTCGTAGTCGCCCATGCCGTAGGCGTCCTCGCCCCCGACGGCGACCAGGCCCCGTCCGGCGTCGCGGACGTACGCGTCGAGCGTCCGCATGCCGGCGTCGCCGATGCGATCGGCGTGGACGTCGACCAGCACGGTGGCCTCGTGCGCGAGCAGCCGGTCCAGGGTCGGGACGCCGTTGCCGACCGGCCGGAGGTCGGCGGGGACTCCGGCAGCGATGAGCGCATCGGTGAGCTGGCGGCCGGCACCGTCCTCCCCTTCCAGGACCAGGACGCTCGGGGGGCCGTCGACGTGGACGGCGGCGCGACCGACGTCGTTGGCGTCGATCGCGGAGGAGGGGCTCGACAGCCGCACCTCGTAGCGGACCGTTCCGCTGCCCGAGGCGGTCTGCGGGACCGCGACCTCGGTCCGTCCCGGTGGTGCGGTGACTTCCTCCCGGTGGATCGTCTCGTCGTCGCGGGCGACGGTGACGACCACCTCGGCGGGGTCGTCCGAGGTGTTGCGCAGCACGCCGACCACGTCGAAGGACTCGCCCTCCCGGACCCGGGATGGTGCCCGGACCTCCTCCACCAGGACGTCGGCGGCGAGACCGCCCGACACGGTGACGACATCCACGTGCACGCCGGCCTCGGCCAGCTCCTCGGCCGTCCTCGCCGCGTCGCCGCGCGTCTGGAGACCGTCGGTGAGCAGGACCGCCCGGCGCCGGTTCTCGCTGCCGAGGACGCCCTGGCCGAGACGGAGGGCGCGCGCGACGTCGCTCGCGCTGGGATCGACGATCGTGAAGACGTCCCCCCGGGGAGGGTCGGACTGCAGGGTGTACTCGAGCTGGGCATCGGCACCGAAGAGGGCGAGCGCCGCACGCGAGCCGTCGGGCATGTGGTCCAGTGCCTGACCGACCCAGCCGACGGCGTCTCGCGTGCCACCGACGGAATCCGATGCGTCCACCAGGAAGACCACGTCGACCTGCGAGCCGGCGGCGTGCCACCGCGGTCCCGCGACGGCGAGCACCAGCAGGACGACCGCCGCCGACCGGACCCAGACGGCGCCCCGCCGCTGACGGTCGCGGAAGACCCGTCGACCGGTCCACACGACGAGCGGCACCAGCAGCAGCGCGACCAGCCACATCGGGTCGTCGAAGGCGAGCGGCATCACGCGCCCACCCCGCCGGGCAGCGCGCCCCCGCGCCGACGGGCACGCCTCGGCCGGATCACGGTCACCCAGGCCCATTCCACGAGCGCGATCAGCAGCACGACCGCCAGCAGCTCGGGAACGACGGACCGCCGCCCCTCCGCGGCCCCCGCGCGCCGCGCCGCATCGGCCGCTTCGGCCTGCTCGGTCGGGCCCGGCCGCGACCGTGCCAGGTCTCCCTCGCCCGGCGCCGCGTTCACGGCGATCGACGCGTTGGGCGGTGGTGCGTCCCCGGCCTCGTAACGGATGCGCCAGAGGCCGACGGTGTCGACGGTGATCCGGGGCGAGGCAGGGTCGACGCGCAGCGGGGCGCCCGACGGAGGCTCGACCACCGCGCCGGTGACCCCGGCGGGCATCGGAACGGCGACGGTCGATCCTGCCGTCGCGGGCTGCGGGGCGACCGGCCCCGCCAGCCACGTGGCCGCGTTCGACGCCAGGACCGGCCAGGACGACTGGAGGGGGAGGTTGCTCTCGAGGAGGTCGAACGCCACGTACACGGTGGGGACCCCGGCCAGGCGTCCGGCCAGGATCAGGGGTCCCGTCGTCCCTCCGGCCACGGTGGTGAGGTCCGGCGCCTCGACCTGCTGCCCGGAGGCGAGCGCGGTCTGCGACAGGTCCACCGCGGCGAGCAGCTCGTGGTCGGGCGCCTGGTAGGTGATCGCCGGACGCTCGATCTCGCCCGTCACGTCCACCCCGGCGGGAGCGGTCGTCGGGGCGACGAACAGCGTGGGGACGGTCAGGGTCTCCGGTGCCGGGAGGCGGTCGACCACCAGCAGGTCGACCCCCGCGAGCTCGCCGGGGGCGGGAACGGTGCCGGTAGTCCGCAGGTCGACGTCCTCCAGCGCCCCGAACGCTCCCTGCAGGAAGACGTTGCCGGGGGTTGCGACGGCCACGGTGAGCTCGCGCGCGCCGGCCAGCAGCGTGGTGGCCGTGTCGTCCAGTCCGAGCGCATCCGTGTTGTCGGTCCCCGTCGGACCGGCGCCCGCGGGGCTGACCTCGGCCACGAGCGTGTCACCGACGGCACCGCCCACCTGGAGGACGACGTCCTCGCTGGCCCTCGGTCCGAGCTGGACCTGCTGGCTGACCACGTCCTCGCCGTCGACGCGGAGCTCGAGCGATCCGGTCGACGGCAGCGTCCCGTGGTTGCGCACCTGCACGAAGACCTGGCTGCTGCCCCCTCCGGTCGGGACGGCCTGGAGCCGCGTCACGGCGAGGTTGGGCCGCTCCGTGCCCACCGCGGCGATCAGCAGTCCCTCCGGGACCGCGTCGGTGAACTCGTGCGGGACGACCCCGTCGGTGTACAGGTGGACGATCGTGGACTGCCCCGGACGTTCCAGCGCCGCCGCCAGCGTGAACGCGTCGTCGAGGTCCGCGGGGCCGTGGCTCGGCTCCACCGCGCGGAGCGCCCGCCGGATGGCGGACGGATCCGACGACGCCGACAGCAGCACCCGTGGCTGTGCCCCCGCCTCGACCACGGACATGACCTGCCCGCTCGCGAGCCGCTCGACGAGACCGTCGGCTTCACGGCGGGCGAGCTCGAGGCGCGTCGGGCCGTCCTCGTCGGCCAGCATCGAGCCCGACGCGTCCATCACGAGGATGGTGTGGTCGCCCAGCTCGGCGGCGACGGGGAGGTAGGGGCGGGCCAGCGCCAGGGAACCCAGCAGGATCGCCGCGAGCACCAGCCAGAACGTGACGTCCCCGCGGAACCGCTGCCACGGAACGGCCGCCGAGACCGAGCGGTCGGCCCGTCCCCACAGGTAGGTGGACGCCACGACGACCTTGGGGCGGCGGCTCCGCAGGAGGTACCAGACGACCAACGGGACCGCGAGCGTCGCGGCCGCGAGACCCCAGGGCGCCGCGAGCCTCACGCGACCACCCCGAGGCGACGCAGCGTCCCCTCGACGAGCTCACCGACCGACTCGTCGTCCACGAGCCTCGCGTAGGTGATCCCGTGCCGCCCGCAGACGGACTCGACGTCCTCGAGCCAGGCGTCTCGCGTGGCGGCGTGCTGGGCCAACGCCTCGTCCGTGAGCGAGACCTCCAGCGAGCCCCCGAGCTCGGCGTCGACCAGACGCACGTCGCCGCCGACGTCGGGCTCGAGGTCCGTCCGCCCCAGGACGTGGGCCAGGGACCCGTCGCCGCGCCCCGCCGCCAGGGCGCGCAGCACCTCCTCCCATCCCTCGAACAGGAGGTCGGACACGAGCACGACCGGACCGGCGGGCCCCTCGCCCCGGGCACGGCGTACGGCCGCCGACAGCGTGGCAGCGGCATCCCCGCCGCCCTCCTCCTCCGACGGCGGGTCGGGCTCGACCCCGAGGAGGCGGGCCTCCACGGCCGCGAGCGTCGCCGGACCGCGGAACCACGGCCCGACGTCGGTTCCCCGCCCCGTGGTGAGCAGCACGCGGATCCGGTCCTGGCCGCCCATCGCCAGCGCCGCGAACGACGCCGCGACCTGCCGCGCAGCACGCGCCTTGGCGCCGAACCCCATCGACGCCGACAGGTCCACGACGACGCGGACGGCCGCTTCGTCCTCCGCCTCGTACAGCTTGACGAGCAGCCGCCCCAGCCGCTGGTAGGCGGCGAGGTCGACGCGACGCGGGTCGTCCCCGGGCAGGTACTCGCGGTAGTCGGCGAAGTCCAGGGACGACCCGAAGCGCCGGGAGCTGTGGGCGCCGGCGTAGCGACCCTGGACCCGGCGACGAAGCATCAGGCGGAGCTCCTGGAGGCGGGCTGCCACCTCGGTCGGCAGGACCCGTGGGCGGTCGGGGCGGTCCACGTCAGACCGCGCCGCGCACCGGCGGCGTCGGGGGCGCGACGGCCTCCAGCACCGCCGTGACCGCGTCGTCGGCGCTGACCCCCGCCGGGAGCGCCTCGTAGCCGAGCACGAGACGGTGGCGCAGGCAGACGGCTGCCGCCTCACGTACGTCCTCCACGGAGGCGTGCACCCGCTCGTCGAACAGCGCGTACACCTTCGCCAGGAGCACCAGCGACTGCGCCCCGCGGGGTGACGCGCCGTGCGCGACGTAGCGGCGGACCACATCGGGTGCGCGTTCCGATCCGGGGTGGGTCGCGCCGACGAGATCGACGACGTGACGGGTGACGTGCTCGGCCATGGGGACCTCCCGGACGAGCTGCGTCGCCGCGAGCAGGTCGTCCGCGGTGGCGACCGCATCGACCTCGACCTCTGCGGTCCCGGTGGTGCGCGCGAGGATCTCGACGAGGTCGTCGGCGGCCGGCAGCGGTACCAGCACCTTCGCCAGGAACCGGTCGAGCTGCGCCTCCGGGAGCGGGTAGGTGCCCTCCATCTCGATCGGGTTCTGGGTGGCCATGACGAAGAACGGGCGCGGCAGGTCCCGGGTGGTGCCGCCGACCGTGACGCGCCGCTCGGCCATCGCCTCCAACAGGGCGGACTGCGTCTTGGGGGTCGCCCGGTTGATCTCGTCGGCGAGCAGCAGCTGGGTGAACACCGGTCCGTGCTGGAAGCTGGCGCCCGTGGCTGCGTCGTCTCGGGACAGCACGGTGGTGCCCACGATGTCGGCCGGCATGAGGTCGGGCGTGCACTGCACCCGCGTGAAGTCCAGGGACAGCGCCTGTCCGAGCGTGCGCAACAGCACCGTCTTGCCCAGGCCGGGCACCCCTTCGAGCAGGACGTGCCCCTCGGCGAACAGGCATGCGATCACGTCCCGGACGAGATCGGTCTGTCCGACGATCACCCGACGCACCTGGCGCTCGACGTCCCCGGCGAGCTCGGCGAACCGCTCCGGGGTGAGCGGGTCCGGTCTGGGCGCCGCGGCGTGCGGCACCGCGCCCCTCGGTGGCTCCTGGCTCACGGCCGTCTCCTTCATCGGGTCGTCATCCCTCCGCTGATCGCGTCGAAGTAGTCACGCACGAGCCCTCGGAGCCGGACCGGGAAGTCCGGCCGTTCGATCGTCCGGCCCGCGAGCTCCCGGTAGCGCGTGAGGACGTCGCGGTACGGGACCAGCGCGGCGTTGCGCTGGCCCTGCCCCTCGGACCGTCCGACCTCCCGGTCGGGACCCTGTCCGTCGTCCTGGCCGGAGATCTCGAGGTCATCCGAGGAGCTCGTCCCTGCGGGCGGGTCGTAGACCGTCTGGAGGTCGAGGTCGGTCGAGGCGTTGTCTCCGGTGCCCACGGCGCCGTCGCTCTGCCCGCCCTGGCCGTCCTGACCACCCGGGTTGTCGACGGACACGTCGCCGCTCGGGCTGCCCCCGCCGCCCCCCTGGCCCTGACCTTGCCCCTGGCCCTGCCCCTGTCCGTCGCCCTGGCCCTGCCCCTGACCCTGACCCTGACCTTGGCCCTGACCTTGGCCCTCGCCGATCGCGTCCCGCGCCCGGCGGAGGTCCGCCTGGGACCGGGCGATCGCGCCGTCCGAACTGGCTGCGGCTTCCTGTGCCCGTAGCGAGCTGACCGCCTGGCCGACGGCGCCGGACGCCTGCCGGAGCGCCCCGGCCGCGGCCCCGGCATCACCCGCGGCCGCGGCCGACGCCGCCTCGCGGAGCGCATCGGCGATCTCGGGCTGCCCGGCCTGGATCGCGTCGGCGAGCTGTTCGAGCCGCTCGGCGATCGCGGCGAGCTCCTCCGGCGACGCTCCCCCGGACGCGACCTCCCGTCCGAGCTGCTCGAGCTGGTCGCGGACGGTGTCGCCCCCGGCGAGGGGTTGCCGGGACAGCTCCTGCGCCAGCCCGTGCAGGGCGGTGCGCTGGGACGCGAGGTCGTCCGCGAGCTCCTCGCCGAGCTCGGCACGCTCGTCCGCGAGCTCCTCCAACGCCTGCTCGACGTCGAGTCCTTCGAGGCGCTCGGCCAGCTCATCGAGCCGCTGGGCGGTCTCCTCCTCTCCCGCCGAGCGCAGCCGTTCCGCCTCGTCTCGGAGCTCCTCGGCCTCGGTCGCGACGGCGGCCTGCTCCGCCGCGAGCCGCGCCCGTTCGGCATCGCGGGGGTTGGGCACCGTTGCCAACCAGACCGCGATCGCCAGCAGCGCCACGCCCGCCGCCAGCGCCCTCCACGGCACGTGCGGACGGACCGGGAAGCGGCGAACCCCTCCGGCGGCCGCCTCGGCGTGCGCGACGTGACGGTCGGCGGTCGGTGTGGACGTGCCCGTGGCTACGAGCTCGACCGCCGTGGCGAACCGGTCCTTGGCATCGAGCCACCGGTCGGCGGCACGCGCCGCCCACACGGGGCGGATGCGGACCGCCGCGGCGACCGCGACGGCGAGGAGCGCCAACACGGCGATCGTCGCGAACGCCGCTCGGTCCGCGACGGGGAGCACGACGAGCCGGGACAGCCCGACCCAGGCCAGTCCCGCGATCCCCGCAGCGGTCAGGACCGGTCCGGTGGCGGACAGGGCGCGGTTGATCCGCATGCGGCGACGCGCACGGGCCACGAGCGCGTCGAGGTCCGGTGTCTGCTGCGGACGGGTCCGAGGCTCCAGCAGGTCGACGCTCACGTCTCGCCCTCCTCCCACGGCCCCGTCCGTTCCGCCGCCTGGTCCTCCCGCTCGTCGGGTTCGTCGCGTGGACGGGCCTGCACCCGCCCGGTCCGGATCCGACGCGTCGCGACGACCAGCCCGGCCGCCCCGAGGGACGCGTACAGCCCCAGCTCGATCAGCCACACCGGGGTGCTGCTCCGCTCTCGGACTCCGAGACGGCCGCGCGGCACGGGGCGAGGCCCATCCAACGGTGCCTCCACCTCCACCTCCACCGCCACCGGTCCTCCGAACGCCACGCGATCGACCGGCAGGACCGCCCCGAACGGGGTCAGGACGCTGGGGACCTGACGGCCGAAGCCGAAGTCGGAGCGGACCCGGGCGGCGTCGGCGAGACCGTAGAACGGGTTGGCGTACAGGGCGACCGGCTGCGGTCGTGTCCTGCCCGGACCGTCCCGCACCTCCAGCACGGTCTCGGCGACCGCCCCGACGAGGCTCCCGATGACCAGGAACAGGACCAGCCCGTAGGTGAGCACGACGGAGGCGGTGGTCCGTCGGGTCATCGCCGAGATGCCCAGACCCATGGCGGCGATGGAGACGGTGATGACGAGGACGTAGGCCACGGCGCGGAGGAGGTCAGCCACGGCGACACCGCCGAGGAAGAAGGTCGCGGCGCCGAGCGGCAGGGCGGCGACGATCAGCAGGACCAGCCACGCCACCGAGGCACCGAGCTTGCCGGCGACGATCTGGAACGGTCGCAGGAGCGTCACCTGGAGCAGCGGCAGGCTGCGGCGCTCCCGTTCACCGGAGATCTGCGCGGCCGCGTACCCCGGGGCGATGAACAGCACGAGCAGGAGCACGAACCCGAGGAGGTTCTCGAACAGGAACCTGCCCATCATCGGTCCGACCGCCAGGCCCATGTCCGGACCGCCGCCGAAGCCGCCGGAGGGCCCGAAGGAGCCGATCCAGCGCGTGCCGATCCACCACAGCAGCTGCGTGATCCCGGCGAGCAGCGCCACGTACACGGTGAACACGATGAACGTCCGCCGACCGCGCCACCGCTCGGTCAGCTCCCGCCGCAGGACCGGGTTGATCGTCATCGCACGATCCCCTCGGTCACCGACAGGAAGATCCGTTCGAGGCTGCCGCGTTCCTCGCGGTACTCGACGACACGGACCCCGTTCGCCACGAGCTCGCCCAGCAGGTCGGCAGCCGCCTCGAGCCCTCCCGGGATCTCGGCGGTCAGGTGGTCGGCGGCGTGCATGACCCGTCCGGCGCCGCTGCGTTCGGCCACCTCGGTCGCTCGCGCGACGGCGTCCTCGCCGCCCAGGACACGAACCACCACCACGAGGCCGGCGGGGCTCCGTTCCCGGATCTCCGTCGGGGTGCCCTGCGCCAGCATGCGCCCGGCCTCGATGATCGCGACCCGGTCGCACAGCTCCTCGAGCTCCGCGAGGATGTGCGAGCTGATCAGGATCGTGCGGCCCTGCCGGCTGAGCTCGAGCAGGATCTCCCGGAGGTCGATCCGCGCCCGCGGATCGAGGCCGGAGGCCGGTTCGTCGAGGACCAGCATCTCGGGGTCGTGGACCAGCGCCCGGGCCAGACCGAGCCGCTGCTGCATCCCCCGCGACAGCCCGGAGACGTCGACCCCCGCCTTGTGCTCGAGCTCGACCAGCTCCAGGAGGTCGGCGACCTGCCGCCGACGTTCCGCGGGACCCAACTTGTACGCGGCGGCGAAGAAGTCCAGGTACTCCGCGCACGTCAGCCCCTCGTACACCCCGAAGAAGTCGGGCATGTAGCCCACCCGGCGACGCACCTCGCGCTGGTCGCGTCGCGGATCCAGCCCGAACACCTCGACCGTCCCCTCGTCCGGTTCGAGCAGGGTGACCAGCGCGAGCATCGTCGTGGTCTTGCCGGCGCCGTTCGGACCGATCAGCCCCACG
The DNA here is from genome assembly GCA_964537235.1 of uncultured Actinomycetota bacterium. Lineage (GTDB taxonomy): Bacteria > Actinomycetota > Nitriliruptoria > Nitriliruptorales > JAHWKO01 > CAZHZQ01. The sequence goes on along the minus strand of CAZHZQ010000002.1, from coordinate 14,601 downwards.
ACCGACCCTTCCGGGACGTCCAGGTCGAGGCGGTCGACCGCCGCGAGGTTCCCGTAGCGCTTGACGAGCCCGCGGATGCGCGCGGCGGGACGGTCCCCGGCCCGCGGCGGCGCATCGGGCAACATCTCCGTGCTCATGCGGACCCTCCCAGCACCGCGCCGACGCCCCTGCCGGAGAACTCGATGAGCCGTCCCCCGCCACGGACGCGGACGTACACCTCGCCGAGCGGGGTCACGGCCCGGCTGGAGAGGGTGTTCTCGCCTTCGAACACCGCCGCCAGCGGGACCCAGGTGACCGACGACGCGTCCCAGATCTCCACGCTGTCGCCCGACCCGCCCGACCCGAACGACCCGGAGCGGCCGGGAGGCGGCGGCAGTGGCTGCGCGGGCTGCGGGCGGCCGGGCGGCGCGTCCGGCCCGCCCCGAACGTGCGGGACGACCCTCACGGCCACGTGATCGGACGCCCAGTCGAGAGAGCTGGTCAGCGCCCGCAGGCCGGTGACGCGCGGGAGCCGGTACCGCAGGATCACGGACTCCGCGCCTTGGACCGCCGTCGGCCCCGGCCACCATTCGGAGCGCCCGCCGCCCCGTCCGGCCACCTGCGCCACGGTCCGCGCTACGGCGTGGGGAGGAACGATCTCGCCTTCGATGCGGATCGGTTCCGCGACGGCGACCAACGTCCCGACGTCGTCCGCCGATCGACCGTCGACCGCCGAGACCCGGTCTCCCGTCCCGTCCGGGATCGAGGCGGTCGCCCAGACGAGTCCGGGGGCGCGGTCCATCGCCTGGAAGCGCAGGAGGTGTTCGAGCGCCTGCGGCAGGTTGCGGTCGTCCGGCTGGCGCCCCATCGCGAACTCCTGCTCGTCGATCCACGGCTCGACGGGTCGGAGCGGGTCAGCCGGGACGGTGAGCTGCGTCGACTCGCCGGGGGCGAGGGCTCCGGCTTGCCGCCGCTGGTTCGCCGCGCGGACCTGGATGTCCTGGAGACGCCGGTCGCCGACGTTCCGGACCGTGACGTCGATGTCTGCACCGCTGCTGACGGCCTCGAGCTCCAGCGGCGCCGGCGTGGCGGTCGGCCGCCATGCCACGGCGACCCCCACCTCGAGCGACTCGAGGTCGAAGGTGACCTGGGTGTCCGAACGGTCCTGACGCACCGTCGGGGGGGCGCGGAACGACGTCGGGAGCACGTCCCACCGGCTGCCGTCGAGAGCCACCACGTGCCGGCCGGGCGTGGGTGCACGGACCGCGGTCACGGAGACGTCGGTGCCCACGCCGTCGATCCAGTAGGCGAGCTTCCCCGAGAGCCCGGTCTGGGGCGCCGAGATCGTCGCCGCCAGGAACGCCCCACCGGCGAACAGCAGGGTGATCGCGGGCACCGTCACCCAGGCCAGCTCACGGCGTCCGATCCGAGCCAGCGCGAACCCGTTCACAGGCCCGACGACGAGCACGTACACGGCCAGGAACCCGGCCAACCACGGGAGTGACGGGAGCTCGAGCGTGTTGCCAGACAGAGCCTGCTGGGCCGATTCCATGACCCTCGAGAGCGCGGACTGCTGACCCTGGTCGTACTGCCGGTGGGCGCCCGGGGCGAGCACCCGCGACCACAGCTCCACGTCTCCGCCGCGGTTCCCGGCGGACAGTGGGGTCGCGACGACCGTGATCCCACCGCGTCCCTCGCTGCGGGCAGCGGCGATCACGGCTCCCTGCTGATCGTCGACCGTCGTTCCTGTCGAGAGGTCCGCCACGGTCAGGGTCCAGGCGTCCGGAGCCGCGGCCAGCGACCCGCCGGCGACCGAGGCCGCCGGCAGCTCGGGCAGGCCGGGGTCACCGAGCTCGGTCGCGACACCGGCGGCGCCGGGGGTGACGACGAGCTCCAGCCCGCCGGCCACCGCGTTCGTGAGGTTCCCCTTGGCGGCGTCCGAGAGGTCGGAGAGCGTCGAGGTCGTGGCGACGAGCGTGCCCACCCCGTGCAGGGCACGTGGAGACATCTCGAGCCAGGCGGGATCGACCGACGCGTAGTGGACGTCGAGGCCGGTCGGGTCCGTCTCGAGCCCGAGCGGTGCGCCCTCGGGGACGTCACCCAACATCCCCACGAGGAGGTCTCGTGACCCCAGGGCCCGGACCTGGGCGCGGACCGTCGCCGCTTCGCCCCGGTCCGGCCGTGCCGTCACCACGACGCTCTGCGCGGACGGCAGCAGGAACCGGAACGACTGGTGGCCACCGCCGGGGACCTCGACGGCGCGTTCCTCGTCGATCTCACCGAGCTCGCCCCGACCGGTCACCGAGATGCTGCCCGCGAACAGGCGCTCCGGCTCCAACGTCACCGTGACCGGGACCCACGACGAGCCGGCGTGGGTGCCGTCGAACCCCGCCGTCGCCTCGAGCCCGAGGGATCGCGCGACGTCCTCCTGTGCCCCGGCCGCTGCTCCGGCCGCGCCCGCCGGCACGACGAACGCGAGCGCGAGCAGCCCGGTGATCACCAGGCGACGTACGGCTCCTGACACGTAGCCCCCTCGGCCCGTCCCCAGGTACGACGCCGAAGCCGGGTCATGAGTTTCATCCGTGACCATTCTGGCGTCTCCTGCCAGCGCCTGCTCGGTGGTCACGTTCCCTGGGTCAAGTCGTCCGTCGGCGGCGCACGGTACCTGCCTGCTGCCTGTGCTCCCGTCAGCCGTCTGTCGGACACTGCCGTTGGGCGGGCCGGTCGAAGTTCGGAACGGGGCGTGCTTCGGCTTCCTCGGGGGTGGACGCGGGGCCGTTCTGCGCGATGTCGTCGATCAGCCAGTCCATCTCGAGGATCTCACGCCGCTGGGCCTCGCTGATCTCCACGGCGAGCTCGCACACGCGCACATCCTCGACGTTGAACCGCTCCGAGCGGGTGATGGCCAACGAGTGGTGCGGGATCATCCCCTTCATGAAGGCGATGTCGTCGACGGTCGTCTGGCTGCGGTCCAGCACGGTCCCGGTCGCCAACAGCAGCAGGCTCACGACCACCACGATGACGTTGGCCGTGGTGCTGCGGTACATGTTGAGCATCCACGCGAGCATGACCAGGCCCATGGCTCCGCCCATGGTCACCGCCATGAAGATGCGGCTCTGGCTGAACCGCACGTGGCTCAGCTCCCAGGAGCCGACGAACATCACGAAGTACATGACCACCATCCCGGTGAGGATCATCGCGGCGAACCGCAGGTACATCTGTTTCTGCATGCCCGCATGACCGTCCTGGCTGTCGGGCCGGCGGCTCTGTTCCGTGTTCTCGTCTGTCATGGCAGGTCTCCATCCGTCGGCTCAGTTCTGCTGCGCTGATCGTTGTTGGTTTCGGTCAGGACGCTGCAGCCCAGAGCGAGGCAGCGGCGAAGCTTTCGAACGGCCCGCCTTGCTTTTCGTTGCTGGTTCGGCGCAGTGCTCGTAACAGAGGGAGACCGATCGAGCGGGGCCTGTGATATCCGGTGATCCAGGGTGCTCGGCAAGTATGTCGAGCCGCCGCTGTGCCGGCCACGGTCGTCCAGGAGACATGCGACGAGCAGTTGTGGGCCGACCTGGATTTGAACCAGGGACCTCACCCTTGTCAGGGGACTTCGGTTCGTTTCACCTGGCCCACGGGATACCGGCTCATGCCTCTGACCTGGGGAAACGGCGTGGCGGTAACGGCGTGTTGCACCGCGTGTCGACGTGTCTCGCGCAAGTCGTGCCCAGGCTGTGCCCAAGACTGTCCCCCGGATCCTCACCCTGACAGACATACCTATCAGGTCCGAGGGGTTCACTCGCTCGAGATATCGTCGCGCAGTTCCTCGGTGTGCCGAACGATGGCATCCATCCTCCTTCCGACTTCCCCTCGCCACTGATCGAAGGCAACACGCCGCGCAGTCGAATCCCGTCCTTCTGGTTGATCCTCCTGTGCGGAGTATGTTCGGTTGTTGTGAAGCAAGCTGTCGAACTCCGCGGCTAGGCGACTGCCCGGCTCGGAATCGTGGAAGTCGGCAAGCGTCCCGATGATGCCTGCGAGCATCTCGATGCCTCGGATGGCAATGGGCACACCGTCGGGTTCCATCTGTTCACCAGGAAGCCAATCGGCGAACAGGTCTTCCCATATCGATGGGGTGAAGTCCTCGTCCGCGGCGAAGGCCCGAAGGGCCGTCTTCCACAGGACTGCAGGGTCGTCCTGAGCTAGCCGGTCGACGTTCGGGACCATGACTCGTGGGCGGTCCGTACCCCATATGGCTTCGGCCGCGAAGGTCACGATTTCACCCGGAGAGACGTCCCGCCCGCGAGTGGCAAGCGCATCGATAACACCGCTCTGCAAACGCCGGAGCTCACCCACGTTGACCGGCCACCATGTGCGCATTTGCTGCTTCCGGAAGTAGGCGATGGTGTCGAGCCTTCGTCCGCTCGCGTCCAGGACGAAATGAGCCAGACAAAATGAAGGCATCCGGACCCGCGTGTTCCCAACGTCATCGATTCCGGGACTGACGACAACTGCCACGCCGCGGGTTGTGCGAGGCTCAGCGTCCAGCGCGTCTGCAACGTCTTCGATCTGGCTTCTTCCTGCTCCTTGTCGGTGGATCCTCTCTCCGTGGTTGAAATGAGGCTCCTCAAGACCGGAGTCCTCTCTCTGCCACCACTCGACGATCTCGTCGAACCACTCGTCCAAGTCGTCCCTACCGGGCACGTCGGGGAAGCCAACCGGGGGCGAGGACGCTGACGTGCCGTCAGCCACTCGGCATACCAGATTCCGGACGACGGTGCCCGCTGACTGACCGGCTTCATCGAACAGCGCAAGGATCTTCTGATACACCTCGTCCACGTCGAGGCCCTCGACGGCATGAATGGGGTAACCCGTCTCTCGAGCTCGTCGTCCGGTCAGGGTCAGGCTGCCGACAACTGCAGGCTCATCGTCGTATCGAGCACCCGCAGATCGGGCCAACACCTCACGAACGACCACGCGGCGAGCACGCGGAAGCTCAGTTCCGATCTCTACAAGCCGTGCTATCTCGTCGTTTGGGCCACGTCCGTGGCCGATAGTGCCCACCGACGAGATATAGACGGGCGTCACCCAGTCCAGGTCCGGCCGCCGAATCGTCGAGTGCTCGTGAGGGTGATCGACAAGCAGCGCAGGGTGGTGTTTGTGACCGTGTAGCACGAGTCTCACGTCGTTCGAGCCGAGGAAGGCTCTGACTTCTCCCAAGTTCGTTATGGACTCGTACCGCTTGAACTCCTCACCTGCTGACACCGGCAGAAGGTGGTGGTGAAGTGCACAGATGATCAGTGGCTTGGGTTCCGATCTGATATGGGGCTCAAGGGCGGTTGCGAGGGCCGACAGTTGTCCAGGGCTGATGCGTGCCACGTCGGCCTTCCGTAGCGACCTCAGATTCTCAAGCACTGCCACGATGCGCTCATCGTCGGAGAACTCGTCCGCGACTTCTCCCAGGGAGTCCTCGTCGATGCCGTTCAGCCGCTCGTTCCCAGCGCAGTAGTTGGCCGAGTTGATGGCGGCGACGACGAACGCCCCGTCATCATCGACCAACAGTGGCTGGCTCGCCGGGTTGGTAAGGGTCCCTGAGGCGTCGATGTCAACCCCATCGAGGTACGGAATCACGTACCCGTCATCCCGGAGCCGCTTCCATCTGTCGTAGCGTTCTTCCGAAGAAGGGGAGGCGCCCCACTCGAAATCGTGGTTGCCAGGAACGATGACGATGTGGTCGGGTTCGGGTTTGGTGTCTCCAAGCTGGTCGAGCAGGTCTGGGAGCTCGTCGAAGCCCTCCGGGTCTCCCTTGTACGTGACGTCGCCAGTGATGACTACTGCGTCGAGGCTCTGTCCAGAACTCCGTAGGTAGTCAGCGAGGGCGACTAGCGAGTTCCGGAGAAGCTGAACTCGGTTCTGTCGTTCATCCACCCGGACGATGTCCGACTTGTAGTCACCAGTTGTCTGCCAATCCGGGTTCGTGCCAAGGTGCAGATCAGAGAGGTGAAGTAGACGCTTGCGAGCCAAGCCAATTCAGTCCAGCTAGACCGGTTGGAGTTCGGAACGGGCCTGCTCTAGCAGGTAGTCCGCCTCGTCGGGCAGAGTCTCTCCGGCCAAGGTGGACATCTTCAACCCGAACACTAGGAAGTCAGGTACCCGTCTGCGTGCGAACTCGCCCCAGTCGGCTTCGCTCGGATCGAGAAGCTGAGATAGGTGGCCCGTGAGCTTCGTCACGTGAAGCGTGTAGTGGCGGACCTGATCCGACTTGCTGAGCCCGAAGACGTCGGGGTGGTACCAGCGGTCGTGCCCAGCCTGGATCTCTTGCAGTTGCCTCCACGTTCGGGCTGCGCGCGCTGCCTCGTGAAATATCGGCGAAGCAGCTGTTCGCAGCGGGTGGTCGGTCTCGATCCCTCGAAGTCTTTCCGCGTAGTACTCGAGCAGTGGGATACCCCCAAGTTCTGCCAAAGAGACGGAGAGATTTCTGAGCCGCTGTCCGGAGTCGCTCAACACGCTCCGGTCGGAAACCTCGACATGTTCAGCACGGTCACAGAACGTCGCGAGATGGCCAGCGATTCGAGCGCACTCCCGGAATGTGAGCAAGAGCTTGGGGGAGTCGTGCAACTGCGCCCTCATGGTGCTGCTCCTTCGGGCATCCCGATCTCGGTTCCCTGTGAGGCTAATCGCGTCCGAACCCTTCCGGGTGTCCATCATAGTAGACTGTTGATAACATGAACCGTGAAGGCTCCACTACTCACATCGGTGGCATTCTACCGCTATACGGCGGCGAAGTCACTCATGTTCAACGACTTTGACCGACCGCCGCGCACCCCCGCTTGTCTCTTATAGTGGACGTCGACTTAAGCGGCATCGGCTCTCGGTTGCGCGAGCTTCGACTCGCGCGTGGGTACGCGCTTCGCGAAGCCGCGGAGCGGTCTGGTGTTAGCCGTGCACACATCAGCAAGCTCGAGAACTCGACCGAGGCCAATCCGACGATCGCAGTGCTCCTGAAGTTGCAGGCCGCCTACGGGCTGGAGAGCGTCGAAGCGCTAATCGGGGATCTACCTAGTCAACGTGCCATCAACTAGGGCCCGGGACAGCGGCCATCACCATTAGCCCTGACGGTCCATGTGGGGAAGCTCCATGAGCCTGTCGAACTCGGCGAGGATCTTCTTGAGGGCGTCGTCGTAGGATCCGGCGGTGTTCCACCCCGTTGTAGACCAGCACCCGTTGGGCGGTCCGCAGGAAGAGCATAAACGCCATCCCCAATGCGTGGGTCTCGTACCGGTAGTCGGTGGCTATCTGCGCGGGGACCGTCCCTAGCTCGTCCGCCTGACTCGGCCTCCATCCAGGGGGAATCAGAGGTCGTCTCCTAGCTCGGACCGCCGCTCCCAGAGTGCGTCGAAGAATCCGTCCCAGTCGCCGGCTGGGTGGTGGCGGAACCGGACCGAGTCGAGGACGTCGAGTACCCGCTATCGGGTCTTGAGGTCTTCGCTGCTGCGTCGGTCCGCCCAGGGTGGGGTGCGGGTAAAGGCTGAACACTGCCGCCAGGGCCTCGGCGAGATCAGCCCGGAAGCTGGCCCAGTCGTCAGGATCGCCGAGGGCGTGGGCGATCTCGATGAAGTAGACGTACTGATCGCGGTGGATCCAGGCGAGGTCGCGGTCGAGGTCGATGCCTGGTTGGTCAAACACCGACGTCCCTTCCGTCTCGGCGGGTCACGGTGGCAGGTGGACGTGCGGGTCGGCCAGCCGGCCTCCTCGTGGTCGGTGGACGACCGGCCTCTCGGATCTGTGCGCTGGGCGCACACCCTCGGATCTCGGGTGGAGAAGTTCAACGACCGATCAGAACGAGACCACCAGCAACGACCAAGAACCCAGCGAAACTAGACATCAGCCAAGAAACACAAATAAGCTCAGAAACCCAGAAATCAAGTAGCTATAGCCAAATCAGCTACTGGACATACCTGATGAACAAGCCCTACACATAGGCAATGCCAACCAGAAAACGGAAGCACAGACTGTCACTGGCCCCGCCGGCGGCGGCTAGCAACGCTCAAGCAACACCCCCGATAGGGCCTTTCACGGCGTCCCGTAAGGCGTCGGCTTCGTCTCCCTCGGCAGAGGGGGCATGCCGGTGTTGAACGTGGGGAAGATGGCGCCGGGGTCGGAGGACTACTACCTGTCGCAGGTGGCTGACGGGTCCGAGGAGTACTACCTGCGCCGCGGTGAGGCGCCGGGCCGTTGGCTCGGCCGCGGCCTGGACCCCGTCGGTCTTGAACGTGGGGCGAAGGTGGAGGCCGACGCGCTGCGTGCGGTGCTGGCTGGCGACGATCCTTCGTCGGGGGTGCGGTTGGCGTCGCATCCGGCCCGCAAGATCCCCGGGTTCGATATGACGTTCCGGGCACCGAAGTCGGTGTCGATCGCTTGGGCGCTCGGCGACCAGCACACCGCCGGACAGGTCCAGGCCGCTCACGACGCCGGGGTCAAGGCCGCGGTCGGCTACCTCGAACGTCACGCGTTACGTACTCGACGCGGCGCGGGCGGGGTGGAGCGGGTTGAGGTGGACGGACTGATCGGCGCGGCGTTCACGCATCGCACGTCGAGGGCGGGTGATCCGCTGCTGCACACCCACGTGCTGGCCGCCAACCTCGTACGCGCATCCGATGACGGGAAGTGGCGGACGTTCGAGTCGCGGCGGATGTACCAGCACGCCAAGACGGCCGGGTTCCTCTACCAGGCCCAGTTGCGTCACGAGCTCACCGAGCGTCTGGGGGTCGAGTGGGGGCCGGTGACCAACGGGTACGCGGACATCGCCGGGATCGACCGCCAGTTGATCGACGCGTTCTCCCAACGCCGCCAGGCGATCCTCGACAAGCTCGCCGAGCGTGGGGAGTCGTCGGCCAAGGCCGCCCAGGTCGCCACGCTCAGCACCCGCGACGCGAAGGGCGTGCAGCCGACCGAGCGGGAGCTGCGCGCAGGGTGGGCGGCCCGGGCCCGTGAGTTGGGGTTCGACCGGTCCGACCTCGAACGGCTCCTGAACCGACACACCGCAGAAGCGCCGGACGTGGATGTGTTGGCCGAGGAGCTGGTCGGCGACGAGGCGCTGACCGCGAAGGCGGCGACGTTCACCCGCCGGGACCTGCTGCGGGCGGTCGCCGAACGGCTGCCCGACGGCGCAACCGTCGAAGACATCGAACAGCTCGCGGAGGCGGTGTTGGCGGCCGGCCGCGACCAGGTGATCACCCTCGGCGCGACCCGTGGCCGTCTGTCGTCGGTGGACGTGATCCGCACAGCCGACGGACGCACCATCGCCGGCGGGACCGATGACGAGGTGCGCATGACCACCCGGGGGCTGCTGCTGGCCGAACAGCACGCCATCAACACCTCCATCGCCCGCCAAGACGACGATGCGGCGACGGTCGACGCAGAGACGATCCGCCGCGTCATGGCGGTCCACCCGACGCTGACCGGCGAGCAGATCGACATGCTGACGCGACTGTCCCGCGACGGCGACGGTGTGACCGTCGTGGTCGGGAAGGCCGGGACCGGCAAGACCTTCGCGTTGGACGCCGCCCGCCATGCCTGGCAGAGCTCCGGGATCGACATGCACGGTGTGGCGCTGGCCGCGCGCGCGGCACAGGAGCTGCAGGACTCGGCGGGCATCCCGTCGACCACGATCCACAAGCTGCTGCACGACATCGATCGCGGTGTCGGCTCTCCGCTGGTGCCCGGGTCGGTGCTCGTGGTGGACGAGGCCGGGATGGTCGGCACCCGCCAGCTCGCCCGGCTGCTCGATCACTGTGAGGCGCAGCGGGTGAAGGTGGTGCTGGTCGGCGACCCACACCAGCTGCCCGAGATCGACGCCGGCGGCCTCTTCTCCACCCTCACACAGCGGCTGGACGCGATCGAGCTGACCGACAACCGCCGGCAGACACAAGCCTGGGAGATCGACGCGCTCGACCGGCTTCGGCACGGCGACCCCGCCGACGCCCTGGGTCTGTACGACGAACACGGCCAGCTCGTCACCGGCGACACCGCCGAAGGGCTGCGCGAGCAGCTGGTGTCCGACTGGTGGCACGCCCGACATCAGGTCGGCGCCGACCAGGCGGTGATGATCGCGCTGCGGCAGACCGATGTCGACGATCTCAACCAGCGGGCGCGGCTACGGGCCGACGCCGCCGGACACCTGACCGGGCCGGTCCTCGAGACCGACGACGGGCGGACGTTCCGGGCCGGGGACCGGATCCTGTGCCTGCGAAACGACCGGCGGCTCGGCGTGGTCAACGGCACCTTCGCCACCATCACCGACATCACCGACGACGGCGGGCTGTCGGCGGTCGACGATCGCGGCACCGTCCTACACCTGCCAGAGGCCTACGTGCAGGCCGGCCATGTGGCGCACGGGTACGCGATCACCGGCCACAAAGCCCAAGGCCTTACCGTCGACCATGCGTTCGTGCTCGGCTCGGACCTGCTGTACCGCGAATGGGGCTACGTCGCGATGTCCCGCGGCCGGCACACCAACCGCCTGTACGTCCACCCCGCCACCGACGACCCCCACGACATCCACCACCACCAGCAGCAGCCCGACCCCGACCCCCACACCCGCACCGTCGCCGGACTGCGCCGATCGGCCGCGCAGACCCCCGCCGTCGCCTTCCTGCCCGACTCCTACGACGTCGAGCAGGTCCGGCAGACCGCCACCCGGTTCGTGGACCTCGGCAGGCGCATCACCCAGGTTCAGGACACCCGGCGACAGCTCGTCCAGGCCGAGCAGGAGGCGTCGGACGCCTACGAAGCGGCCGTCGCCGCCATCCACCACGCCGAGGCCCGCCGGCAGGAGCTGTCCGGCATCCGCCAGCTCCGCCGCGGCACCAGGCAGGAGATCGAGCAGCTATACCGGCAGATCGACGACGGCCGAAACCGGCTGCACGACCTGCACCGACAGCGCACCCTGGCCCGACGGAAGCTCACACAGCTACCCGACGACGCTCAGGTCGACGCCTGGAAGACCGAACGGGCCGACCTCGCCCACCAGCTACACCAGGTCGTCCAACAGCGGACGGCCGCCGTCCTCCGTCAGCCACCCGGCTACCTGACCGCCACCATCGGCACCCCACCCGCCACCGGACCCGAACACGAGACCTGGGCGAAGGCGGCCAGGCTGGTCGAGGAGTACCGGACCCTCTACGACGTCCGCGACCCCACCAGCCCCCTCGGACAACCACGCCCCGCCGACCCGCAACAGCAGGCCACCCGCAACCAGGCCCTCGACGCGCTGCTCGAGGTCACCCGTCAACAGCGCACGCACGAGGCCGGCCGGCAGGTCGACCGCGACCCGCCCGCCCGCGGCCTCGGCCGCGGCATCAGCCGCTGATTCCGGCCGTATCCACAACAACTTGGCGGTCGGATGTCACATGAGGCGGTCCCAAACGGCCTCCATGAGATGACAGGGGATCTCCAACAATTTCGAAGTCGATGTCACAAACGGGCGTGCCGCCCGGGGGCTCCCTATGTGCCAACACAACCAGGAGGAACCATGACCACCAACGGCTACCCCGCCACCCTCACCGTCGAACAAGCCGGACGACTGCTGGGCATCTCCCGCTCCTCCGCCTACCGCGGCGTCAACCGAGGCGAGATCCCCTCCTTCCGCATCGGCGGACGCATCATCGTGCCCACCGGCAAACTCCTCGACCTCCTCGGCCTCGACGGCCTCCCAGCCCTGGTGGCGGAGGAGGCTTGAGGGATGGCTTCAAGCAGCGCCAACGGTCGAACAGGCGTTGTCCACAGGCCTGACGTGCTCTCGCGTGACAGCCGCTCGCCTTCCACGCACCCTGGCCTGTTCGAGGGCAACGAGAGGGGTTCCGTGTGAAGGGGAGCGTGTTCAAGCGCTGTACGACCTGCGGTCGACGACCGGGGACTGGTCGACACGACGAGACGTGCGAGGGACGACAGTCGTCGTGGTCGTTCCGAGTGGATGTCGGCAAGGACCGCAACGGTCGCAGGCTGCAGCGCCGGGGTGGTGGTTTCGACACCAAGCGGGAGGCGGAACGCGCCCTCCGTGAGCTCCTCTCCAAGGTCGACGGCTCGACGTACGTTGAACCCTCAGGGCGAACCCTCGAGGACTTCCTCGTCCGCGAGTGGCTCGAGACCCAGTTGCCTCCGAAGGTGAGTCCCAATCGGTACCGCAACATCCGCAACGCCGTGGAACGTCACCTCGTCCCCCACCTCGGAGGAGTCCCGCTCCAAGAGTTGACCGCAGCCCACCTCGATCGCTTCTACTCGGCGCTCCTTCGAGGTAAGCCTCCCCCTACGGAGGAGGAACGCCAGCCCCTAGCGCCGGCCACGGTCGTCCAGATCCATGGCGTCATCCGCAAGGCCCTGCGGGATGCCCGCAAGTGGGGCGTCGTCGAGCAGAACGTGGCGACGCTCGCCGACCCTCCGTCGAACGCCTCCGTCGAGGCGGCACGACGCCGCGCGATCCAGATCTGGACGCCCGAGCAGCTGACCACGTTCCTGTCCTACGCCGGGGACCACTGGCTCTACCCGATGTGGCTGCTCGTAGCGACGACCGGGATGCGCCGCGGAGAGCTCGGTGGTCTGGTCGACGAGAACGTCGATCTCGACGAGGGAAAGCTGGTCGTCGCCTGGCAGTTGGTACCCGAGGAACAGGTCGAGGAGGAGGGAGTCACAGCGCCGGTCCACAAGCCGGTCATGAAGTCCGGCGCTGGAAGCCGCCCGGTCGACCTCGACGACTACACCCTCGAATCATTGCGTAGGTGGCGCGAGCATCGCGATGGGTGGCGGCGGGAGTGCGGTCGCGCTTGGCGAGGCAACCAAGTACACGACTCCTGTCGACGGGGCCACGGAGCCATCGGCCACGGTTCGTTCCTGTTTACCTGGCCCGACGGACGCCACCTCAACCCCGACTGGATCAGTCACGAGTTCGCCTCGCTCTGCGAGGAGGCGGGTGTACCCGCGATCCGCCTACACGACGTCAGACACACCTACGCCTCCCTGCTGCTCGCGAACGGCGAGAACCCGAAGGTCGTACAGGAACGTCTCGGGTGGGCGTCCGCTGCGTTCATGCTGAAGACGTACACGCACCTGGTGCCAGGCATGCAGCGAGCGGCGGCCCAGCGCTTCGCCGAAGAGCTGTTCGGCCCCAAGGGCACCGACGCGGAGGACTGAACGGCCGCGGTGATGCTCCCGTCACCGGAGGGTCGTCGTGAAGGCCCGCGTCAACCTCTCCGACCCGTCCGGCTCTGCGCGGATCGTGCTGTCCGTCCTCGAGGACACCGCGCGCCATCACCCTGGCGAGGCCGTCGGTCTCGCGGCCGCCGAGCTGTACACCGTGGCTCCGTCCCGTCCTCGACCAGATGCTCACCGTCCTGCGGAACCGGTCCCACTGCCGGGCCTGCCGCGACTACCTGTCCATCCAGTGCGAGGAGCGCCCCACACTCTGCGAACGTGACCGAGGGCGCAAGGTCTACAGCGTCTGACCGCTCTACCGTGCCTGCACACCACACCAGGAACCGTTGGTGACTGACCTCGCTGAGATGATGGACCGGATCGCGGTGCGGATGAGGTCGGAGTTCGAGGAAGCACGCGCGACGACCGACCACGCAGCCTCCAAGGGCTCGATGCACGAGACCACGGTCCGCCAGTTCCTCGCCACCCACGTGCCGGGCTCCCTCGGCGTTTGTCACGGGCAGGCGATGGACTCCACCGGAGCGACGTCCCGACAGCTCGACGTGATGATCTACGACACGGAGAACGCCCCCGTCCTTCACGTGCGAGAAGGCTTCCGCGTCCTACCGATCGAATCGGTCTTCGCCGCCGTAGAGGTCAAGAGCTACCTCGACGGCTCGGCCCTGAACGATGCGATCGAGAACATGCTCAGCCTCAAGCGCCTGCAGCGGACCGCGCACGTCCCCATGGGCGTGGCCTACCACCCGATCGTGTACGGGACCCAATGGGACTACTGGCCGACGAACTACCTAGTCCTAGCCTTCGACTCGATCTCGTTGGAGACCCTCGCTGAACGGCTCCGCGCAGCCACGATTGATCGGGACCTCGCCGTCGATCAGCGAATCGACATGATCTGCGTTCTCGACAAGGGCGTGATCATGAACCGCCACCCCGACGGGGGACTCGACCCACTGCCCATGCCGGGTTCGAACCTCACCGTCATCCGGAGCGACCCACCCGAGCGGGCCCTCTTCACCTTCTATCTCGCCTGGACCCGCATCCTGCCTCGGTACGAAGGCCATCCCGTCGAGCTCAAGGAATACGCCAGCGGTGCCTCGATGGGGGACTTCATCGACTTGCCAGCCGATCAAGTTCCCCGACACGTTGCGTCGCCCGACGCAACGGCCAACAAGGAATAGCCGCATGGGCAACGTTCCGCACCATCGCCGGCGGACCCCGACAACGCCGCCGGTGACCCCGTCCGCATCACCATCCACGTGCAGATTGAACCCCGCCCGAGCAACGAGAAATCACCATAGACAGGTTGACCAGGGTTTCCGGCACACCCCGCGAACGCCCTTATCGACCCACCCTCTAGGGCGAAACGACGGAGCCGAATCTCCTATAGCTGTCAAGCGGCCTCGGCCACTTCGTCTCGTTGGCCGC
>CAZHZQ010000001.1:0-50515 GCA_964537235.1 uncultured Actinomycetota bacterium | reverse complement strand
GGTTCGATCCGGCGGAGGTCTCGGGAGCGCTCGTGAGCGTCGATCCGGCGGACGGCGGCGTGCGCGCGCTGGTCGGCGGGCCGAGCTACAACGAGCAGAACTTCAACGGTGCGATCGGCTACGACGACGGCACGGGCCGCAACCAGCCGGGATCGGCCTTCAAGCCGTTCGGTCTGGCCGGTTTCCTCGACGAGGGCTACTCCCCCGAGTCACGGTTCCCGGCACCGTCCGAGAAGCAGTTCGACATCGGCGAGGCCGAGCCGTACACGGTCCACAACTTCGCCAACCGGGGCTTCGGCGAGCAGACCGTGCGCCAGGCGACGTTGACCTCGACCAACACCGTGTTCGTACAGCTCGCGGAGGAGATCGGCCCGCAGAAGGTCAAGGAGATGGGTGAGGACGCGGGCATCCCCGAGGACTGGCTCAGCCCCAACCTCTCCCTGGTCCTGGGGACCAGCGAGGTCTCGGTCAAGGAGATGGCCGGGGCGTACGCCACGTTCGCGTCCAGCGGAGCACGGTCGCAACCGCGACTGGTCCGCAAGGTCGAGGACGCCGACGGGAACCTGATCCTCGACAAGGCACCCGAGGGCGAGGGTGGGATCGACGCCAACGTCGCCCATGCGGTCAGCGACCTCCTGGAGCAGAACATCCAGTCGGGGACGGGGACCGCCGCGCAGATCGGTCGACCTGCGGCCGGCAAGACCGGAACGACCCAGAACAGCCAGGACGCCTGGTTCGCCGGCTACGTACCCCAGCTGTCCACGGCGGTCTGGTTCGGGACGCTCGACGACACGTCGATGGGCCAGGTCACCGGTGGCAGCATCCCGGCCGAGACCTGGGCCCTGTACATGTCCGAGGCCGTGAAGGACATGGAGGCCAAGGAGTTCCCCGAGCCCGACTACTCGGGGCTGGACACCCTCAACGAGGCTCCGAGCCCCTCGCCCACGCAGACCGAGGAGCCCGAGCCGTCACCCTCCCCCGTGGAGTGCCCGGACGGAGAGGACGGGACCTTCGAGACGATCCTGCCGCCGGACGAGGACTGCCCCTCCCCCTCGCCGTCACCGACGGAGAGTGACAGCCCGTCCCCGTCGCCGACCGAGGAGGAGACGATCCTGTCGACCGAATCGCCGAACGAGTCCGACTCGCCCTCCGAGAGCGAGAGTCCGTCGCCGAGCGACTCGGACACGACGTCGCCCTCCCCGAGCCCGACCGCCAGTTAGGCGATCGCACTCAGGCGATCGCCCCGCGGTCGCGCAACGCCGCGGGATCCAGACCCAACTCCGCGACGATGTCGTCGGTGTGATCGCCCGGCTCCGGTGCAGGACCGCCCGCCTCACCCGGCGTGCGCGAGAACCGGGGCGCCGGGGCGGGCTGGACGGATCCGCCGACGTCCGTGAACGTTCCCCGAGCGTGGATGTGGGGATGCGCGGGCGCCTCGTCCAGCGCCAGGACAGGGGCCACGCACGCATCGCTGCCGGCGAAACGCTCCTCCCAGTGGGCACGGGGCTCGGCGGCGAACAGCTCGGCGAGCCGTCGCTTCTGCTCGGGCCAACGCTCGCGGTCGAACTGCGGCCACTCGTCGGGGTCCAGCCCGAGCCGGTCCAGGAACTCGGCGTAGAACTGGGGTTCGAGACAGCCGACCGCGATGTAGCCACCGTCGGCCGTGGCGTAGGTGTCGTAGAACGGGGCGGCGCCGTCCAGGAGGTTGCTCGCCCGGTCGGTGGTCCAGGCGCCCATCTCGAGCAGTCCGTGGAAGAAGGCGGTGAGGCTCGCCGCG
Source organism: uncultured Actinomycetota bacterium (assembly GCA_964537235.1). Lineage (GTDB taxonomy): Bacteria > Actinomycetota > Nitriliruptoria > Nitriliruptorales > JAHWKO01 > CAZHZQ01. The sequence continues at coordinate 48,738 of CAZHZQ010000001.1, read as the reverse complement.
CCGTCGACCATCGCGACGTCGACGACCTGGCCACGCCCCGACCGCTCGCGCTCGAGCAGCGCTGCGGTCACCCCGATCGCGAGGTAGGCGCCACCGCCACCGAAGTCCGCGAGGTAGTTCAGCGGTGGTGGCGGTGGGCCGTCTGCCCGACCGATGGGATGCAGGGCGCCTGCGATCGCGGCGTAGTCGATGTCGTGGCCGGCACGGTCTGCCATCGGACCGTCCTGGCCCCAGCCCGTCATGCGCGCGTACACCAGACCAGGGTTGCGCTCGAGGCAGCCCTCTGGCCCGAACCCGAGGCGTTCGGCGACCCCGGGACGGAACCCCTCGACCAGCACGTCGGCGCCCTCGACCAGCCGCAGGAGCACGTCCAGTCCGTCGGGGTTCTTGAGGTCCACCGCGACCGACCGGCGGCCGCGTGACAGGCCGGCCATCGCCGCTTCCTGGCCGGGGTTGCCGACGCTCGAGGCCCGGTCGACGCGGATCACCTCGGCGCCGAGGTCGGCCAGGAGCATCACCCCGAAGGGGACGGGTCCGATCGCCGCCACCTCGATCACCGTCGTACCCTCGAGCGGCCCACCCACAAGATCGTCACCCACCACGTCGTCGACCATCGGTCAGAGGTCCCGCAGATCGACGACCGCACCGTGGTCGAGGTCACGGTCGAGCAACCCCCAGATGCCCTCGGCGGCGTCGTGGGGGGACCGGAGCTCTCCGCGTTCGTGCAGCCGGAGGAACTTGTCGACCTGGGGGAAGTCCTCGGCGTCCATGTCGCGGATCTGCGCCTGCATCGGCGTCTCGACGACGCCGGGTGCGACGGCCACGACCCGGCAGTCGGTGCCGCGCCGGACGCGCTCGGCGCCGACGGTCCGGACCCAGTGCTCGACGGCAGCCTTCCCCGCCCCGTAGGCCGACCAGCCCTCGTAGACGCTGGTCGCGGCGCCGGAGGAGATCATGATCAGGTGACTCTCGAGTCCCTCGCGATCCATGACGGCGCGCAGGAACGCGTCGCCGAGGATCTGCGGCGAGGCCGCGTTCAGCAGGACCTGCTGGGCGTACCCGCTGGGGTCGACCTCACCGGCGAAGCCCATGGGCTCGAGCGTCCCCGCGCAGTGGACGAACACCGCCTGGCGGCCCTTGAACTCCGCCAGTTCGGACGCGAACGAGCTCGCCGCGCGCTGCCAACCGGCCGGCTTCGTGAGATCGGCGCGGACGTGCTCGGCGTCGTCGGCGCCGCTGCGGCTGATGTCGATGACGCGCGCGTCGTCCCACGGGACGGTGTCGACGAGCGCACGTCCGATGCCGCTGGACGCACCGGAGATCCAGACGATGGTCGAGGTGTCAGCCATGGAGGCCGAGACTAGCCAGCCGCCGGTCCCGTCCTGGACACCGCCCCGGGGCGAACCCCATGATGGCGAGCACGCGACCGTGAGGAGACGATGTGGATCCACCCGTTCGACCAGCTCGGGGCCGCCGAGTTCTGGAGTTAGGGTGACACCGGAGGGAGCATCCGATGGGTTCGGACGACTGTCTGTTCTGCACGATCATCGCGGGCGATGAGCCGGCCGCGTTCGTCGCCGAGGAGGAGGACGTGGTGGCGTTCGAGGACAAGTTCCCCAGAGCGCCGGTGCACATCCTCGTCGCCCCGCGGGAGCACCTGTCGTCGGCACACGATCTGACCGCTGAACGGTCGGAGCTCCTCTGGAGCTGCTTCGATCTCGCGCAACGGGTCGCGGCCGACGCGGGGATCGCCGATGGGTACCGGATCGCCACCAACATCGGCGCCGAGGGTGGCCAGGCCATCTTCCACCTGCACTTCCACGTCCTCGGGGGCAAACAGCTCGGGTACGTCGACGGGGGCGAGTAGCCCGCCGGCGGAGATGCCGGTCAGTCCCAAGTGCGTTCGTCCGTCAGCGGCGGCGCGCCCTCCGGCAGGGAGTCGACCGGGACGACCTCGGCGCGGAACCGCAAGCCCTCCCGGAACGCCTCACGGACGCGCTCGACCGCGGCCTCGACGTCGTCCCCGGAGGGCACGAAGTCGCACCGGATCTCGTCGCGGTGCTCCTCCCGCGTGATCGCGACCCGGTACCGGGCGACCTCCTCCAGCCCGTCAAGCACACCCGCGACCTGTCGTGGGTGGAGGAACATGCCGCGCACCTTCACGGCGTCTCCGACCCGGCCGAGCCAGCCGGCCAGGCGGGGCGTGGGCCGTTCGCACCCGCACGGTTCCTCGATCCACCGGGACAGGTCGCCCGTGCCGAAGCGGATTATCGGGTAGCTGCTGTCGAACAGGGTCACGACGACCTGCCCCTCGCCTCCTTCGACGATGGCCTCGCCCGTGGTCAGGTCGGTCACCTGCACCAGCGCGTCGGCCGGGACGTGCAGCCCCTCCAGCCGCTCGCACTCGTACCCGAGCAGACCAGCCTCGGCGGTTCCGTACCCCTGTCTGACCAGTTCGACGCGCTCCTGCAGCCACGTCCGTAGCGACGGCGGCAGCGGTTCGGCGCTGACGAAGGCGCGTTCGATCGCCAGTTCCACCCCGCCGTCCTCGGCCTCCTCGAGGAGCGCCTTGAGGTAGCTCGGCGTCCCGATGTAGGCGGACACGCCCAGGTCGTCGCAGGCGGTCACCTGCAGGTCCTTGCTCCCGACCCCGGCCGGCACGACGCGCGCCCCGAGCGCCAGACACGCCTCCTCGAACATCGCCCCCGCTGGGCTGAGGTGGTAGCCGAACGCGTTCAGCACCAGATCGTCTGGGCTGAACCCCGCCGCGCGCAGCGCAGGCTCCCACCGCCATGGGTCCCGAGCAGCGAGCTCGGGCTCGTAGAGCGGCCCCGGTGACTGGAAGATCCGTCTGACGTCCGCGTCGGGCGCGAGCAACCCACCGAACGGCGGATCGGCGCGCTGCTCCTCGAGCAGTTCGTCCTTGCTCATGACCGGGAGCCGGTCGAGCGCGGCGACGCTGTCGACCTCCTCCGGCTCGAGGTCCGCTGCCGACAGCCGGCTTCGGAACCCGTCGACCCGTTCGGCGGCTTCCCGGACCGTGACGGCGACCTCGTCGTCGAAGCTCGACGCGTACGTCGAAGGATCCGTCACAGCCAGCGCTTCCGTCGCTTGTAGTGCTTCACGTCGCGGTAGCTCTTGCGACGCCCCGACTCGGCGATGCCCAGGTAGAACTCCTTGACGTCGGGGTTCTCGGCGAGCTCGTCCGAGGGGCCGTCCAGTACGATCCGTCCGTTCTCCATGATGTAGGCCCGCCCGGCGATCTCCAGGGCACGTCGGGCGTTCTGCTCCACGAGCAGCACCGTCGTGCCCAGCTCCTCGTTGAGGCGCTGGATGATCCTGAAGATCTCCCCGACCAGGTTCGGTGCCAGCCCCAGGGACGGCTCGTCGAGCATCAGCAGGTCGGGTTCGAACATCAACGCACGGGCGATCGCCAGCATCTGCTGCTCACCGCCGGACAGGAAGCCGGCCCGTTGCGCCCGCCGGTCGGCCAGCGGCGGGAAGTAGCCGTACGCCCGTTCGATCGCCTCCTCGTCCACGCGCCCCCGCGTGTAGGCGCCGGCGATCAGGTTCTCGCGGACCGTCAGGTGTTCGAAGACGTGTCGTCCCTCCATGACCAGACCGACACCGGCCTTGACGATGTCCGCCGCATCCCGGTGGGTGATGTCCTGGCCGCGGAAGGTGATGTCGCCGTCCGTGACCTCCCCGTGCTCGGTGGGCAGCAGCCCCGTGATGGCCTTCATGGTGGTGGACTTGCCCGCCCCGTTCGATCCGAGCAGGGCCACGATCTCACCCTCGTGGACCGCCATGGACAGGCCCCGGAGCACGAGGATGACCTCGTCGTAGATGACCTCGACGTTGTTGAGCTCCAGGACGGGCGGCCCCGCCCCGGCGTCGCCGGGGCGGGGTTCCGCGGGCGCGTTCGTGGCGGTCGACATCAGACGCCGGTCACGGGGTGATCGGGTCGGTGATGGTGGTCCACGCACCGTCCTGGACCTCGTAGACCGGCACGGACTTCATGCCCATGTGGTCGTCGGCCGTGAACTCGATCTCGGTCGTCACCGGCGTGTCGAGCGGCCCCATCTCCTCCAACGCGGTCTTGATGGTCGGTCCGGTCACCTCGCCGCCTCCCTCCAGGACGTGGCGGATCGCCTCGACGAAGAGCGAGAACTGGTACCAGCCCTGCGTGTGGTGGAGGTTGATGTCATCGCCGATGGCCTCCTGGACGTCGCTGATGTCCCCGTCGGCCTGGCTCGGTGGCGCGAACGGCAGCACCCCGAGCGAACCCTCCGACGCGTCCCCGGCGAGCTCGACGAAGATCTCGTCGGCGCACCAGTTGAGGCACACGATCGTCGCGTCCATGCCCTGGGACTGGATGTTCTGCGCCAGCTGGGCCGCGGGGCTGGACACGTTCTGGATGATGACGTAGCCGGCACCCTGGTCCTGGACCTGAGTGAGCTCACCGGTGTAGTCGGTCGCGCCGCCCGGCATCGCGTACGTCTGGTAGCCGATGTCCAGGCCCTCGTCGGCGATGTACTGCCGGCCGTCCTCCAACGGGGACTCCCCGAACGGCGAGTCGTGGTGGAACACGGCCACCTCGGCGTGCCCGTCACTGACGTTCGCGATGTGGGCCAGGGCGACGCGCATCTGCTGCGAGTAGCTCGCGGCGGCGACGAAGTTGTACGGGGTCTCGGCCGGGTCGGCCAGCCCCTCCGAGTACGACGCCGACATGAACGGGATCTCGTCCTCGGTCACCCGGGACCGCAGCGCCTCGCTGTCTCCGGTGCCCCAGCCGCTGAACGCGACCACGTCCTGGGACACGTACTGGGAGTACAGCTGCTCGGCCTGGGCGACGTCGTACGCGTAGTCGGCGTTCAGCAGCTCGATCGGCCGCCCGTCGACGCCGCCGTTGTCGTTCAGCCACTCGACGTAGGCCTTGACGCCGTCGGCGAACGGGGTGCCGACGTCCGCGGTGGCGCCCGACAGGTCGAAGACGGCGCCGACCGTGATCGGCTCGCCGGAGGCGGCGCCCCCGCCGTCCTCGGTGCCGTCCACCGCGGTGTCGCCGGCGGTCGGTTCACCTCCACCACCGTTGCCGCCGCCGCACGCGGCGGCGAGCAGACCGATCGCCATCATGATCGCCAGGATCCTGCTTCTCGTGCTTCTCATGGTGCTCCCTCCTTGAGAGCTCGTCCAAGACCGTCCCTAATACCGGAACGGCCACAACCGGAAGTAGTCCTTGATGCGCTGCCAGATCCGCGCCAGCCCCCGGGGTTCGAAGATGAGGAACAGCACGATGACGAGGCCGAAGATGCCGAGCTGGATCGCGGGGAGCTTCTGGTCGAGGAACGGGACGGTGCCCTGCAGCGCGCCCGCCAACCGGTCGATCCCGTCAGGCATCGCGATCATGAAGGCGGCGCCCAGGATCGCCCCGAGGACGGAGCCCAGGCCCCCGACGATGATCATCGCGAGGTACAGGATCGAGACCTCGAGGGTGAAGCGCTCCCACGTGACGATGCTGCGCCAGTGGGCCGTCAACGCGCCGGCCAGCCCCACGAAGCCGGAGGAGATCGCGAACGCCAGCACCTTGTAGCGGACGAGGTCGACCCCGATGGCCTCGGCGGCGATGTCCTGGTCGCGGATGGCCATGAACGCCCGGCCGATCCCCGTCCGGAACAGGTTGCGGGCGAGGATCGTGGCGAGGGCGGCCGCGGCGAGGATGATCCAGTACCAGCGGAAGTTGCTGTTGAGCGCGAGGCCCGCGACCTCGGGTCTGGGCACGACGAGCGCGCCGGTCCCGCCCGTGACCGTGTCCCAGTTGCGCACGACCCAGATGATGATGAACTGCGACGCGAGGGTCGCGATCGCCAGGTACAGGCCCTTGAGCCGGAGCGCCGGCAGGCCGAAGAAGGCCCCGACCAGGGCGGTGAACGCGATCGCGATGCCCACAGCCACCAGCGTGGGCAGGCCGAGCTCCACCACCATCAGCCCGGACGTGTAGGCACCCACGGCCAGGAAGCCGCCCTGCCCCAGCGAGATCTGACCGGTGTAGCCGGTGAGGATGTTGAGGCCGATGGCCCCGATGACGGCGATCCCGATCTCGTTGAGCGCGGTCAGCCAGAACTGGTTGGCCACGAACGGGACGGCCAGCAGCACGCCGATCCCCAGCAGGAGACGGACGCGCTCGGCGGCGGTGTGGCGCAGCCGCAGCTCCGACCGGTACGAGCGGTGGTGCACACCTGTGGAGACGGCCGCCATCTCAGACCCTCTCGATCCGGATCTCGCCGAAGAGCCCGTACGGGCGGACCAGCAGGACGAGCACGAGCGCGGCGTAGGGCACGACCTGCTGGAGCCCGCCGCCGACGTACCCGGCCGTGTACTGCTGGAGCAGACCCACGATCGCCCCGCCGACGATCGCGCCGGGGATCGAGTCCAGGCCGCCGACGATGACGACCGCGAACACCAGCAGCCCGATCTGGGTGATCGTCCCCGACACCCCGGTCAGGTTGGCCAGCAGCACCCCACCGATCACGGCGGACAATGCCGCCAGCGCCCAGGCCATCGCGAACACGCGACGGACGCTGATGCCCTGCGTCAGCGCCGCCTGCTGGTCGTCGGCCACCGCCCGCATCGCGATGCCGTGCCGGGACCGGGTGAAGAAGAGCGTGAAGGCGGCGAGGACGACCGCGGCGATCACCACCGCGAAGATCCGGTCCTTCGGGACCGTGACCCCTCCGACCCGCCAGACACCGGTGGGGATGAACTCCGGGAGGCGACGGGGCGTGACCCCCCACAGCATCTGCACGATCGATTCGAGGACGGCGGCCAACCCGATCGTCACCATGATCACCGCGATCGGGTTTTCGCCCACCATGGGGCGCAGAACCAGCCGTTCGACCAGGAGGCCGATGATCACGGCCACGGCCATGGCCGCGAACACCGCGATGCTCCAGTGCAGCCCCACCTGTACCACGAAGGACCAGATGACGAACGCGCCGACGAGCAGGAAATGGCCCTGCGCGAAGTTGATCACCTGCGTCGCCTTGTAGATCAGCACGAACCCGAGTGCCGCCAGCGCCAGGACGGCCCCGTTGGCGAGCCCGCTGACCGTCAACTGCACGAACGTGGTCATCGCCGCGCGGTCCCCAGGTGTGTGGCGGGCAGCGTCATGAGGCGCTCCAGGCCAGGCCGCGGTCGTCGCGTTCACGTGGGCTGAACGACGCCATCGAGAAGATGTCCAGATCGATCGCCCGATCCACGCTGGTGCCGTCCTGGTAGCTGACCGTGGAGGTGATCGACACCGACCTGTCACCCCGGCTGAGCGCGTCGATGATGTCGTCGTAGCGCTCGTTGATCGTCCCGCGTCGCACCTTTCGGGTCCGGGTGATCTCGGCATCGTCGGGGTCCAGACGCTTGTGCAGCAGCACGAACCGTTGCACCTGGATCGCCTCCTCCAGGTCCTCGTTCGCCCGGGCGATCGCCTCGGCGACGAGCTGGTAGACCTCCGGTTTCTGGGACAGGTCCGTGTAGGTCGTGTACGACAGCTGGTTGCGTTCGGCCCAGGTCCCCACGGTCTCCATGTCGATCGTGATCATGGCGGTGATCTCGTCTCGCTCTTCCCCGCCGAACACGACCGCTTCCTCCACGTAGGGGGAGAACTTGAGCTTGTTCTCGATGAACGCCGGGCTGAACATCGTGCCGTCGATCGTGCGCATCACGTCCTTGGCGCGGTCGATCACCACCAGGTGGTCGGCGTCGTCGCGGTACCCGGCGTCGCCGGTGTGCAACCACCCGTCGTCCTCGAGCGCCTCGCTCGTGGCCTCCTCGTCGCGGTAGTAGCCCTTGAACACCGCCCCGGACCGCAGCAGGATCTCCCCGTCCTCGCCGATCCGCATCTCGGTGCCTGGCAGCGGCTGTCCCACGGTGTTGAACCGGATGTCGTCGTCCCGGTGGCACACCGCGATCCCGCAGATCTCGGTCTGCCCGTAGATCTGCTTCAGGTTGACGCCGATCGCGTGGAAGAAGCGGAAGACGTCCGGACCCAGCGGGGCGCCACCGGTGTAGCAGCGTCGCACGCGCGTGAGCCCCAGCTGTTCGCGCATGGGGCGCAGCGCCACGAGATCGACCAACCCGTGCAGAACACGCTCGACGACCCCCACCGCCTCACCGGCGACCCGCTTGCCCGCCACCCGGTCACCCATGCGGTAGCCCCACTCGAAGGTGCGACGCTTCACCCATCCGGCCTCCCCCAGCCGCACCTGCACGTCGGACAGCATCGACTCCCAGATGCGCGGCGGCCCGAACATCACGTCCGGACCGATCTCGCGCATGTCGGAGCGGACCGTCCCCGCCTCCTCGGGGAACGAGACCGTGAACCCCGCCTGCAGTCCACAGGCGAGCGCGAGCATCTGCTCCCCGATCCACGCGAAGGGCAGGAACGACACGTAGCGGCTGTCCGCATCGAGGGGATCCAGCTCCATCAGCCGGCGCCCCATCGTCAGCAGGTTGCGGTGCGACAGCATCGCCAGCTTCGGCTTCGAGGTGGTCCCCGACGTCGTGCAGATGACGGCGATGTCGTCCGCCCGCGCCGCGGCGATCTGCTCCTCCAGCCAGCCGGGCCGGTCCTCCGCGTAGGCCCGGCCCCGCTCCTCGAGCTCCGGGAAGAACACCAGGATCGACTCGTCGTACGCCTCGAGACCGTGGGGATCGTAGTAGATGATCGTGTCGACCCGCGGGATCCGCTCCGACAGCTCCAGCAGCTTGTCGACCTGCTCCTGGTCCTCGGCGACGACGATCCGCACCCGCGCCTCGGAGATGATGTGCACGATCTCGTCGCCGACGCTCGACGGGTAGATCCCGACCACGGCCGCCCCCAGCGACTGGGCCGCGAGCTCGGCGATCAGCCACTCGGGACGGTTGTCCCCGAGGACGGCGATGATCTCGCCCGGTTCGACGCCGAGCGACGCGAACCCGTGCGCCAGATCGTGGACGCGGTCGCGGTACTCGCTCCAGGTGATCGGCTGCCAGATCCCGTAGTGCTTCTCCTGCATCGCCACCCGGTCGCCGTGCTCGTCGGCCAACGCCTCGAGCAGCCGCGGGAAGGTGCGGTCGGACCCGGCGACGTCCACGGCGTCGAGGTCGCTCGGCGTCCGTCGCGCGTCAGCACGCGTACTCATCCGGCCACCCCCTCCCCCAGGTAGGCCTCGACGACCTCCGGCTCGGCGGCGACCTCCTCAGGCGTACCGTCGCCGATGACCTGCCCGAAGTTCAGGGCCGTCACGCGGTCGGAGATGTCCATCACCACGTCCATGTCGTGCTCGATCAGCACGACCGTGACCCCCGCCAGCTCGTTGACGTCGAGCGTGAACCGGGCCATGTCCTCCTTCTCCTCGGTGTTCATCCCCGCCATCGGCTCGTCCAGCAGCAGCACCGACGGCTGCATGCACAGCGCCCGCCCCAGCTCGACGCGCTTCTGGACGCCGTAGGCCAAGGAGGCGACCGGCTGGTGACGCACCGACTGGATCTCCAGGAGGTGGATCACCTCCTCGACCAGCTCACGCTCGTCGACTTCCTGGCGTCGGGCGCGGCCGAACCAGACCAGATCCTCGAACAGGCCGTGCCGCATGTGGACGTGTCGGCCCAACATGAGGTTCTGGAGGACGGTCATGTGCCGGAACAGCTCGATGTTCTGGAACGACCGTGCGATCCCCAACCGCGCGATCCGGTGCGGCCGCTGGCGCGTCAACTCGTTGGCGCCCTCGGTGTCGTGCAGGCGGATCGAGCCACGGTCCGGTCGGTACAGCCCGCTGATGCAGTTGAGCAGGCTGGTCTTGCCCGCCCCGTTCGGCCCGATCACGGCGTGGACCTGGCCCTGGCGGATCTCCAGGGAGACGTCTTCCAGTGCGGTCACCCCGCCGAACCGGAGCGTGACGTCCTCGACCGTGAGCTGCCGCTGGCCCGGTTCGAGCCCGCTCCCGTTCAGGTCGTGAACGTAGGTTCGTTGGATCATGCCTCTCTCGGGTCCGCCATCGGGCTGTCGCCCTGCGCCTCGGCTGGTGCCGTACGACCTGGGCCGTACGACGAGCGTAGGGCGGCCACTCCGGGGATGGAAGGGTTCCCCGCGAGGGCCTGTGCAGAGCCTGCACGCCGCGTGGATCAGGGATCGATCAGGACGCCCGGGTTGAGGATCGCGTCGGGATCCAGCTCCCGCTTGGCGGCGGTGAGCGCGTCCGCGAACGGATCGGGACGCTGACGGTCGTACCACGGCCGGTGGTCGCGGCCCACGGCGTGGTGGTGCGTGATCGTGCCGCCGCCCTCGATCACCGCATCGGACACGGCCGCCTTGACCGCGTCCCACTGCGCGACCTGCGAGCCAGGTCTCCCCGGAGCGATCACGGTCAAATAGGGCGCCGCCCCGTCCGGGTACGCGTGGGTCAGACGGACCGCGACCTGCGCCCCGCCGCAGACCTCGTGGGCCGCCGCCCGTGCGGTCTCGCGCAACGTGGTGACGAGTTCCCCGAGGCGCTCCCAGGTGGTGGCGGTCTCGAAGGTCTCGACCACCATGCCCAGCGCGACCAGCCCGTCACGCAGGTACGGCGCCTGGAGGAACGCGCTCCGCCACGAGCCCGTCGCACCCTGTTGCGAGCCGGTCTCGTCTCCCTCCCGGAGGCGCGGACCGTCCGGTGATCGGCCCCCGTGCCCACGGCACAACGCGAACGCCCGCTCCAACGCCGGCCCCTGCGGGTGGTCGGCCGACTCGAAGCCCACGAGCAGCACCGCGTGCTCCCCGTCACCCGCCCCCGACAGCACGGCTTCGGTGGCATCCAGCAGCCGGCAGTTCGCGGGCCCGAGGTCGGCCTGCACCACCTCCCGCACGGCCTCGACCCCCTCCTCGAACGTGTCGAACAGGACGGACGCGTCGGCACGGAAGGTGGGTCGCGGACGCACCCTCACCCAGGCCTGCGTGATGACGCCCAGGATCCCCTCGCTCCCCAGCAGCCACCGGTCGGGCGACGGTCCCGCACCCGAGGACGGGACGCGACGCGACGTCCACTCCCCCGACGGCGTGACGGCGGACACCGCCTCGACCAGATCGTCGATGTGAGTGAGCCGAGTTGCAAAGTGGCCGCCGGCTCGGGTGGCGATCCACCCGCCCAACGTCGAGAACTCCCACGACTGCGGGAAGAACCGCAGGGTGAGGCCGTGCTCGCGCAGTTCGTTCTCGATGTCCGGACCGGTCGTGCCGGCCCGGATCAACGCGGCGTTCGAGGTGCGGTCGACCTCCACGACGCCGCGACAGCGGGTGAGGTCCATCGTGACGACAGGGCGGTCGCCTGCCGGCGGGTTCACGCCTCCGACGACGGAGGTACCCCCGCCGAACGGCACGCAGGCGGCCCCTTCGTCGGCGCACCAGTCGAGGACCGCCGCGACCTCGTCCGCATCGCGTGGCAGCGCCACGACGTCCGGCACACCGTCCAGACGGCCCTCGAACGCGCGGACCACGTCCCGGAAGGCCTGCCCGTGGGCGCGACGGGCCCGCTCGACGGGTCGGGTCGTCACCAGGTGGACCAGGGCGTCCGGAGGTGTCACGCGGGGCGCGGGCAGCTCCAGCTCCTCGACCGGTACGGGATCGCGGACGTCGGGCACCGCGAGGTCGAAGGTGCGGGCGATCTCCTGCGCCATGCCTTCGAGCGCGTCGCGGTCGAGGTGCGCCGAGGCGCTGCCCCATCCCCACCAGCTGCGATCGTTCATATCTCTGCTCCCGCGACCGACTGGACGTCGCCCGCGAGGAACGAGATCACCGTCCGGGCGTACGCCGCCGATCGTTGCTCGGGGAGACCGTGTCCGGCCCCGTCGAGCACCACCAGGGTCGCCTCCGGGATGCGGGCGGCGAGATCGCGGGCGTGGTCGGGGCGCGTGAGCTCGTCGGAACGCCCCGCCAGCACCAGGGTGGCGCAGCGGATGTCCGGCAACGCCCCGATCGCGTCGTGACGCTTGCACGCGCCCGACAACGTGAGGTGCCGGTCGACCAGCTCGGGCGGTGGAGGGTCGATCTCGTCCTCGTCGAGCTCAGCCAGCTGCCGGTGCCGTTCCTCGCCCGCGAACGACGCCCGGATCGCGTCCCGGTGGAACTCGACCCACCGTCCGGCACGGAGCAGGTCCTCCCAGCGCTCGAGCCGGGCGATGAACGGCGCATCCGCCTTCGCGACCGTCGAACTGAGCACGAGACGGTCCACGAGCTCGGGGCGCGTGGCGGCGAGGTGCTGTGCGACCATCCCCCCCATCGAGTGACCGGTGATGATCGCGGGGCGGTCAGCGACCTGCTCGAGCAGACGGGCGAGGTCGCCGGCCATCGAGCGCGTGGTCCATCCGTCCGGCATCGGCTGCCGGTGCGAGGCCACCAGCACCTGCCAGTCCTCGAACGGCTCGGGGGGCGGTGGGATCGCGTGGGCGGCGGGTTCGTGGAAGACGGGCGCCAGCCCGTCGGTGAGCCCCGGCGACACGACGGCGACAGGCCCACCCTGTTGCCCGAACGCGAGGTAGGAGACCGTCGCATCGTCGACCGCGACACGGTGGACGTCGGGGCGGGTGTCCTCGGACATGGCCACCGAGCGTAGACGAGGCGACCACCTGCCCCGAGGCGCTACCCGTCCTCGTCGAGCTCGAGGTCGTCCTCGAAGTCCTCGTCGTCGAAGTCGTCCCCGTCGTCCGAAGCGAGGCTCTCGACCTCACCGGCCATGCGCACGTCGACGTCGGTCACCGCCTCGGCGCTGTGGGTCCGGAACGACACGACCACCTCGTCGAAGTAGATCTCGAGGTCGGGATGATGGTTGGCGTCCTCGGCGAGGTCGGCGACGTCGTTCACGAAGTCGACGGCATCACGGAAGGAACCCCACGTGTAGGTCTTCGTGATGACCTCCCCGTCGAAGTCCCACCCCGGGAGGTCGGCGAGCGCCTGTTCGATCTGCTGTTCGGTGAGTGCATCCATGGGGCGCATGCAAGCAGATGTCCCGGTGGTTCGTCACGCGAGGGGTGGTCGGACGGAGGGACCGGGGGCGGACGCCTACGCTGTGCTCCCTGACAGATCCGACCATGAGGTGCCCCGTGGACATCGACGAGGCCCGTGAGTTCATCTCCGAGAACCACCGCGCCGTGCTGCACACGTTCCGGGAGGACGGCTCCCCCCAGCTGTCGCCCGTGCTGGTGGTGATCGACGAGGAGGGGCGCGCGATCGTCTCGACCCGCGCGGCGGCGATGAAGACCAAGAACCTCGAACGCGATCCGCGAGCGTCCCTGTGCGTGCTCAGCGACGGGTTCTTCGGCACGTGGGTGCGCATCGACGGGGAGGCCGACATCGTGCGACTGCCCGAGGCACTCGAACCGCTGGTGGACTACTACCGACGCGCCCAGGGTGAGCACGACGACTGGGACGAGTACCGCCAGGCGATGCGCGACCAGGACCGCGTCCTGCTGCGGATCACGATCGAGGAGGCGGGACCAGATGTCAGCGGGTGAGGACGGCGACGTGACGCCCCGGCAGGCCAAGGACGCCGCCGCGTCGGGCGAGGCCGTCCTCCTCGACTGTCGTGAGGAGTGGGAGTGGCGCGGCGGTCACGCCGTGGACGCCGTCCACATCCCGATGCGGGCCGTCCCCGGGGCCCTGGAGCAGCTCGAGGACCGCACGGTCCACGTCGTCTGCTACTCCGGAGCACGGTCCGGCCAGGTCGCTCGCTGGCTGCGAGCCCAGGGGGTCGACGCCGGCAACGTCGTCGGAGGCATGAAGCACTGGGTCGAGGAAGGCCTCCCGATCGACGGGGAGCTGGTGCACTGATGGCGGCCTCCGTCGAACCGTTCGCCGAGGAGCACGAGCAGCTCCGCGCGGCGGTCCGCCGGTGGGTCAGCGGGGAGCTGGCCCCACACGCGGACGAGTGGGAGGCCGACGCCTGGTTCCCCGACGAGGTGTTCCACCGCGCCGGAGAGCTCGGGTTCCTCGGCCTGACGGTGCCGGAGGAGCACGGAGGGCAGGGTGGCGACTACTGGTGCACGGTCGTGCTCGCCGAGGAGCTGTCCGGTGCCGGCAACGGCGGCGTGCCGATGGCGATCGCCGTGCAGACCGACATGGCCACACCGCCCATCCTGAAGTTCGGCACCGACCAGCAGAAGCGCGACTACCTCGAACCGGCCGTGCGCGGCGAGAAGATCGCCTGCCTGGGCATCACCGAGCCCGATGCCGGCAGCGACGTCGCACGGATCCGCACGCGAGCCGAGAAGGTCTCCGACGGTTGGGTGATCAACGGCGGGAAGATGTTCATCACCAACGGGGTCCGGGCGGACTTCTGCACGATGGTGGTGCGCACGCACGGAGGCCCTGAGGACGGCCGGGAGGACGGCCGGGGACGTCGGGAGGACGGCCGGGGAAGGTACGACGGGATCTCGCTGTTCCTCGTGGACACCGACCTCGACGGGTTCGAGGTGATGGAGAAGCTCGACAAGGTCGGGATGCGCTGCTCCGACACCGCGCAGCTGCGGCTCGAGGACGTCCACGTGCCCGAGGAGGCCCTGCTCGGGGTCGAGGGGCAGGGCTTCAAGCAGATCATGTGGGAGCTGCAGGGCGAACGGCTGATCGCGGCGATCCAGGCCGTCGCCGGGGCACAACGCAACCTCGATCGGGCGATCGAGTACGGGCAGCAGCGCGAGGCGTTCGGACGCCAGATCGCCTCCTTCCAGGTGCAGAAGCACCGGCTGGTGGACATGGCGACGCGGATCGAGGCCTGTCGCCGTCTGGTGTACGACTGCGCTGACAAGTGGAACCGCGGGGTGTACGCCACGACCGAGATCGCGATGTGCAAGCTCGCCTCCGCGCAGCTCGGATCGTGGGTGGCCGACGAGACGATGCAGCTGTTCGGCGGCTACGGCTACTCGACCGAGTTCACGGTCGAACGGGCCTGGCGCGACTCCAGGCTGAACCGGATCGGTGGCGGCTCCGACGAGGTCCAGCGCGAGATCATCTCCAAGCTGATGGGGGTGTGACATGACCGTCGACACCGCGATCGCGCACGACACCGCAACGCGTCTGCCGCTGTTCCGGGAGGAGCACGACGCGCTGCGTGACACCTGCCGCGCCTTCGTGGAGTCCGAGATCGCCCCCGACGTCGAGGACTGGGAGGCCGAGGAGGACTTCCCCCGCGAGCTGTTCCGCACCGTCGGCGAAGCCGGCCTGTTCGGCATGAAGTTCGACGATCGCTGGGGCGGTTCCGGCCCCGACCACCTCGCCGAGGCGGTGTGGGTCCAGGAGCTGGCCCGGGCCGGTTCGGGCGGTGTGGCGGCCGACCTGGGTGCCCACTCCCAGCTGGCGATGCTGTACGTCGACCGCTGCGGCGACGATGCCCAGAGGGAGCGGTACCTCACGTCCGGGATCGCGGGCGAGACGATCGGGGCGCTGGCGATCACCGAGCCCGATGCCGGCAGCGACGTCGCCAACATCACGACGACGGCGAAACGCGACGGCGCCGGCTGGGTGATCGATGGCGAGAAGGTGTTCATCACGAACGGGGCGTGGTGCGACTGGGTCGTCGTGGCAGCGAAGACCGACCCGGACGCCGGTCACGGAGGTCTGACGCTGTTCCTCGTCGATGCCGACGCGGACGGCGTCGAGCGCCGACGGATGAAGATGCTCGGCTGGCGCACCTCCCACACCGGAGAGCTCAGGTTCGACCGCGTCCAGGTCCCGGAGGAGGCCGTGCTGGGCGAGGTGGGCGGCGGCTTCTACGCGATCATGCGCAACTTCGTCTGGGAACGGTTGACCATGGCGCTGGGTGCGGTCGCCGGGGCCGAACGCACCCTGCAGGCCGCGATCGACTACGCCCAGCAGCGTGAGGCGTTCGGCCGGCCGGTCGCCCGGTTCCAGGTGTGGCGCCACCGGTTCGCCGACCTGAACACCGAGATCGCGATGGGGCGCAGCCTCACCGAGCACGCGTTGCGGCTGTACGTGGCGAACGATGCGGACGGATCGGATCCCGAGATCGTGCGCGCCGCCGCCCAGGCGAAGCTGGCGACCCAGCGCATGGCCTGGGAGGTGGCCGACGAGGCCGTGCAGGTGCACGGCGGGTACGGCTACATGATGGAGTTCCCGGTGCAGCGCTGGTGGCGGGATTCGCGCCTCGGGCCGATCGGCGGCGGCACCGACGAGATCATGAAGGAGATCGTCGCGAATACCATGGGCTTGTAGCGGTGTGCAGACGCGGTCGCCCCGACCGTCAACGACGTCCGCAACGACGGACCCGAGCTGATCAGGCCGGCACCGAGCTGAGGGCCGAGGCGATCCGTGTGGCGGCGCGCCGGCCGTCCTGCACGCACGCGCTGATCCCCACGCCCCGATAGGCCGCCCCGGCGAGCGCGAGCCGCTGGTGGATCGCCAGGGCGCGATCGAGGCGTGCGAGCCGATCGAGATGGTCCGTCTCGTACTGCGGCAGGGCGCGCTCCCAACGCGTGATCTCGACCTCAGTGGGTGACCGGTGGACCCCGACCAGATCGCGCAGGTCGCGGAGGACCGTGTCGACCAGCCGTTCGTCCTCCCACGCCACGGCCTCCTCCGCACCCCGACGGCCGACGGACGAACGCAGGACCACCCGGTCGTCGTCGACGAGGTGCTCCCACTTGTTGGACACGTAGGTCACGGCCTTGACGGCCCGCGAACCGCCGTGAGGCACGAGCATCCCGCTGCCGGTCACCTCGACCGATCCCGGTTCGTGGACGGTGATGATCGACGCCACGGACACGTAGGGGATCTGGTGCAGGGTCTCTGACGCCTCCGGGGCGACGTCACGGAGCAGCGCCCCGGCCACGAACGCCGGCACCGCGAGGATCAACGCGTCGACCTCGACCGGGTCGCCGGTCGCCCGTTCGAGCACGTAGCCGGACCCGGAACCAGAGCCGGACCGCCCCACGAGACGGACCGGGGTCCGCGTCTCGACCCGCACCTCCTCGCCCAACCGTTCGATCAGGCGCGACATCCCGCCCCGCAAGGACCGAAAGACGGATCCCTCGGCCCGATCGTCGGACGTCGCATCGGACGTCGTTGCGCGCAGTCCCCTGGCCAGGCTCCGGTGCTCCCTGGCCGCGTCGGCGAGCCGCGGGGTCGCCGCGGCCGCGCCCAGCTGCTCGGGATCCCCCGCGTAGATCCCCGACAGCAACGGGTCCACCAGGCGCTCCAGGACCTCCCGCCCGAACCGGTGGCCCACCAGCCCGGCGACCGACGCGTCGTCGACGTCCACCTCGCGGGGCATGACCAGGTCCAAGGTTGCCCGCAGCGCCCCACGCCCCGAGATCACCCCGGACCGGAACAGCGGGGCGAACCGGGTGGGCACCCCGAGCACCAGCTCGGGCGGCAGCGGATGCGCCCGCCCGTCGGCCCAGATCTGCACCCCCTGGACGGCGGGCTGGACGAGTTCGTCCTCCAGGTCCAACTGCTCGCACAGGTCGAGGGCGTCGGGGTCGCGCACGAGGAAGGCGTCGGCACCGGTCTCGAGACGCAGATCCCCGACCCTGCCCGTCCGCAGCTTGCCGCCCGGTTCGGATCCGCTCTCGAAGACCGTGACGTCGAGCGCCGGGGCGGTGCGCCGCAGGTGGTACGCGGCGGTCAGGCCCGTGATGCCCCCGCCGACGACGCCGACGTGCGGACTCACGGCGACGCCACCTCCGCGACGGTCCCCTCGTCGTGGACGAGGTCCACGAGGCGACGCAGGGTGTCGGGGTCGGTCTCGGGCAGCACCCCGTGCCCGAGGTTGAACACGTAGGCGGGATGGCCCTCCGAGCGCTTCAGGACCTCGCGGGCGCGCTCGGCGACCAGCTCCCACGGCCCGAGGCACACCGCCGGGTCGAGGTTGCCCTGCAACGCGACGTCCGTCGCGATCCGCTCCCTGGCCACGTCCAGGGGCACGCGCCAGTCGACGCCGACGACGTCGGCCTCCGCAGCGGCCATGAGCGGCAGGATCTCGCCGGTGCTCACGCCGAAGTGGATCCTCGGGACGCCGAGGTCGGCCAGGCCGCTCAGGATCCGCCGGCTCGACGGCAGGACGTACCGCCGGTAGTCGTCGCCCGACAGCGCGCCCGCCCAGGAGTCGAACAGCTGCACCGCCTGTACGCCGGCGTCGATCTGTGCCCGCAGCGTCGCGGCCACGATGTCGCCGATCCGGTCGAGCAGCTGCCCCCACAGGTCCGGCTCGCCGTACATCAACGCCTTGGTCGCCGCGTGGTGCTTGGACGGGCCGCCTTCCACGAGGTAGCTGGCGAGCGTGAACGGGGCGCCGGCGAACCCGATCAACGGGATCTCGAGCTCTGCGACCAGGATCCGGACCGTCTCGAGCACGTGGGCCAGGTCGACGTCGGGATCGATCGGACGCAGCCGATCCAGGTCGGAGGCGCTGCGGAAGGGCTCGTCGACGACCGGACCGACCCCGCTGACGATCTCCACGTCGACATCGACCGCGGCGAGCGGGGTCACGATGTCGGAGAACAGGATGGCCGCATCGACGTCGTAGCGGCGGACGGGCTGCAGCGTGACCTCGGCGGCGAGATCGGGCGCGTGGATCACCTCCGACATCGAGTGCTGCTCGCGGAGCTTCCGGTACTCCGGCAGCGAGCGGCCGGCCTGCCGCATGAACCAGACGGGGACACGCTCGTGGGGCTCACCACGGCAGGCGGCGAGGAAGGCGGATGGAGGCACGAGGAACCTCAGGGGGAGGCGGACGGTGCCGCACACGGTGCCGCAGCGGGTGCGGATGCGCCAACCGCGGCGTCGTCCGTTCGGACTCGGCGGGGTCCCCCGTGCGGATGCTTGCATGATGGGTGAGGCGAGCGGAAGGTGCTCACGTGATCACGACGGTCAACCCGGCCACCGGCGAACAGATCGAGACGTACGAGCTCCACAGCGGCGACGAGCTCACCTGGATGCTGGCGCGGGCGTGGACGACCTGGCAGGACGACTGGCGGGGCGCCTCGGTCGATGAGCGCGTCGGGGTGCTCGCCAAGGCGGCGGACGTGATCGAGACGCGTCGCGACGAGCTCGCGGAGCTGGCGACACGCGAGATGGGCAAGCCGATCGGAGCATCGCGGGCCGAGCTCGACAAGTGCGTCTGGTTGTGCCGCCACTACGTCGACAACGCCGAGCGCTACCTCGCCCCCGAGCAGGTCGAGACCGACGCGCGCTCCTCCTACGTCCGGTACGACCCGCTCGGACCGATCCTGGCGGTCATGCCGTGGAACTACCCGTACTGGCAGTTCATGCGCTTCGCGGTCCCCAACCTCGCGGCCGGCAACACCGGGCTGCTGAGCCACTCCAACAACACGACCGGCGTCGCGCTCGCGTGCCAGGAGATCTTCGAGGAGGCCGGGCTCCCCGAGGGCGCGTTTCAGACGCTGCTGGTCGACCACGACACCCTCGCCGACGTCATCGGCGACCGGCGCATCCGGGGCGTGACCCTGACCGGCAGCGACCGAGCGGGACGCGCGGTCGCGGCGACGGCCGGCGAGCACCTGAAGAAGACCGTGCTCGAGCTGGGGGGATCGGACGCGTGCATCGTCCTCGACGACGCCGATCTCGACCGTGCGGCGCAGGTCGGCGCGGACAGCAGGCTGCTGAACTCGGGGCAGAGCTGCATCGCCGCGAAGCGGTTCATCGTCCTCGACGACGTCTACGAGGACTTCCTCGAGCGGTTCGTCGACCAGTTCGAGTCCCGGACGGTCGGCGACCCCACGGACGAGGACACCGACATCGGTCCGATCGCCCGCGAGGACCTGCGGCTGACGCTGCACCGGCAGGTACAGGCCACCCTGAACCAGGGTGGCGAGCTCGCCACGGGCGGCGAGCCGATCGACGGTCCCGGGTACTACTACACCCCGACCGTGCTGCGCGACGTGCACCCCGAGTCGTCCGCCGCATCGGACGAGACGTTCGGCCCGGTCGCCGCCGTGATGCGCGCCGAGACCGAGGAGGTCGCGCTCGCGCTGGCGAACTCGTCACGGTTCGGACTGGGCGCGGCGATCTGGACCGAGGACCGCGAACGGGGCGAGCGTCTGGCCGAACGGGTCGAGGCCGGCTCGGTGTTCATCAACGAGCTCGTCAAGTCCGACCCGCGCCTGCCCTTCGGGGGAGTCAAGGACTCCGGCTACGGTCGCGAGCTCTCCTGGCCCGGGGCCCGGGAGTTCACGAACGTCAAGACCGTCTGGGTCGAGTGACCGTCCAGTAGCCGAGCGGTTCAGTAGCCGGGCGGGCACCGGTCGTGCCACGGCCGCGCCTGCTCGAGCTGACCGGCGAGCCGGAACAGCAGCGACTCCTCGGCGAAACGCCCGACGAACTGGACCCCCACGGGCAGGCCGCTGTCGTCGTCGTGGTACAGCGGGACCCCGATGGACGGCTGTCCGGTGGCGTTGACGATCGCGGTCGCGCCCACGTACTCGGTCATGCGGTCCCACACGGCCTCCGGCTCGGCGTCCGCCAGTTCCCGTACCTGCAACGGGAGCTCGGTCACGACCGGGAAGGCGAGCACGTCGAACTCGGTGTGGAAGCGCCCGACGAGCTGACGGCAGTACTGGTTGAGGCGGAACTCGGACATCAGGTAGGAACCACCCGAGATCGACTTCCCCCGCTCCTCCACGAGCCACCGGTTGTGCGGCTCGATGGTGTCCAGAGGCACGGGCTGCGCCGACATCATCGCCGCCCACATGTCCATGAACGCGTCGATCACGTCGTCCTCGACGCCCACCTCGACCTCGACGACCTCGTGGTCGAGCTCCGCGACGACCGTCCGTGCCTCATCGAGAGCAGCCCGCACGGGCTCCGCGTAGCGACCGACCGGGCTGGTGGACAGCACGCCGATCCGCAGCTGACCCGGGTCCCGACCGACCTCGTCCGCGAAGGGCCGTTCCGGATCGGGCAGCATCCCAGGGTCCCCGGGCACGTACCCGTGGAGGACGTCGAGGAGCGCCGCGGTGTCCGCGACCGTCCGACTGATCGTGCCACCGGTGGACAGCTCGAACCCGAAGTTGCCGAAGAGCGGGGCGCGGCTGACACGATCGCGGGTCGGCTTGATCGTGAACAGCCCGCAGTTCGACGCGGGGATGCGCAGGGAGCCAGCCCCGTCGGATCCCTGCGATACGGGACACAGGCCCGCGGCGAGCGCCGCCGCGCCACCCCCGGACGATCCCCCTGGGGTGCGGTCGTGGTCCCACGGGTTGCGGGCGGGTCCGAACAGCTCAGGTTCCGTGTAGGCGACCGACCCGAACTCTGGCACGTTGGTGAGCCCGAGCGGCACCATGCCGGCGCGCTTGAGCCGCGCCACGATCTCGTCGTCGAACGGGGCGCGGAAGTCCTTCATCGCGCGCGTGCCCATCGTGGCGGGCTGCCCCGCGAGGAAGTTCAGGCCCTTGATCGAGACCGGGACCCCGTGGAACGGGGGCAGTTCGTCCGGAGCGGCCGAGGCCGTCCGCTCGTCCTTCTCCGCGGCGAGGCGCCGGGCCTCGTCATGCAGGACCGTCGTGTAGCTGTTGAGGTCGTCGTCGTACGTGTCGATCCGATCCAGGTAGAGGTCGACCAGCTCCCGCGAGGAGACCTCGCCGTCCCGGATCATGCGGGCCTGTTCGAGCGCGGACGTGAACGCGAGGTCGGACACGGCGAGATCTCCCACTGGGCTGTCGGGAGCGTAGTCATGCGTCGAAGCGCTAGACATACAGGAGACAGCGGGGAGCACCGAGGACGACGGAGGACGACGTGGGACGACGACGCATCTTCTCGATCGGTCCGGGCATCACGTTCCGCGGCCGCGAGTTCAAAGGGATACGGGGCTGGGCGGGCAAACCGCTGCACCCTCCGCTGACGGACGTGCCGATCGGGGCGTACACCCTGGTCGCAGCCTTCGACCTCATCTCCGCCGTGGCCGGCGCCGACCGTGGTTTCGCGGCCGATGCCTACGTCGCCGGCACGTGGACGTTGGCCGGCGGGGCCGTCGTCTCACTCGGGGCGGCGGCGACCGGGTTCTGGGACTGGTGGAAGAGCACACCCAAGCACACCCAGGCGTGGCGGACCGCGAACTGGCACATGGCGGTGATGGTGACCGTCACCGTGCTGGTGGCCGTCGACCTCGTGTTGCGGCTGGGGAGCTACGACGCTCCGGCCGCACCGATCGGTGTCACCGTCCTGTCGGTCGTGATCGGACTGCTCACCGCGTACGGGGCGACGTACGGCGGGTCCCTGGCCTTCGACTACGGGTTCAACGTCGAGAACTCGACCAAGACCCCCGTGTGGGAGGTCTCCGAGGAGGACGTCTACCCCGGCAACGAGCGCTCCGCGACCGACTGAGAGCTACGAGCTGGCGGGGAACACGATGACGGCGACGGCCGTGGAGGCGTGTTCGAGCAGGTACTCCGTGCCGTGGCCGAGGAAGGGGCGGCCCTCGTGCGAGCGGACCTGGGTGCCGAGGACTATCAGGTCGGTCTGCCGCTCGGTGGCGGCGTCGAGCAGGCCCTCGTACGGCACCGGCGCGACCCGCAGCAGCGCAGAGGCGGTACGTCCGAAACGCTGGGACAGGACGCGGCTGCGTCGCAGCTGTCCACGGATCTGGGCGTCGGCGGCGCGTTCGGGGTCCGGGCGGGACACGACGTGGACCGCATCGACCTCCGCGTCGAGCCTCGAGGCGAGCACGAAGGCGATCTCCTCCGCGGCCAGCCCGACGACGGTGCCGGTCACCGGGACCAGGATGCGGCGGATGGGCGCTCCGGTCAGCGCGTCCGGCGAGGTCCGCCGGGCTGGCCGACGTACGAGCAGCACCGGGACGTCGACGTCCGCGATCATCCGTTGGAGACGGTCGGACAGCTGGTGCGTGCCGCGGAACTCCTCGTTGAGCCCGAGGGCCATCAGGTCGTAGCCCAACCTCGCCTCCTGGAGGATCGCGCCTGCGACATCTTCGGAGGTCGTCCGGCGGAAGTCCGGGGCGCGGGTGTCGAACGAGCCCGTAACCTGCCGCGCGCGTTCCACACGGCCAGCCGCGTCCTCCTCGTCGGGTCTTCCCACGGTCAGCACCGTGACGCCGGCATGGGGCTGAAGGATGAGATCCAGCATCCGGCCCGCCATGATCGAGTTCGCCCCACCACGGGTGGGCAGCAGGGCGTTGTCCGCGCTGGCGATCACGCTCGCCGCCAGCAGTTCCTCCCGTTCGAGACGTTCGGTCTCCTCAGGGGTTGCTTCCAGACGGCGCAGCACGGGTCGCAGCAACGGTGGGGCGGCCATCGAGGTGACCATCGCCATCAACACCACCGCTGCGTAGGAGGCCTCGTTCAGCACCGCCAGCCGAAGCCCGATCGCCGCCAGGACGATCTCCATGGCCCCGCGGGCGTTCAGGCCGATCCCCGCGGCCAGGCTCTCCACGGGGGTGAGCCCACTGAGACGGCCACCCGCGTACGAACCCGCCAGCTTCGAGATCGCGGCCACCACGAGCACCGCCAGCGCCCCGACCGCCGCCGCCGGATCGGCCAGAGCGCCCAGATCCACGTACAGGCCGGCCGTGGCGAAGAAGATCGGTGCGAACACCGCGTGGCTGAGGTGCTCGATCGAGTGTTCCACCTCCGTTGGCAGGTAACGCGACCGCCCCAGGACGATCCCGATGACGAAGGCACCGATCACCGCCTCCATCCCGATCGCGTGGGTCACCGCCCCGGCGGCGAACACGATCAGCAGGGTCACCGTCAGCGATGCTTCGAACCGGATCTCACCGCGCCGAGCACGTCGCAGGCTCCAGTCCACCGCCCGCTGCCCCAGCGTGAACGCCACGGCCACGAACGCGACGATCGCTCCCAACGTCAGCACCAGGCCACCGACATCCAGGCCGCCGGTGTGCACCACCGCCGTCAGCGCTCCCAGCAACAACCATCCGACGGTGTCGTTGACCATCCCCGCCGCGATGGTCACCTGCCCGAAGTTGCGCCGCATCAGGTTCATGTCCTGCAGGATCTTCGCGATCACCGGCAGCGCGGATATGGACAGCGCCACGGCGATGAACGCGGCGAAGATGCCCCGCCCGCCCTGCTCGCCGACGAACGTCTCCGGAAGCAAGAATCCCAGCCCGATCCCCAGGGCCAGGGGAACGACCAGGCTGCCGATCGTCACACCGGCGGCCGACCGTCCCAGCCGCGTGATCAGACGCAGATCCGTCTCGAAGCCCGTCACGGTGAGCAGGAACACGATCCCCAGCCACGCCACGGCCAGGATCAGTGCGCTCTCGACCTCACCGCCGGGGAACAGCCAACCGGCCAACCCCGGGGCCACCCGGCCGAACACCGACGGCCCGAGCAGCAGGCCGGCGCCCAACTCACCGATCACGGCGGGCTGGCCGACGCGCTTCATCACACCGCCCAGGCCACGCGCCGCCCCCAACAGGACCACCAGTTGCAGCCAGAACACCAGGAGTTCGTGCTCACCGACCGGTGTCAACATCGTTCACTCCAGCGGAGGCGAAATCAGGGGGCACTCGGAGGATCGGCCCGTCAGGTCCGGGAGGCTAGCCTCATCGACCCGTTCCCGACTCGCGGGGAGGCGGCGCGACCCGTGCGGCACCAGGATCCGTTCAGACGCACGCGTACGGTCGGCGAACCCAGGAGACTGCTTGTCCGGCGACGCTGATATCGAGGTGCTCGAGAAGAGGCTCGGGCTGCGCGACGTGTACACGATCTGCGTCGGGGCCATGTTCGCGTCGGGTTTCTTCTTCCTGCCCGGGGTGGCGGCCGGCAACACCGGTCCGTCGGTCGTCCTCGCGTACCTGTTGTCCGCCGTGGTCATGGTCCCGGCGATGTACTCGATCTCGGAGCTGTCCAGCGCCATGCCACGGGCCGGCGGCGCGTACTTCTTCATCCACCGCAGCCTCGGTCCTTGGTTCGGCGTGATCGGCGGCATCGGTCTGTGGCTGGTCCTCGTGCTGAAGAGCTCCTTCGCCCTGGTCGGGATGGGCGCCTACATCGCCCTGTTCTTCGACGTGCCGATGGTCCCGCTCGCGGTGGCGTTGACGGTCGCGTTCGGATTGCTCAACACGGTCGGGGTCAAGGAGACGGCCTGGCTCCAGAACTTCCTCGTGTTCATGCTGGTGCCGATCTTGGCCTACTACGTGACGGCTGGCCTGTTCCACCTCGGGGGCGAGGGCTTCGCCACCGTCCACAGCCGGCAGTTCTCCCCGTTCCTCGCCTTCGGCACGCTCGGGTTGGTGTCGACGATCGGTCTGGTGTCCATCTCGTACGCGGGGCTGACCAAGATCGCGTCGGCGGCCGAGGAGATCCGTGATCTCGACCGCAACCTGCCCCTCGGGATGGGTCTGGCGCTGCTGACGGCCACCGCGATCTACGTCGGCGGTGTCTACATCATGGTCGGCGCGATCGATCCTGCCGTCCTGCGTGACGACCTGACCCCGGTGGCCACCGCCGGCGAGGCGTTCCTCCACTGGCTGCCGGGGGAACTGGGGCTCCTACTCGTGGTCGTGGCCGCGATCGCCGCGTTCGCGTCGACCGGCAACGCGGGCATCCTCACCGCGTCGCGTTACCCGCTGGCGATGGCGCGCGACGAACTCGTGTGGAGCGGCTTCGAGCGCATCGGCCGGTTCTCGACGCCGACGGTCGCGATCACCGCGACCTGCGCCATCATGATCGCCGCGATCGTGTTCCTCGACGTGGAACGGCTGGCCAAGCTCGGCTCGGCGTTCATCCTGTTGACGTTCGCGCTGATCAACCTCGCGGTCATCATCATGCGTGAGAGCCGGATCGAGGCGTACGCGCCCGGTTACCGGTCCCCTCTGTACCCGTGGATGCAGATCTTCGGGGTGGTCGCCATGCTCGGGCTCATCGCGACGCTGGGGATCTTCGCGGTGCTGTTCGTCGTCGTCATCGTCGCCGGGTCGGCCGGCTGGTACCAGGTCTACGCCAAGGGCCGTGTCGCGCAACGTGGGGCCATCTTCAGCTACTTCCGACGGTTGAGCAGACTCGGCGAACCCGGGGTCGACCACGAGCTGTGGCGTCTGTTGCAGGAGCGGGGTACGACCGTGGAGGACTCCTACGAGGAGCTGGTGGCCAGAGCCCGGACCCTCGACATCCACGAGAGGGTGTCCATGGACGAGGTGCTGGACCGGGTTGCCGGGGAGCTGGCCTCGGATCTCGACATGGCCGTCGACGGTCTGAGGATGGTCTTGGAGAGCGCGCAGGAGGGGGCGATCACCCCTGCGGACACCTCCGTGGGACTCATCGACGTGATGCTCGACGAGATCGGCCACCCTGTGGTCGCCCTCGTGCGGGTCGAGCACGGCGTGCGGATCGGGGAGGGACGGCAGTTCCCTGGTGAGGACCGAACGGAGGAGGAGCAGCAGGAAGAGCAACACGAGGAAGTCGACGGCGCGTCGGCGGTGGCACGCCGTGTCTCGGGCCTGATCGTGCTCTTCAGTCCCGGCGAAGCCATGACCCAACACCTGAGGATCCTGGCCGAGCTGGCCACGCAGGTGGAGGAAGGTGATTTCTCGCGCCGATGGCGGTGGGCGCAGGACGAACACGAGCTCAAGGAGGCCCTGCTCCGGCACGAGTGGTTCGTCACGGTGGAGATCCGGGCCGACGGTCCCACCCGTGGACTCGACGGCCGCCGCATCCGTGACATCGACTGGCCCGCCAACACCCTGGTCGCCCTGGTGCGCCGGAACGGACACGCCATCTTCCCCCGGGGTGGTACGCGCTTGCAGGGGGGTGACCGGATGACGATCATCGGTCCCCCGGACGAGATCGAGGCGCTGTTCGACCGCTACGCGAGAAAATGAGGCCAGTGAGCTCAAGCCGCCGCACGGGACCGTCGAACTCTCAGGTGGACGAGCATCTCTCTGGGGGCCAGATGTCGGAACTGTGGCAGCGGCTGCGGCGCGGCCGGAGCCGGCTCGGCGACTCGTGGGGTGAGCAGCTCGTGCGGTCACCGCTCCAGGTGTTCCTGGCGATCCTCGCGGTCGCGGTCGTCGTGCAGCTCACCCAGGATGCGCTGCGCGCACGACTCGTCCCGGACCTCGGGGGGATCGCGGATGTCGCTGTCAGTGCGCTGTGGCTGCCGCTCCTGCTCGGGGTCCTGCTCTGGCGAGTGATCGTCGGACCGCTGCGCAACGAGCTGGAGGAGCGCATGGGCGAGATGGCGCGGCGGGAAGCCGACCTGACGTCCCAGGCGGAGCGGCTCGAGTTCGACACCCGCCTGCACCGGGCGCTCGAGATGGCCGACGACGAGCCCGAGGTCCTCGACATCGTCGAACATGGGATGGGCGACGCCGCGCCCGGGCGACCGGTGGAGCTGCTCCTGGCCGACAACAGCGACGCGCACCTTCGCCGGGTCGCCGTACGCGCCCAGGACGATCAGGCCCCCGGTTGCACAGTCGAGGCACCACAGGATTGCCCAGCCGTGCGCCAGGGTTCACCGATGGTGTTCGAGTCCTCGGAGGAGCTGGACGCCTGCCCGAAGCTGCGCGGTCGCCCGTACGGTCCCTGCGCCGCCACGTGTGTCCCGGTCGCGCTGATGGGACACGCCGTCGGCGTGCTCCACGCGATCCGCCCAGTCGAGGAGACGGAGAGGCCGGAGAACACGGACCGGCTGCGATCGCTCGCGGCGCGCACCGGCGCCCGGATCGAGATGATGCGGGTGCTCGCCGACACGCAACTGCAGGCGGCGACGGACCCACTCACCGGCCTGATCAACCGCCGCAGCCTGGAGACCCATTTCCGCGAACTCCCACGCGACGCCCGCCCGGTCACCGTGGCGATGTGCGACCTCGACAACTTCAAGGATCTCAACGACACGCACGGGCACGAGACCGGGGACCGGGCCCTGCGCCAGTTCGCTCGCGTGCTGCGCGCGGCGCTACGCCCCGGTGACATGGCGGCGCGGTTCGGCGGCGAGGAGTTCGTCCTGCTGCTGCCCCGTTGCTCCGCCGACACCGCACGGCAGGTGGCCCAACGGGTCCGTCAGCGGCTCGCGGATTCGCTGGAGGGCGGGCTGCTGCCCACGTTCACGGTCAGCATCGGGCTGGCCGACACCTCGACCGGCGACGGTCTGGACGAACTGCTCGCCACCGCGGACACTGCGCTCTACGAGGCCAAGGCGGCGGGCCGCGACCGCGTCGTGGTCAACGGGGCGTCAGAAACCTCCGAGTCACCCGGGCTACGACAGGTGCCGTAGACCTCGGCGCTCTGCGGCGAGGGAAAGGTGAGGAGCCGACCTGTAAGCCGGATCCTGTGCCCCACCGTGAGTGCGGGGTGGCGACCATCTGTCTGGGACGCCGGTTGCCCAGCGTCTCTAGCGGCCTACCTGGGACGTCGGACGGGCCGCCCTGTCCCTGCTTGGCCTTGCTCCTGGTGGGGTTTACCGAGCCGCCTGGGTCGCCCCGGACGCTGGTGCGCTCTTACCGCACCGTTCCATCCTTGCCTGTGCCGCGTGTGCGGCCATCGGCGGTGTGTTTTCTGTGGCACTGTCCACGCGTCGCCGCGCCTGGGGTTCTCCCCAGCACCCTGCCCTGTGGAGTCCGGACTTTCCTCGATCCCGCGTGATGCGAAACCGCGGCCGCCCGGTCGGCTCCTCACTCGTGACGGTACAACGCGACGGCGCCCACGACCGTTCCCGATGTCGGGCGTGATGACGGAGGCCGGTTCGACCCGAGGCGGCGTGCTCTGCCACCATGCACGCCGTGTCCGCTGAACCGAGACCCCTCGCCTGGATGAACGGCCGTGTCGTGCCGGCCTCCGAGGCCACCGTTCCGCTGCTCGATGACGGGTTCCTGCGGGGCGACGCCGTGTTCGACGTCGCGCTGGTACGGGGCGGTCGGACGCACGCGCTCGACGATCACCTGGCGCGCCTCCGGCGCTCCGCGAGGGTCCTGGGCATCCGCGTCCCCGTCCTGCGTCAGGTCGTGACCGACCTGCTGGCGGCGTGGGGCGATCGTGACGGCTCCCTGCGACTCGTCGTGACCCGCGACGGCATCGTGCGCGGAGTGCTCCAGGCTTCGACGTGGCCATCCACGATGGCGCTCCGGCCCATCGACATGCCCTGGCGGACGGCCCTCACCGGCGTCAAGACGCTCTCCTACGCCGCCAACGTGTGGGCGACGCGGCAGGCCAAGGCCGCCCACGCCGACGATGCGATCGTCGTCAACGGCGACATCGTGCTCGAATCGCCCACCGCGGCCATCGCGTGGGTCGAGGACGAGGTGCTCCGCGCCCCGGACCCCGATGCGCTCCCGATCCTCGACTCGGTCACACTCGCCCACCTCGGTCGTCTGGTGGACGTCGAGCTCGGCGTGCACACGCTCGACGAGCTCCTGGACGCCGACGAGGTCTTCCTCCTGTCGGCCACCCGCCCCGTGATGCCCGTGCACGCGATCGACGAGACGACGTACCCGGCTCCGGGGCCGGTGACGAGCGAGGTGCACGAGACCTTCGAGCGGCACATCGACGAGACCCTCGATCCACGGCCCTGAGCTGCCCCTGATGACCGGTCCGCTGCCCCGATGGACGCGGCGACGGACCCACCGACAGCCGGTCCACCGTTAGGGTTCGGACACACCGACACCAGGCAGAACACGTGTTCACCACCGATCGACCGCTGGTCACGATCGCCAACCGGTTGCCCGTGTCCAAGGACAACGGCGGCTGGCGCACCAGCACCGGAGGCCTGGTCACGGCGATGCGGCCGATCATGGAGAACACCCGCGGAGTCTGGGTCGGGTGGGACGGCGGGGACGAGGACGTCCCGCCCCGCGTCGAAGGGCTCGACATCGACCTGGCCTCGCTGTCCCTGTCCCACGCAGAGGTCCAGGGCTACTACCACGGCTTCGCCAACCGGACGCTCTGGCCGCTGTTCCACGACCTCGTCGAGCAACCCGTCTTCGACCGGCGCTGGTGGGAGATCTACGAACAGGTCAACCAGCGCTTCGCCGAACGCACCGCCGAGATCGAGGTCGAGGACCAGTCCCCGATCCTGTGGGTGCACGACTACCACCTGATGCTGCTGCCCGAGCTGCTGCGCGAGGCGTGGCCCGACGCCACGATCCTGTACTTCCTGCACATCCCGTTCCCTCCCCAGGAGCTGTTCGCCCGCCTGCCGTGGCGCGAGCGGATACTGGGTGGCCTGCTGGGAGCCGACCTCGTGGCCTTCCACACCGAGCCGTACCGTGACAACTTCATGCGCACGGTCGAACGGTTCCACCGCGAGGACTTCGAGGTCACCGATCTCGACATCGGACTGCCGGACGGGCGGACCGTCCGGACGGCTGCGGACCCGATCTCGATCGATGCCGGCGCGTTCGAGGAGCTGGCGAGGAGCACCGTTGTCGAGAAGGAGCTCACGAGCCTGCGCGAACAGTTCTCGGGGCGCAAGGTCCTCCTCGGTGTCGACCGTCTCGACTACACGAAGGGCATCCACGAACGGTTCCGGGCGATCGAGCTGCTCCTGGAACGTCGCCCGGACCTGCGCGAGCAGATCGCGTTCGTGCAGATCGCGGTCCCGAGCCGCGAGGGGGTCCAGGAGTACCGCGACCTGAGGCGTGACGTCGAGCGCGAGGTCGGACGGATCAACGGCCGCTTCACCGAGCCGGGCTCGGACGTCCCGGTGCACTATCTGCACCGGGGCGTACCCCGTTCACGGCTGGTCGCCTACTACCGGTTGGCCGACGTCGCGATGGTCACTCCGTTGAAGGACGGGATGAACCTCATCGCCAAAGAGTTCGTCGTGTGCCAGGCTGCACAGGACGGGACGGGAGCGCTCGTCCTCAGCGAGTTCACCGGCTCACGCCTGGAGCTCACCGAGGCGATCCCCTGCAACCCGTTCGATGTGGAGGGACTGTCCCGCCGCATCGAGGAAGCCCTGGACGTCGATCCGGTCGCGGCCCGCGAGGGTCTGAAGCGGATGGCGCAGGTGGTGCACGAGCACGACGTGTTCGCCTGGGTCGACCGTCAGCTGGAAGGCCTCGAGGGCGTCACCGACGGGGGGTGACGGAAGGCCGACGGTGCGGGAGAAGCTCCTGACGGGACATCGATCGTGAGCGGTTCTCCCGTGGAGCATCCCATCGAGGACTACGGCCTGATCGGCGACAGCCGGACCGCCGCCCTCGTCTCGCCGGACGGATCGGTGGACTGGCTGTGCATCCCGCGCTTCGACTCCCCCAGCGTCTTCGCGGCGCTCCTGGACCAGGAGAAGGGAGGCCGCTGGCGGATCCGTCCGCGCGACCACGAAGAACTGCGGGTCCAACGCACCTACCTCGGTGAGACCAACGTCCTGGTGACGCGGTTCGTACGTGACGGCGAGCCGGTGCTGACGCTCACGGACTTCCTCGTCTACTCGCGGGTGAACGCGTTCGACCCGACCCACACGGCCCACACCCTCGTCCGCCGCGTCGAAGCGTTCGCTCCGGTCACCGCAGAGGTCGCGTTCCAGCCCCGGTTCGACTACGCCCGGGCCCACACCACGATCGAGACCACGACCGCGGGGGTGCGGGCCATGGCGGGTACCGAGCACCTCGAGCTCGAGGGACCGGGGCTCGACTGGGACATCGCCTCCCACGAGGACGGGCTCGGCGACGTCGCGCGGACGACCGTGCGGCTGGAACCCGGGCAGGAACGTTGGTTCGTCCTGCTCACGCCGGGGTCCGAACGGGGCCCACACCGTCACCTGTCCCCCCGGGAGCTGCTGGACCTCACCGTCCGCACGTGGGGACGTTGGTCGGGCCTGATCGACTACCACGGGCCGTGGCGGGACGCCGTCGTGCGCAGCGCCCTCGTCCTCAAGTGTCTCGTGTACGAGCCGAGCGGGGCGCTGGTCGCCGCCCCGACGACCTCCCTGCCGGAGACGGTCGGCGGCATACGCAACTGGGACTACCGCTACTCGTGGATCCGCGACTCCGCGTACGTGCTGGAGTGTTTCCTGGAGATCGGGCACGCACGTGAGGCGGAGACGTTCATCCGGTGGCTGTCCGAGCTGACCGATCGCGTCGGCGGGGCGCACGAGCTGCGCCCGCTGTACCGGATCACCGGTGAGGAGGACCTGACCGAGTTCGAACTCCCCCATCTGGCCGGCTACCGGGGGTCCCGCCCCGTGCGTGTCGGCAACGGCGCGGCCCACCAACTGCAGCTCGACATCTACGGAGCCGCCATGCAGCTGGGGTTCCTCACCGAGCAGCTCGGCGGCGAGGTCCCTGCGGCGCGCTGGCCGGTGATCCGGGAGCTGGTGGAGACGGTCGCCGCCCGGTGGCGGGAGCCGGACAGCGGGCTGTGGGAGATCCGTTCGGCGCCCCGACACCACACGTTCAGCAAGTTCCAGTGCTGGCTGGCGGTGGACCGCGCGATCCGCATCGGTCGCGGCCTCGGACTCAAGGGCCCCTTCCGGGAGTGGCAGCGGCTCTGCGAAGAGATCTCCGAGGACATCATGACCCGCGGCTACGACGAGGAGATCGGGTCCTTCGTGCAGGCCTACGGGTCCAAGCACCCGGACGCATCCGTGCTTCTGCTGCCCCTGCGCGGGTTCCTGCCTGTCGCGGACGAACGGGTCCGGAGCACGGTCGACGCGGTACGACGCGAACTGGAGGTCGACGACGGGCTCCTGCTCCGTTACAAGAACGACGACGGACTCGAGGGGGACGAGGGCGCGTTCCTGATGTGCTCGTTCTGGCTGGTCGAGCTGCTGGCCCGGATGCGCGACCTGGACGAGGCCGGCCGGCTGTTCGAGCGGTTGCTGTCCCTGGCCGGTCCTCTCGGCCTCTACGCCGAGGAGATCGATCCGTCGACCGGCGCGCACCTGGGCAACTTCCCCCAGGGGTTCACCCACATGGGGCTGATCACCGCCGCGACCGCCATCGACGAGGAGCTGTCAGCCCGCGGCCCGGGGCTCTAGCAGCACCTACTCGAGCGCGACCAGGAGCCGTTGACACTGCGGACACGTGCCGAGCGTCGGAGCGTCCTCCCGCAGGTCGCTGCGCTCGAGCGGCGTGAGTTCGAGACGGCACGCGGTGCAGATACCGCCTTCCAACGCCCCGAGCGCGACCGCGCCGTGCCGGTCCTTGGCCTTCTCGAACCGACCCAGCAGGTCCTCGGTGAGCTCCTGGACGACCTTGTCGTGGCGGGCCTTGAGCTCTCCGAGCTCAGCGAGGATCTCCTTGGCAGCCTCGTCCCGCTTGGCCGTGAGCTCCTCCTGCTCCACCTCGAGCTGCGCACGGCGTTCCTCGAGCTTCTCCATCTGCCCGGACATCTCCTCACGCTCCTCCATGCGCCCGAGGAGCTCCTCCTCCTGCGTCTCGATGCGTTCCTCGACGCCGTCGATCTCGGCACGGATCGCCTGGAGCTCTCGCGGGTTGGAGATCTCCCCCCCGTACATCCGGGTCTGCTCCTTCTCGCGTCGTTCCTGGAGCATGTCCAGCTCGCCTTCCAGGGACCGGATCTCGGAATCGACCATGTCGCGATCGACGCGGAGCTGGTCCTGCGTGGCCTTGAGCTTCTCGGAGGTCTCGAGCGACTCGTCCAGGGCCGCCTGCTCGGGCAGCTCGTCGAGGCGTTTCTCGAACCTCCGGATGTCGTTCTCGGTCTGCTGGAGCTCGAGGAGCCCTTCGAGTTCCTCGCGACTCGGATGGTCGTCGCTCACCGCATCCTCTCCGTCAGACCCACGGGCTCGTGGGGACGGACGAAGCTACCACCTCCGCCTGCAGCTCCCTCTGGGATGCCTCGTGCCGCAGTCGGTCGATCCAGGCCGGCATCGCCGCGACCTCGGTGGCGTGGTGACCGGCGTCGATCAGCGCCAGGCCCATCTCCAGTGCATCGAGCGTGACGTGGTGCTTGAGATCGCCGGTGACCAGGACGTCCGCCCCGGCACCGAGCGCAGCCGGGATCAACGAGTCGCCCGAACCCCCGACGGCGGCGATCCGCTGCACCCGGCGATCCGGGTCCCCGGCGAAGCGGAGGTGGGGCGCCGGCAGGGCTTCACGTACGCGACCGGCGACCGCTGACAGCGGCGTGGGGGCATCCAGCTCTCCGAGGCGCCCGAAGCCGATCCGCCCGCCTGCCACGAGCGGGTAGACGTCGTAGGCGACCTCCTCGTACGGATGTGCGCCCAGCAGTGCCCGGATCGCACCACCGAGCCGGCGACGGGGTACGACGATCTCGAGGCGAGCCTCCGTCTCCTCGTTGTCCTCTCCCACCGCGCCGCTGTAGGGATCCGCGTCCGCACCGGGGCGGAACGTGCCGGTTCCGACCACGCGGAACGAACACCGTTCGTAGTCGCCGATCACACCCGCGCCCGCGTCGGCCAGCGCGTCCAGGACAGCATCGACGTCGTCGGACGGCACGAAGGTCACGAGCTTCACCTCGTCGGACTGCCGGGTCTCGCTCGTGAGCGGTCGGGTGTCGTCGATGCCGAGGGCACGCATGATCGGGTCAGACGTACCCGCCCCGTCGTCCGCCACGTCGAGGTTGGTGTGTGCGGCGAGGACCGACACGTGCGCTTTGGCAGCCGCCAGCGCGATCCGCCCGGATGCGGTCGCCGGGGTCACCTGCGACAACGACTGGAACAGCAACGGATGGTGTGCGGCGATCAGCGTCGCCGCGCCGTCCGCGGCTTCCTCGACGACGGACGAGGTCACGTCCAACGTGACCAGGACCCGCTCGACCGGATCGTCCGGATCGCCGACCTGGAGGCCCACGTTGTCCCAGTCCGCGGCACGCGCGGGCGGGTACAGATCGTGGACCAGCGACACCCAGTCCGACACCCGATCGGCCACAGCTGTCCCTTTCGTCGACCCCCGTGAGGGTAGGGGCGCCGGTTACCATGCTCCGCGCTCGGGCGCGTAGCTCAGCTTGGGAGAGCGCCGCCTTTACAAGGCGGAGGCCGGCGGTTCGAAACCGTCCGCGCCCACCGAGCTAGAGAGGTATAACTACCGGATATCGGCACTTTGGGGCTGAGAGGGGTTCGGGCCGCATCCCGTTTGTCCGTCATTTGTCCGTCGCTCAGACGGGACGGAGGCGGGACGGTTACCCAAGAGGCACATAAGACTCATCCCCTCAGCCGTTCATGTTCGCCACGTTCGACGCCTCCACGCTGCCGCTCTCGATCATTGCGTCAAGGTTGGAACGGAGCGCCTGATCCTGGTCCGGGTACCAGTGTCCGTACAGGTCCAAGGTGTAGGAGGGCTTCGCGTGACCGAGCCTCCGGGCCAGGGTCAACACGTCCGCTCCCGCCCGGATCATGAGGGATGCGGCCGTGTGCCTTAGCTCATGGAACTTCAGAGCCGGGAGCCCGACCGCTTCCGTGGTTGGGTTCCAGTGACGACGGCGGTAGTTGTCCTTCCTCAGAGGCAGCCCCTCAACAGACGTGAAGATGTAGCCCTCATCGGACGCGGGATAGCTGGACAGGTGGAGGTCCAGAGCTTCCACCACGCTCCCCGGAAGCCCCACCATCCTCCGTCCAGCGTCGCTCTTGGGAACCGGCTTCGGAGTGGGCTTGCCCTTGGGCCATGACAGCGTCTCCACCACCTGGACCTGACCATGCAGGAGGTCCACCCGATCCACCTTCAAGCCCGCAAGCTCCCCCAGCCTCAGCCCCCCGTAGGCAGCGACCAGGACCATAGCCCGGTACAGGGGCGCGATGGTCGTGGCGAGAGCGTCCACCTGAGAGGGAGTGAGAGCCCTCATCTCCTGAGAGTCCTGCCGGGGTAGGTGGATGCCCTTGCACGGGGACCGCTGCAACCTGTCAGCGGCAACGGCAGCCTCCACGGAGCGTTGCAGGAGGTCATAGTTCTTCTTCACCGTGGCAGGGGCGAGTCCATCTTCCTCCGTGAGGTCCCCCACCCACGCCTGTATGTCCTCCTGCCTCAGCCGGGACAGCTTTGTGTCCCCGAACCTTGGCAAGAGGTAGTTGTCCAGGATGCCCCGGTACCGGATACGTGTGGAGTCTCCGAGCGTGGGGGCGTATCCGGGCCACCACCCGTCCTCCACCCATGTCGCATAGGGCGTGTCGCCACGGGACGGATCGACGTACTCCCCCGTGTCCATCTCCCGCTCCACCTTGCGGAGGAATACATCGGCTGGACCCTTCCGCGAGAACGTCTTAGCCCGCTCCTGTCCGTCAGGGTCGACCCACCGGACCTGATAGCTCCGGCCCGTCTTTCCCTCTCGCTTCCGTATGTGCGCCATGACTAGCGCCCTTCCTGTCCGTCGTCCGTCGTCCGTCGTTCGATGAGGTCTCTCAGGTCGTCCGGGGTGAGGCTGCGGCCCCCAACCTCAACAGGTGTCTCCCCGTCAGCCGGGACCAGCAGAGAGGTCAGGGGGACGTCGAAAATGAGGGCCAGCCCTAGAACCTCTGTGACCGACACCTGCCGTCTGACCTGAGCTGTGTCGGGCTCCACCGTCTCTACGTGACTGACTATCGCTCTGGTCCAGCCGAACCCGGCTGCCTCCATCTGGTCAGCGAGCCCCTGTTGGGTCCAGCCCTTCTCTTTCCGGAGTCGAACGATGTTGGTCCGAAGGACGTTCGGAACGTCCGTGATCGTCTGCCAGCCCCCCAGCCCTGACGCAGCCGAGATAGCTGCCTCTAGCGCGGCCCGTGGGTTCCTGGGCGGGGGCTCTCCCTGGACCATCGCAGCGACAGCCTCCACGACCTCATCCAGATACTCCCGAACGTCGTCAGGGAGGCCACTGGCACCCCTCTCTTGCTTCGCCACCGTGGTCCTTCGTGTTGCGATATCCAACAGGCTGTACAGCTTGGGAAACATCTTACCGTAACATGACTATGTGGGGCAGACCGGCCACGCGATAGACAATCCAGCACTAGAAAGGAAAGACTGTGAGTGACCTAATGAGCGTCGATGAGCTTGCTGACTACCTCGGTGTCAGTACCTCCTCGATCTATAACTGGCGTTACAAGGGCCAGGGTCCCCGAGCCGTCCGGCTCGCCGGAGGAACGGGAGCCCTGAGGTTCCGTCAGGAAGACGTAGAGGAATGGCTCTCCGAGAACGCGGACCAGGCTGCCTAACGAGACAACCGAGAACCCACGGGCTCACGGACGTGACATGAGAGAAGCCCTCCCGGCGTGAAGGACACCGAGAGGGCAACGGTCAACAGAGGAAGGACAAGCCCAACGTGACCAGCAGAGAGAAGGTAATCCCTTGCAGCTACATGGTACCCCGGAAGCCTCCGGGGGCAGCCCAGCAACGGGCTCAACCGTGGCCCGCCTATGGAGCTTGGACGACCTTGCCTACCTCCACGGCATCGCCCCGGATGAGCTTGCCAGGCTCCGCGTACCCCGCGTGGACTGGCCCGACCTGTACCCCACCCCGGATGTTCCCGAGTACGTCCTCCACTGTGGGCAGATGGTGAGGGGGCGGATCGTGGATGGACAGGTGGAGTCGGTACCTCTCCCGCCTCATGGTTCCTGGTACTGCCGGGACCGTTGCGCGGAACCGAGAGGACGGGCAGCCCTCCAATACTTCCTCTCCCGCTTCCTCGAACAACCCGCAATCTGGACCGCCACCGTTCCGGGCTACGGCGAGATGGACAAGGACGACCAGACGACCTATCGGGAGCGGACCATCTCCGACCGGGCAGCACGGGAGGGCTGGGCTAACTACGCGACCATCGAGAACCGGGACAGCGCCCTCTACGCCTTCGCCACGGCTGACCTGTCCCCCCAGCGGTCATGTAAGTACGAGCTTCCCTGGCAACGCCTCACTCCGGACGACGCGGCCCGGAAGCTGCATGAGGTTCTGGTGGTCGGGCAGACGGTCAAGGTGTTGTCCTCATCGCGGGGCAGCAGGGAGCATCCTTGGATAGTTCCCAATCCCTTCCGGAGCTACCAGCCTGAGGGAGAACGGGAATGGATCGACCTGGATGCCTTCTCGGACAAGGCTCACCTGTCCGACGTTCAGCTACGGGCAGCCGAACGCCTACGGGGTAACGGGCAGCCCATACCTGAGTGGTGGGTGTCGGGATCGGTTCCCCCTGGTCTCACGGATGAGGGCTGGGCTGCGGAGATCCAGAGGCAGGTAAAGATCGAACGGGAGCGGCAGCACGCGGTCACGGGGTGGAGTGAGGTTGTCGATCAGGACGACGACCAGAGCGAGGGGATCACGGAAGCGGCATGACAGTCAGCAACAAGAGATGCGGCTCGGAGATACCGGGACGTGACGCGAGAAAGGAAAGAAGAAGATGAGTGAGACAGACGACCAGACCCAGCGACCAGACTGGGCGAACATGACACGGAAGGAACGGGATGGAGCCATTACCCAAAGGCTCAACGAGGGCATTGACCTCCGCACCGATCAGGGGATGAGCGACAGCCTAGAGGCGAGTGATGATGACGACACCAACGCAGAGGGGGTGAGCTTGGACGACATCTCTGGCCCTGGCCCCGGTAACCCCGGCGACGAGAGCGCCTCCCCGAACGACTCTGATAACGACAACGACCGGGGCGAGAACGAACAGGAAGGGGAAGGGTCCGAGCCCTCCACGCTGGATGGGAGGATAGCCCAGGCTGAGGCTGAGGGCGATTATGAGACTGCCGTCGACCTGCGCCTCAGTGACGCTCTGGGGACACTGGGAGGGGATGCGGCATGAGTGACGACCCAACCGAACCGACCGAGACCATGACCATTCCCGAAGCACGGCAGCAGCTTGCCGACGATAAGGAAGCTGCCACAGAGGCCGTCGCCCACCTAGAGGAACTGCAACAGCGGCTCAGTGACGGGGATCGCACCGTCACCCAGGACCAGCTACGCGATGCCAGGTCAGCCGTCGAGTACCACCGTCTGCAAGTGGAGGGCTCTGAGAGGAACCTGACACGGGTAGCCCAGCGAGTAGTTGACGAGACCGCTGCGGAGATTGAGGAGCAAGCCCTTGCCGACCTCCGCGAGAACCGGGGAGATGTTGAGGGGCAGCGGGAGAAGGTGAACGAAGCGAGAGCCGATTATAAGGAGGAGATTGCCGAGGAGAACAAGCGAGTAAGTAGGTGGCATCGCAAGCTGAGGCAGGCACGTCCCGACAACCTCCCCGAGGAGGTGGACACCGAGGCGTTTGCCAGGGCCGGGAAAAACATCGGCAGGTTCGAGGTCGAGTACGAGCCCTTCCCCTTCGAGGAAGCTGAGACCGTGTACGTGTCGAGTAGCGGAGGCAGCCGTGAACGGGCGGGGCGCGTGACCGCCAGTGAGGAACTGCGGCAACAGGTCAACAGCCGACTACACGATGCCTTCACCGACGACTCCTGAAGGACGGTACGGGATCGGGTAACCGTCGGGGGACTCTCCGCCCCCGACCGGACCAGGCTTTCTCGCCTTCTCTCGGGTCCTGGTCCCCCGGTCCCGTTCTCAGCTACTCCCCAGCCCGCGATCCCTCCTTGTCCGGGAAAAACCCTATACCCATGAGACCTAAGAAAACTTCCCGGTTAAGGGCCGGAACGGGGCAGGGAGACCTACTAAGACTTTTTCCCGGATAAGCCACCACGCCCCTCCCTCTCATGCCGCTCCCCGGCAGTACCCCAGCCCCTCATGCAAGGCTCCCCGAGAGGTATAAGACACCCCCCCTATTCAACTATAAGAACTATAAGAATTGTGATAGTCCCCCACCTACGCGCCACTAACCCCACTTTCAGAAAAACAGGCAGCTAGAGGGGGCTGGCACCGCATATAGAGGGAGGACAAGGGATGTCATGAGGGTATAAGGCCACCGACCCCTACCGTCCGTCTAGAACTGTCAGATATTGCTATATGCAGCCACTCACGCCCTACTACTCGTCCTCCCAGTAGCCCGCGCTATTTCACACGGGGGTCCACCGTGGATGTGTGGGAGGTAGCTGCGGAATGGATGGGATGTAGCCCCCGGCAACTACCCATCCCGAACATCCCTATAACCCCTATCCCACTATTCCCCATGACCCCTCTCGTCCACGATCCGGGAGTAGTCAGCTTCAAAGCCAACCTCCCTCTGTAGCTTCATGGCGTCAGCGTCTCTCACCTTCACGCCCAGCGCCTCACTCTCCCGGCGAAGCTGATGCAGCTTCCGGTGGTCACGTTCCCAGCGATCCATGTTCGGTCCTTCCGTCGTTCCGTTGTCCTCACTCATCTCGTCACTCACTCCCCGGCCCCGGTCCTGGTCACTACCTCAGGGTCGTCCATGAGGGCGCTCACCTGAGGCGGATGCCAGGTCCAGTCCATAGGTACCTCCACGTCCTCATCGCCCCGCTCAGCCTTCCGCTGAGCGTCCCGGACGGCTCGGGGTGGGTGACCTTCCTCCACCAGCCTCTCCGCGATCTGGCGGTAGCTCATCCCGTCCTCACGTAGCTCACGGGCAAGCTGGACGGTCTCTTGCTCATCCGGACACGGGACTAGCTCCCCGTCCTCAGCCTTCCAGCCGAACGGTGGGCGTCCTCCCGCGTACCCACCTTGCCTCCGCTTCCTGTCCCGCCCTGCCTTCATGCGGAGCGCGATCATGGATCGTTCGTACTCAGCTACCGCCCCCAACGTCTGACGGATGAGCTTCCGTGAGGGATCGTCCGTGTCAGGGGTTAGGTACTCCCCCTCGGAGGGGATCGTGGAGAACACGGCAGCCCCGTCCCGGTCGTCCAGGACCGAGCCGATCTGCATTCCCCATAGCTCAGCCAACAGTGTCTCTTGCACGATCAGGTCACGGGCCAGGCGGTCCAGCCGGTACACCACCAGCCCCTGAGCTTCCCCCTGTCTCAGGTCGTGGAAGGCGTCCGCGAGCCCGTCGCGGTCCTCTAGCTCCTTCGCCCCCGATACCCCTGCATCCTGGTACCAGCCGACGACCTCATGGCCGTTCTCCCTGGCCCACGTCTGGATCGCTTCCCGCTGTCCGGGCAGGCTCGTCCCGTTGTCCGCTTG
This sequence comes from uncultured Actinomycetota bacterium, assembly GCA_964537235.1. GTDB lineage: Bacteria > Actinomycetota > Nitriliruptoria > Nitriliruptorales > JAHWKO01 > CAZHZQ01. Next base: position 7,828 of record CAZHZQ010000001.1, on the reverse strand, counting down.
CCCGTTCGTGCTGACCCTCAGATATCCGAGCAACCTCATCGGTCAATCACGTTCCAGTCATGCTCCGCGTTCGTCCAGACCTTCGACCGTCCCGGCTCGCGCATCCGCGTCCCGTGGTGCCCTAGCTCGACGTGGTAGCCCTGGCGGACCAGCTTGAACGCATCCGCCTCAGCCTGCATCGGTTGGGAGTAGGTCGCGACCGTGACGAATGATCGCCAGTCCTTCTCCTGAACCCTGACGCTCGTCCTCATCTCTGCCCTCCTGTTCGGCTGCTTGCAACCGTGAGCGTAATAGTAACTAAAAGAAGTATTACACACCTGGTCAGAGCCTCGCAAGGTCAGAGTGAAGATGGAGGATCGGAGGGTGGAGCAAGCGGCAGGGGGGAAGGCTGGGGCAGGCTGGGGATCGAACAGCTACCTCAGCCCCCATAGTCATACCTCCCCCCGGCCGTCTTAGGACTGTCTCAACAGCACCCTGCCCGCGCCCCGACCGTCGCCCCCGTCGTGGTCAGGGAAGGAAGGCGGCAGCGAGGAAGGATCGAGAGTGAGTCACCTTCCACACAGAAGATAGTTGTACACACAACTATAGGCCGGGTTCAACCTGAGGGGTGGTCATATAGGTGAGGTCCCCCTGCCGAGAAACTGTGGAATAGGTGAATGGGGCGAAGCTGATCCACCATCCCGTCTACGGTCAGGGAAAGGGGAACGTCTGGGGAGCCGGATGGATGACCAACCTGAGCCAGGACGGGACTCGAACGACGGACGGTGGTGGAAGCTCCCCGCCATAATCCTCGTAGGGGTCCTGGGGCTCGCCGGGGTCGGTGCCTTGCTGGGGGGCGACGACGAGGAACAGACCACCACCCAGCCGTCCGCTGCCTGCCTCTCCGACATGCGAGCAGCGGCAGCCGAGACAGACCCGTCCCGGGCTAACCCACTCATCCGAACGACGCTCACGTCCTGCCGAACCTCCCAGCAATGGCTAGAGGCCCTGCGTCGTCACCCGGCCGCCATGGGGGTGGCTGGACCTGAACACGTGGGCCGTGTTGACCTCATCGCGGCATGTCTCGATCCCGCCGACCATGACGCCCCGGTATGTGCTGATGCGATCCGCCGTGGGGTAGTGGATGGGTAACAAGTTGGGTTCCTCCTTCCCCCGTGACCCGAACATATGTACGGTGCTACCCCAACCAGGGACCACCCCATGAGCGGATCGGCCTTCCTCCTTTACGCCTTCATCGCCCTGTGGGTCGGAGCCCTCGCGTACCTCTGGGGCAAGGCGCTGCGGGGCTACCTGGGGGCCATGTGGGACCTAGCAACACATATCTACCGGGACCTCCGCGCCATGCTGAGCCACGGGAGTAGCTGAGGGAGTAGCTGAGAGGCTGCCCTTTCCATAGGCGCTCCGCTTCGCTCCGCGCACTCCCCCGGCACACCCAGCCGGGCAGCGCGGGAGGCAAGAGTCAAGAGCCGCGCCATGTTTGGGTAGACCTCCCCCCTACGGTCGAAGCTAGGTCGGGATAGGGGAACGTGTTGGTAATTCTGTTTGGTGTCGCCGGGAGCATTGTGGGGATTTGGCTAGGAGCGATGCTCGTGGAACTCGGCGGGGCGACCCCGACGGGACCGGGGCTCGGAGGCGTCGTCGGTCTCTTGATAGTCGGGCCGTTCGGCATAGGTGGGTTTTTCGCCGGGGTCTACCTCTATAGCGGGCTTGCGGATCGGCTCGGGGGTGAGTGACCATTCTGTCCGCATCTGTCCGTCGTTTGTCCGTGAGCCGTCCGGAAAGGGCGGGAACAGCTAGGAAGCCCCGCTCCCCCGAGACAGCCTCCTACCCCCGTCTAGCTCTCTGACAACGGAACATCTGGGGGAACACGGGAACAGCTTGTATCCCCCTTATCCGTTTTTACAAGGCGGAGGCCGGCGGTTCGAAACCGTCCGCGCCCACCGGGTCTAGCAGTGGCGCGTTCCTGCTCCGGCTCAGACCATCGGTGTGACCGAAGGGGAAGTTGTGGCCACGATCACACGACCGGACCGGCCGAACTTGCACTACGACATCTCGGGTGCTGGAGATCCTTTGGTCCTCGTGCACGGCTCTTTGGCCGAATCCACGGCGTGGCGCTTCGTCGCGCCCGGCCTTGCTGAAACGTTCCGTGTCGTGACCTACGACCGGCGCGGGCACGGCCGGAGCGGCGGGCCGCCCGCTGAGGGCACCGTTCACGACGACGCCTCCGACCTGGCCGCCTTGATCGAGGAGCTCGACCTCGGGCCAGCACACGTGTGCAGCACCTCCTACGGGACCAACGTCGCGCTCCGCCTCGCCATCGAACGCCCCGACCTCGTTCGGCGGGTCGCCGGACACGAACCCCCTCTTCTCTCTGTCCTCGACGGTCAACCGGAACACGCCAGCATCTACGACCAGACCACTGCGTCGTTCGAGGCCGTTCGCCAACGCCTCGAATCCGGTGACAACGCCGGTGGTGTCGAGCTGTTCATCGAAGAGGTCACGCTCGGACCGGGCTGGTGGGAACGCCTCCCGCCCGAGATTCAAGACAACGTCACGGCCCATGGACCGACCCTCCTCGGGGAGCTCGGCGACCCCGAAGCGCTCGCGATAGATGTCAGCACACTGGCTTCAATCCCGATGCCCCTCCTGCTGACCGATGGCGACGCCAGCCCACCCATGTTCGCTGCGATCCTCGCCTCTCTCGCCGCCTCACTTCCCGACGCCCACTGGCACACCTTCGCCGGAGCCGGCCACCTCCCCTACCTCACCCATCCCGATGACTACGTCAAGACGATGACCGACTACTTCGCCAGCTGAACATCAACGACAAGCCGTTTGTGGTCCGCATCAGTGCTACACGAGGACGAGACGGTCGTGTGTGACCTCGCCGACGTGCTCCATGACCTCGGCAACTTCCTCCGCCTCGACGGGTCGGCTCCACAGGTATCCCTGCGCGAGATCGCAATCGAGCGCCGTGAGCTCTCGGAGCTGCTCGTGGTTCTCGATCCCTTCGGCGATGGTGGTCAGGCCGAAGCTTCGGGCGAGGTCGACCGCTGCGGTGATCAGTGCGCGATCCTGCGGGTTCGTCGTGATCCCCTTGACGAAGCTCCGGTCGATCTTGAGGATGTCCACGGGCAGCTCCCGCAGGCTGGCGAGTGACGAGTAACCCGTTCCGAAGTCGTCGATCGCGAACTTGATCCCGTGCTTGCGGAGCTCGCCGATGGTGGTCTGGACGGAGGGCTCGTTCATCAGGGCGGACTCGGTGATCTCGAGGTGGAGGCATGCGGCGTCGAAGCCGGTGTCTGCCAGGGCCGTGAGAACCATGTTCGTGAGGTCGCCAGACGCGAACTGCCGCGGCGAGACGTTGACGGACAGCATGAACGGTTCAGGGCTCGACCGGCTCCAAGCGAGGGCATCCCGGCAGGCGGTCCGGAGGATGTGCTCACCGAGCGGTTCGATCAGGCCGATCTCCTCCGCCAGACCGATGAAGTCGTCAGGGGAGACCATCTCACCGGACTGACGCCGCCATCTGGCGAGGGCTTCGACCCCGACAACCCGGCCCGTGTCCAGTTCGACGATGGGTTGGTAGTGGGCCTCGATCTCGTGGTTGCCGAGAGCTCCACGCAGCGCTGCGGCGCGGTCCAGGTGGTCTTGAGCATTGCGTTGCATGTCTTCGTCGAAGAGCGCGACCCGGTTGCGTCCCTTGTCCTTGGCGCGGTACATCGCGGCATCTGCGTCGCGCAGCAGGTCGGCCCCGTCCGTATCGGCGTCGCCGATGGCGATCCCGATGCTGGCGGTGGCCATCAGTTCCACCGACTTCAGCTGGAAGGGAGTGTCGAGGGCGGTCTGGATGCGCGCCCCGACCGCCAAGGCCGTTCGCTCGTCGCCGATGTTGGGGCTGAGTACGGCGAACTCGTCTCCACCGAAGCGTGCCAAGGTGTCGGACGTACGCATGACGCTGCGGAGCCGATCGACCACCGCCAGCAGCAACTGGTCGCCGACGTCGTGGCCGAGGCCGTCGTTGACGAACTTGAACCGGTCGAGGTCGAGGAAGAGCACCGCGTGTCGGTGACCTGTTCGCTCGGACGCGAGCTTCACCTGGTGGAGGCGGTCGAGGAACAGCGTCCGGTTGGGAAGTGCGGTGAGCGGGTCGTGTGTGGCCAGATGCTCGAACTCGACGTTCGCGCCGGCGCGTCGGAGCATGGAGTCGAGGTGGTTGGCGACGTCACCGATGAACTGGCGGCCGTGTGGGGAGAGTGGTGACCCGTTGTCGCTCCAGACGGAGATCGTCGCCGACTCGCCGACATCGACACGGACGACCGTGCCGGTCCCCTGGTCCGCCGGTGCAGGATCCGGCTCGTCCGGCCAGACCACGCGGGCATGCCACTCCTGCGGTCCGAGGATGTCGGTGATCGTGGTCTCGGCGGCTCTGGCCACCGATGTGATGTCGTCTGCCGCGAGCGCGTAGCGACCGAGTTCTGCGACAGCGGTCTGCTGGGCGGCGGTCCGGGCGAGCAGCTCCTGCGCGGACGTCAGGTCCGTGATGTCCGCCGAGACGCCGATGATGCCGCTCAGGTCACCCGACTCCTCGTCCCAGATCGGCGAGTTCGTCACCAGCGCTGTGAACGTCGTGCCGTCGCGGCGTTGGACGCTGAACTGCCCCGACAACGTCTTGTCCGCGGTGACCGCCGCCATGACCTCGTCAGCGTCGCCCGTCATGTCAGTGGGGAAGGTGACGTCCGTGATCGGGCGGCCGAGCACCTCGTTCGCTGACCAGCCGTAGAGCTGTTCGGCAGCCTCGTTCCAGTACCGGACGGTCCCGTCGAGGTCGGTGGCGATCACCGCCTCGCCGACCGCGCCGAGCAGCTGGGCCTGGAAACGTTGGGCGGCCTGTGCCTTCCGCTCGGCGGTGACATCGGCGAGGGTGCCCACCCAGCCCGAGCGCCCACCGTCACCGTCATGCATGGCCTGCGTCGTCGCGAAAACCACACGGGGGTCGGAGTCGACCCGGTCGATCGTGAACCTGTACCGGAGCGCGGCACTGTCAGCCAGCGCCGCCTCGTGTTCCGCCCGCCATTCGGCATCGACGATCGAGTCCCAGTCGCGGCCGACGGCCTCGTCAGCCGTGATCCCCGTGATCTCGCTCCAGCGGGCGTTGGTGTAGACGTAACGGTTGTCGGCGTCGGTCTGGAATATGCCGATGGGCGCGGCATCGGTGAGGGATCTCAGCTGATCCGCGGTTTCTTGGACGCCCCTCGACCGCGCAGCGAGGTTCTCCGCGTTCAGGAAGACGTGGGCGAAGAAAGAGACCTTCGAGCGGAGCTCTGCCGGTGGGACCGGAGCGAAGAGGAAGTCGACAGCACCTCCCGCGTAATGGTCCGTCTGCCCGACCTCGTCGCTGCTGAACGCGGTGACGAAGATGATCGGGGTCATCGCGGACTGCCACCGCTCCCGGATGAGCGTGGCCGTCTCGAAGCCGTCCATGTCCGGCATGGAGACGTCGAGCAGGATCACCGCGAAGTCCTCCTCCATGATGCGGCGCAGTGCCGCGATACCGGAGTCCGCCTCGACGATGCGGTGGCCCAGCGGCGCGAGCGCGGCCTTCATCGCGATCCGCTTCGACGGGGTGTCGTCGACGATGAGGACAGGGGCCGACCGCAGCACCGTCGGCGGCGGCCTGGCCGCACCGTCCGTGGCGAGCTCTTCGACGTCGATCATCGGGGTGGACGTGCCGCACGTACGAGCCACGGCTCGAGCGCCGTCATGAGCTCGTTCGTGTCGACCGGCTTGGGGACGTAGTCGTTCGCTCCGGCCGCGATGCAGCGCTCGCGCTCGCCGCTGACGACCTTGCCGGTCACCGCGATGATCGGCAGGTCTCCCAAACCATCGAGGCTGCGGATCGCACGGATCGTCTCGTAGCCGTCCATGACCGGCATCATGATGTCCATGAGGACGATGTCGACGGCCCCGCCGCCGTCGACGAGCAGGGCAAGTGCGTCGTTGCCGCTCTCCGCCGTCAGGACGTTCGCCCGAGAGCGCTCGAGCAGGGCGGTCAACGCGAAGAGGTTGCGGAAGTCGTCGTCGACGACGAGCACGCGCGTGCCCTCGAGATCGACAGGAGCCCGTCGCGCAGCGTTCACGGGATCGGGCGACGGTGGAAGATCCGTCGTCACGTCCTCTCGTTCCACGACCGGAAGATCAACGGGCGAACCTCCAGGGTCCGGCGCGAGGGGGGACTCCTCCGTCACGGTGGCCGGGGCGGATCTCTGCTCCACGGTCGCGGGGTTGGGTTCCCCCGCCACTGTCGCCGGGGCCGATCCATTCGCCACGGTCGTGGAGGTGGGTCTCTCGGTCATCGTCGCGGATCGAGGCTCGACCGGCTGTGCTTGCGCTGTTGGCTCTTGCCAGGGCAGGAAGACGGTGAACGCGCTTCCCTCACCAGGGGTGCTGGCCACCGTGATCTCGCCGTGGAGCAGTTGTGCCAGGTTGCGGCTGATCGTGAGGCCGAGGCCGGTGCCTCCGTAGGAGCGGCCTGTGGAGCCGTCACCCTGTGCGAACTCCTCGAAGATCCGGTTCTGGTCCTCGGGCTCGATCCCGATGCCGGTGTCGCTGACGGTGAACGCCACGACAGCGGATGCCTGCTCCAGTGAGTCGTTCTCAGAGCTCCATCCGTTGTCCGGCGATCCGATGCTCACCGTCACCCCGCCGTGAGCGGTGAACTTGAACGCGTTCGAGAGGAGGTTCTTCAGGATCTGCCGCAGGCGCTGCAGATCGGTGACGAACGTCTTCGGTGCGTCCGGATCGACCACGATGGAGAACTCGAGATCCTGAGCGGTCGCCACGGGCTCGAACTCCTTGCGCAGCGCATCGCAGAGCGCCTCGACGGAAACCTCGGCGAACTTCGCGACGACCGTTCCGGACTCGACCTTCGCCAGGTCGAGGATGCCGTTGAGCAGAGACAGCAGGTCCTGGCCCGACGAACGGATGACGCTGGCGTACTGCACCTGAGCATCCGTCATGTTGCCGTCGGGATTGTCCTCGAGCTGCTCGGCGAGCATCAGCAGGCTGTTCAGCGGGGTACGCAGCTCGTGGGACATGTTGGCGATGAACTCGGACTTGTACTTCGACGAGAGCGTGAGCTGACCGGCTTTCTCCTCGAGCAGTTGCTTGGACTTCTCAGCGTCGCGGTTGCGTTGCTCCGCCTGGATGTTCTGCTCGGCGAGCAGTTCCGCCTGTTCTCCGAGGTCTTCGTTCGATGCGCGTAGCTCTTCCTGCTGGGTTTGCAGTTCCTCTGCCAGCGACTGGGCCTGTCCGAGCAGCGTCTCCGTCTGGGCGTTGGCCTCGAGCGAGTTCAGGACGAGTCCGATGTTCTCCGTCAACTGATCGAGGAAGGTCAGGTGTGTCTCGGTGAAGGCGTTGACAGAGGCGAGCTCGATCACGGCGCGCACCGACCCCTCGAACATGATCGGCAGCACGACGATGTTGAGCGGAGGCGACGCGCCAAGTCCCGAGTTGATCCGCACGTAGTCGCCGGGAACCTCGGTGAGCAGGATCCGCTTCTTCTCCTTCGCGCACTGCCCGACCAGACCCTCTCCCAGGCGGAACGAGGTCGACAGCTGCCGGCGCTCTTCGTAGCCGTATCCCGCCTGCAAGGAGAGCACGGGATCGGTCGCTTCGCTGGATCCCGTCATCGCGTAGAAGACACCATGCTGGGCAGACACGAGAGGCGCGAGTTCCGAGAGGATCGTGCTCGAGACCGAGCTGAGATCACGCTGCCCCTGCAGCATGCGTGTGAAACTCTCTCTGTTCGTCTTCAGCCAGTCTTGCT